>NZ_JBEXYP010000016.1:0-115483 GCF_040630995.1 Micromonospora sp. NPDC005710 | reverse complement strand
TGCGGGGCTCCGCTGCGCTGCACTCCTCGCGCTCACCGGGTACGCCTTTCGTTCGCGACTGCGGGGCTCCGCTGCGCTGCACTCCTCGCGCTCACCGGGCTGGCCTTTCGTTCGCGACTGCGGGGCTCCGCTGCGCTGCACTCCTCGCGCTCACCGATCCACCTCGATTTCCAGGCCCGACGGCACCGGCACCACGTCGTCGCCGTACGAACTTTCCTGCGCGCGCTCGACCTCGGCCTGCTCGTAGGCGGTGACCAGGTCGACGTAGCCGGGCACGGTGGCCAACAACTCGCTGTGGGTGCCCCGGGCGACCACCCGGCCCTGCTCCACGTAGATGACCTCGTCGGCCAGCGCGATGGTGGCCCGGCGGTACGCGACCACCAGGATCGACGCGGCCGGCACCCCCGCCACGGCGGTCGACGACCGCAACCCGGCCAGGATGGCCGCCTCCACTCGAGGATCGACGGCGCTTGTCGCGTCGTCGAGCACCAGCAGGCGCGGTCGACCGGCCAGCGCACGAGCCAGGGTGAGCCGCTGGCGCTGGCCGCCGGAGAGCGACGTGCCCCGTTCGCCGACCATGGTGTCCAGGCCGTCGGGCAGCGCGGCGACGAAACCGTCCGCCTCGGCCAGCCGCAGCGCCGCCCAGACCACTTCGTCGTCGACGCCCTGCCGGTCCAGGGCGATGTTGGCGCGGACCGTGTCGTCGAAGATGAAGGGCACCTGTGCGACCAGGGCCACCGTGCCGGCCAGCGACGCCGAGGTCAGCTCGCGCACGTCCACGCCGTCCAGGCACACGGTGCCGGAGTCCGGGTCGACGAGGCGCACCGCCAGCGACGCGATGGTGGACTTGCCGGCGCCGGTCGGCCCCACCAGGGCCACCGTCCGACCGGACAGCACCGTGAAGCCGACCTCGCCGAGGACCTGCGCGCCGGGCGGGTGGGCTTCGGCCGGCGGGTAGGAGTAGTGCACGTCGTCGAAGGTGAGGCTGGCCGGGCCCGCCCCGACCGGGTCGAGCACCCGCTGCCCGTACGGCATCTCGCCGGTGGCGTCGAGCACCCGGCGCACCCGGTCCCAGCCGGCGACGCTGCGCGGCAGCTCGGCCAGCACCCAACCGATCGCCCGCACCGGAAAGGCCAGCACTGTGAAGAGGAAGGCCACGCTGACCAGCTCGGTCACGCTTATCGCGCCCTGGCGCAGCCGGAACGCCCCGACGACGAGGACGGCGAGGGTGCCGAGGCTGGGCAGCGTCTCCAGCAGTGGGTCGAAGATGCCGCGCAGCCGACCGACAGCGATCAACGAGTCGCGCAGCTCACCGGCGCGGCCCGCGAACCGGGCGGTCTCCTGGGCCTCGCGACCCATCGTCTTGACCACCAGGGCGCCGTCGAAGCTTTCGTGGGCGATCCCGCTGACCTCGGCGCGCAGGCGCTGCGCCCGGGCCTGGCGGGGGGCCATCCGGCGGGAGTAGACGACGTTGAGCGCGAACAGCGCGGGGAAGACCGCGAGGCCGACCAGGGCGAGTGCCCAGTCGGTGGCGAAGAGCGACACGATCGCGCCGACGAGCATCACCAACGTGCCGACGGCGAAGGGCAGCGGCGCGATCGGGTACCAGGCTGCCTCCACGTCCGAGTTGGCGTTCGACAGCAGGGTGCCGGTGGAGTTGCGGTGGTGCCAGGACAGCGGCAGCTCCAGGTACCGGCGGGTGACCCTGCGGCGGTAGGAGGCCTGGAGGCGGTACTGCATGTAGCCGGCACCGAGCCGGCGGCCGAAGATGCCCGCCACCCGCACCACGCTGATCCCGAACAACGCTGCCGCGGCCAGCGCCAGGGTGCCGGAGCCCACCTTGCCGCGTTCGATGGCCGGAAGCGCCACCTCGCCGATGACCGACCCGACGACCCGGGCACTGACAATGATCATTCCGCCGAAGAGCACGCTGCCGACGACCGCCACCGCGAAGATCCGCGGCTGCTCACGGATCGCCTGTCGCAGGACCCCCAGCCCTCGACTGAGAACGTCCCGACTTGTCTTGCTCGCCACGCTCGCCCCCGCCGTAAGCCGCAATTATCTCCCTCATCCTTACCGGTCGGGGCCAGCACCGCCGACCCTGACGGGATATGTCGACCGTCACGTACCGGACGTCGACGTGCCTGCGGCGCCGACCGGCGTCCGCCGCCGAGCGCCGACGGGCCGGCGGGCCTACGATCGGGCCATGTCGCGGTACGCCCGAGCCGAGCGCGAGGCGCTGGCCGATCTTCTCCTGGCCCTCGGGCCGGACGCCCCCACTGTCAACGAGGGCTGGGCGACCCGCGACCTCGCCGCGCACCTGGTGCTGCGGGAGCGGCGTCCGGACGCGGCAGGTGGGATCGTGCTGCCGCCGCTGCGCGGCTACGCCGAGCGGGTCCGTCTGCGGCTCGCCCGACGGCCCTATCCCGAACTGGTGGCACAGGTGCGCCGGCCGCCGCGGTGGAGCCCGGTCAGCAACCCGCTCACCGACGAGGTGGCCAACACGATGGAGTTCTTCATCCATCACGAGGACGTCCGGCGGGCTGGTTCCGGCTGGCAGCCGCGCGATCTCTCCGAGGGCCTCCAGAGCGCCCTCTGGAAGCGGGCGGCCCCGATGGCCCGGATGGCACTTCGCCGCTTCCCGGCGGATCTCTACGTGCAGGCGCCCGGCCACGGTGAGGTGTCCGTCGGTCGCGACGGTGAGCCGTTGCGCCTGGTCGGCGCCCCGGCCGAGCTGGTGCTGTTCCTCTCCGGCCGGCAACGGGTGGCCCGGGTCCAACTGAACGGTTCGGCGGAGGCGGCGCAGCGGCTGCGGGCCTCCAAGCTGGGCATGTGACTTTCTGCACGTAAATGGTCACTGAATCACTGTGGAATTTCCCACACCCAGCGAAAGATGCAGATACTTCCTCCCGTACGCTTCACCGCGCCGCTCCGCGCCGGGCGGTACGGAGTGGGGGCTCACTGTGCGGGACTTCGCGATTTCGGCGCTGCGGGAACCCCCGTTTGCCACGGGTCGCCACCGTGCCACCGACCAGGTGGCGAGCGAGAGCATCGAGTGGGCGCGCACGTTCGGTCTGGTCGATTCCAGCCAACGCGTGCACCGCCTGGAACGGGCCGACGCCGCCGGACTGGCCGGTCGTGCGTGCCCGGACGGCTCGGTGGAGGGCCTGCGGCTGCTCACCGACCTGATCAGCTGGCTCTTCGTCATGGACGACGCCTGCGACGAGGACGGCCTGGGTGCCGACCCGGTGCGCCTGGGCCCGGCGATCAGCACCCTGCTCGACGTGCTGGACCGCTGCGGTGATCCGTACGTCGTACCGCCCGCCGTCGGGCCGCTGGGTGACGCGCTGCACGACCTCTGCCGCCGGACCCGACTGCACGATCACGCCGGTCTGCTGCTGCGGTTCGTGAGCCAGATGCGGGAGTACCTGTTGGCGCTGCTCTGGGAGGCGGGCAACCGGGAGCGTCGGCGCGTGCCCGAGGTGGCGGAGTACGTGCAACTGCGCCGGCACATCGGCGGCGTGCACCCCTGCCTCACCCTGACCGACCTGGCGTCGACGCGGCCCTCCGGGCCGACCCAGCGCGCCGACCCGGGGCTGGTCGCCCTGGACCTGTTGGCGGTGGACCTGGTCTGCTGGTGCAACGACCTCTTCTCGTACGGCAAGGAGAGCCAGACCGACCCGGACGCGCACAACCTGGTCACGGTGATCGCCCAGGGCAACGACGCGGACGAGGTGACCGCGCTGCGCAGTGCGGCGCACCGGTTCAATCAGGGGTTGGCGACGTACCTGACCGCGGAGGAGGCGCTCCGCGCCGTCGGCGACGACGGGATGCGCGACGCGTTGGCCGCTCGGCGCAACTGGGTCCGGGCCACCTACGACTGGTCGGTGGTGGCCGCCCGGTACGCCTGATCGGCCGTACCGGTTGGCGGGATGGGACGGCCGGACGATCACCAGGGCTAGCCGATGCACGGCAACAGGCAATACTCTTCGGTAACCATCATGACGTGACGACCGTCACGCCACCACCCCCGAAGGCGGCTACAGCGATGGCTCTCGATGTACCGTACCGCTCCATCCCGGACATGTTCCTCAAGCGCGTGGCGGCCACCCCCGACCGGAACGCGTTCGCGTCCCCGAACCCTGACAATTCGGGGCCTGTCTGGCTGACCTGGGCCCAGGTGGGCCAGCGCGCGAAGGCTGTCGCCGCCGGCCTGCACGGCCTGGGCGTCGGCCAGGAGGACCCGGTCGCGATCCTCGCCAACACCCGGTTGGAGTGGGTAATCGCCGACCTCGGCATCATGTGTGCCGGCGGCGCGACCACCACCGTCTACCCGACCACCGAGCCGGCGGACGCGACGTACATCATCGCCGACTCCGGTTCGACAGTGTTGTTCGCGGAGAACCCGGCCCAGGCGGCGAAGATCGCCGGGGCGACCCTGCCCGCGCTCACCCACGTGGTGCTGCTCGACGGCGCTGTCGACCCGACCGCCGCGATCACGCAGTTGACGCTCGCCGACCTGGAGGAGCGCGGCGCGCAGGCGCTGGCCGCCGAGCCGGAGCTGATCGACATGCTGGTGGCCGGCATCGGCCCGGACCACCTGGCGACCCTGATCTACACCTCCGGCACCACCGGCCAACCCAAGGGCGTCGAGCTGCTGCACGGCGGCTGGTGCTGGGAGGCCGTGGCGCAGGCGGAGGTCGGGCTGCTGCGCGACGACGACCTGCAGTACCTGTGGCTGCCGCTGGCGCACTCGTTCGGCAAGACTCTGCTCTGCGGCGCCATCCACGTCGGCCTGCCCACCTACGTCGACGGGCGGGTGGACAAGCTCGTCGACCTCCTCTCGGTCATCCGTCCGACTCTGATGTGCGGGGCCCCCCGCGTCTTCGAGAAGGTCTACAACAAGGCAGTGACCACCGCGCAGGGTGCCGGCGGGGCAAAGGCGAAGATCTTCGGCTGGGCCGTCGGTGTCGGCAAGGAGAAGATCGCCCTGGAGCAGGCCGGCAAGCCGGTGCCGGCCGGGCTGAAGCTGCGCTACGGGCTGGCCGAGAAGCTGGTGTTCAGCAAGCTCCAGGCCCGCCTGGGCGGCCGGATGCGGGTGCTGGTGTCCGGCGCGGCACCGCTCAGCCCCGAGATCGCCACCTTCTTCGCCGCCGCGAACCTGCCGATCTCCGAGGGCTACGGCCTGACCGAGACCAGCGCCGGCAACTTCGTCAACCCGCCGGCCGGGCTGCGGATCGGCACCGTGGGCCAGGCGATGGGCGACCTCGAGTGCAAGATCGACACCGACGGGGAGATCCTGGTACGGGGTCGGCCGGTGATGCGCGGTTACCACAACCTGCCGGCCGAGACCGCCGCCTCGTTCACCGAGGACGGCTTCTTCCGTACCGGTGACATCGGCACCCTCGACGAGCAGGGCTACCTGCGCATCACCGACCGCAAGAAGGACCTGGTCAAGACCTCGGGCGGCAAGTACATCGCGCCGTCGCACATCGAGGGCATGTTCAAGGCCATCTGCCCGTACACCTCGCAGGCCGTGGTCGTCGGTCAGGCCCGCAACTTCTGCACGATGCTCGTCACCCTGGACCCGGACGCGATCCGGGGCTGGGTCGCCGGCGGCCCCCTCGAAGGGCGCAGCTACACCGAGATCGTCGCGTCGGCCGAGGCCCAGACGATGGTCGAGGAGTACGTCGCCCAGCTCAACGCCAAGCTCAACCGCTGGGAGACGATCAAGAAGGTGGCCATCCTGCCGCGTGACCTGACGATCGAGGACGGTGAGATCACCCCGTCGTTGAAGATCAAGCGGCGTGGGGTGGAGAGCAACTTCGCCGCCGAGATCGACAAGATGTACGCCGGCAGCCTCGCCGAGCTCTGACGCGTCGCCGGTGGCCCCGTACCCGCTCTGGGTGCGGGGCCACCGGCATCGGCGGTCAGGGGGCGCTCAGGCGATGACCGCCGGCTCGCGCCACCGTTGCCGGCCGCCCCGGTCCAGGTCGTAGCGGATCGCGGCGATCCGCCCGACGGCCTCCACGAGGTCCGCCGCGGGCAGGGTGAACGGCAGCCGCAGGAAACGCTCCAGGGTGCCGTCCAGGCCGAACCGAGGGCCGGGAGCCAGCCGTACGCCGACCTCCTCCGCGGCCCGGGCCAGGGCGCTCGAGACGGGACCGTCCAACTCCGCCCAGAGCGTCACGCCACCCCGTGGCACTGTGACACGCCACTCCGGCAGTCGGTGCGCCAGCGCGCCGAGCAAAGCGTCGCGCTGGACGGCCAACTGGACGCGGCGGTCGGCGACGATCGCCTCGGCGTCGGCGAGCAGGTGGACGGCGACCAACTGGTCCAGCACCGGGCTTGCCATGTCGACCCCGACCCGGACGGCGGCCAGTCGCTGCACCTGCGGCGCGGACGCGCGCACCCAGCCGATCCGCAGGCCACCCCAGTACGGCTTGCTCATTCCCCCGATGCTGATCACCCGGCTGTGCCGGTCGTACGTGGCGACCGGGGGTAGCGGCTCGGTGCCGTCCATCGACAGGTCCACGAAGGACTCGTCGATGATCAGGTCGGTGCCGACCGCGTGCGCCGCGGCCACCACGCGTTCGCGCAACGGGGCGGGCATCAGGTGCCCCGTCGGGTTCTGGAACTCCGGAATCAGGTAGGCCAGCTTGGGCCGGGTCTGTCGGAGGCTGCCCAGCAGCAGGTCGGGCTCCCAGCCGGTGTCGGCGGCCAGACCGTGGGTGCTGATCCGGGCCCGCCGGCCGGCAAGCGCCGCGAGGGCGTTGGGGTAGGTCGGCGACTCGACGAGCACCGAACCGCCCGGGGCGAGGGCGAGGCGCAGCACCAGGTCCAGTGCGTGCTGGGTGCCGCTGGTGACCATGATCTGGTCGGCCGAGGTGGGCAGACCCCGTGCGGTGTACGCCTCGGCCACCGCCTCGCGCAGCTCGATGATGCCGGTGGGGTGGTAACCGGCGCCGCTCAGGTAGCGGGGCAGGTCCTCGGTGGCGGCCCGCGCGGCCGACAGAAGTTGCGGCGGGGCGGCCAGCGCCGCGACGCCGAGGTCGAGCATGTCCCGGTCGTCCAGCGGGGTCCACAGGCCGGTGCTGGCCACCCGGTGGTTGCCGGGCAGCATCGTCCAACTGCCGGCGCCTCGACGGCTGGCCAGGTGCCCGGTCTCGCGCAGCTGCCGGTACGCGGCGGTGACAGTGGTCCGGCTGATCCGCAGCGCCTCGGCCAGCTCCCGTTCCGACGGCAGTCGGACGCCCAGGGGCAGCCGGCCGTCAGCGAGCAGCCCGCGCACCGAGCCGGCCAGCGCGGCGTAGTCGGGGCTGCGCCGGCGGCCCGGCAGGGCATGCCACTGCCCGAGCAGACGGGCCAATTGGACACCGCGGACCTGCCCGGTCATAGCCACTCCTCGGATATTGGCTTCTTCCTCGGCGAGGATTGGCACCTAGGGTGGCATGCATGGCACTGCTTGGCAATCTGCGGCACCGGCCGGTTCGACGGTTGGTCCAGCTCTACCTCGGGCTCGCGCTGTACGGCGTCAGCATGGCCCTGATGATCCGCTCCTACCTGGGCCTCGACCCGTGGGACGTGTTCCACCAGGGGCTCTCCGAGCTGACCGGGCTCTCCTTCGGCACTGTCACCATCGGCGTCGGCGCGCTGGTCCTGTTGCTGTGGATCCCGCTGCGGCAACGGCCCGGCCTTGGCACGGTGAGCAACGTCGTGGTGGTCGGCCTGGTAGTGGACGCCACAGTGCCCCTGCTGCCCGTGAACAACCCGCTCGGTGTCCGGATCGCGATGCTGATCACCGGCATCGTCGCCAACGGCGCCGCCACCGCCCTGTACCTGGGCGCCCGATTGGGGCCCGGCCCCCGCGACGGTCTCATGACCGGGTACGTGGCCCGCCGGCCCGGCCGGTCGGTCCGACTGGTGCGCACCGTCATCGAGGTCACCGTGCTGGTGCTGGGCGCGCTGCTCGGCGGCACCGTCGGTGTGGGCACTGTGGCGTACGCGCTGGCCATCGGCCCGTTGTCCCAGTTCTTCATCCCGCTGTTCGCCGTGCCGGAGGGCGCCACGCCCGAGCGCCCCGCGGCCCCGCCGGGCAACCCCGCGCCGGCCACGCCAGCGGGCTGAACCTTCACCGACCGTTCACGAACCGGTACGGGGCGGTGGTGCCGCGTACCGGTTGGCGGGTGGGTGTTCCCTTCCGCGACGCGCGCCGTCATCATCTCTGCATGGGGGAGAACGGTTGGCGCTGGAACGACGCTTGGATCTTCGTGTCGCTCGTCATCGCGAGCGGGGCCGGACGGCACCGTCGGTCGGCGACAAGCCGCCGGCCGGAGGGTGTCCGACTGACCGACGTGCTCTCCACCGCCGACCACCTCAACCACGCGATTCCGCAGCGACACGAGGTGGAGGTCGCGGTCCAGCGTTTGGTGGGCGCCGGGCTGGTGAGCGTCGCCGACGGCTGGTTCCGGATCACCGCCGAGGGTGAGCAACTGTGGCGCACCCGCCCGCGCGCGGGTGTGGCGACAATGGTGGACACCGTGCAGGGAGTGTTGACCCGCCGGCACGCGCCCGGCAGCGCCGACTGGATCCTCGACGAGGCCGACCACGCGGCTGCCGTCCAGGAGTACGCGGTCCGGTCGATTCCCACCCCGCGTCGCTCACCCGAGGGGCACTCCGGGGAGCGCTGACCCGGCCGAAGGCCGGTCGCGCCAGGTCGCGCGGCAGTCAGCGACGCGGGCCGGGTGCTGCCGGTAGCGGCAGGACGAGCAGGTGCATAGGAGTGCCGTCGGGCATCGCCGACCCGCCGACCTGCTGCCAACCCGCGCGCCGGTAGATGGCGCGGGCGGGTGCGGCCGGGTTGGACGCCAGGGTCGCCCACGGCTCGGATCGCGTGTTCAGGAGCCTGCGGATGAGTTCCGCGCCGATGCCCACGGCGCGCCGGTCGGGATGCACGACCCACTCCATCACCGCGAACTTGTCGGCGTTCAGAAGGTCGCTGGGTGGCTCAGTGTCGGCGCGTGTCCACCACCGGCCGGCCGGCATCGTCCAGCCGTACGCGGCACCGACCAGTAGGCCCGCGTCGTCGGCGACGACAAGGCTGAACCCGGAACGCCCCGTCTCACCGGGCAAGCCGTCGGCGAACCCGGCCACCTGATCCGGTCCCTCGTTGTATGGCGGCTCCGCATAGACCACCCCGTACAAGCGCACCAGCGCCGGAAGTACGGCAGCGGCCGATCCGGGAGTGTGCACGGTGTACGTCACGGGCATGGCGAGAACCCTAGGCGCGAACCCGGTCGGTGAGGTCGACGAACGCGGGCCGGGACCGCTCCGTCCTGGGTACGGCGGCTGCGACCTGTGTTGCCACCGACCGCAGCAGGTGGTTGTGCAGGTGAGCTGGCAGCGCGTCAAGCGTGTCGGCGGCGTACCGCAACCCGTCGGGAATGTGCCCGCCCCGAATCAGCCGGGCAGCCTGCTGGAGTTGCACCTGCGCACGTAGCCGCGCCTGGGACGCCGGATACAGGTCGAGGGCCCGCTCCTGCGCGGCCTCAGCATCGACCAGCCGGCCGGCGTGTGTGTAAACCCACGATTCGGTGTGGTGGAACCGATGTTCCGGCCACCCCCACAACGACTCCACGTCGTCCACGATCGCGGCCGGCAACTGCTGGGCGAGATCGGCGAGTTGCCGCACCGTCGCCACCGCGTCCGCGTGCCGCCGGGCCAACGACAGGGCTTGGGCTCGGCCGGCGAGCAGCCCGCACGCCGCCGCCGTGGCCTGGCGGCCCAGCATAGGCAACACCTCGTCCGACAGGACGACGACCGCCGACGGCGAGCGCCCGTCGTAGCAGCTGTTCACCACATCCCACGCCCGCGCCAGAACCCGGGTCTCGGTGTCCCCGGACTCGTCGGCGACCCGATGGGCGGTCTTCCACCAGCGCCGCCCCATCACGGTCTGCCCCGACGCGACAAGACTCAGCGCGACGATGACGGACAGACGCGAGGCAGCCCGCAGGAGGCCAGCTCGGCGTACACCACTGTCAGCGGCGAGTTGGTGTTGCAGCACGGTCAGGTCAGCACCCAGTTGGGCCATCAGGGCGGCGTGAGATTGCCGGTAGTAGCCGTGGCCGTGGTCAGCCGCGATCTGCTCCCACTCATCGCGGTCGGGCGTCACCATGTCGCCGAGGCCGTGACGAAGGGCTTCCAACCCGGCCAGGGGCGCGACAGCGGGTGCGGCGGCCAAGGCGGTCATGGCACGCAGCATGGCGCGTCTGTGCATGTCGGTGGTGCCGGCCCGCTCGATCCGGTACGCCTCGATGAGCGTGCCGTCCGCGCCCAGGACCCGGTCACAGTTCGTGGCCAGCGCCTCGGTGGGGCGGCGCTCACCGCGCTCGACCTGGGATATGTGGCTGTACTGAAAGTGGATGAGCGAGTCGAGCTGCCGCAAGGACAGCCCGGCGCTCTCGCGATGCCGTCTGAGCAGCTGCCCGAAGGTGTCCATCTCCGACCCCCAGCGTGTGCAGGAGCGTGTGCACACCGCGCACGCGTGCCGTAGGCCCAGCTTATCGGCCACGATCGACGTAGTAGTCCATCTGACGCTGCAGCTTCCGACCGGATCGACGGGATCTGTGGACATCACCGGAAAGGCAGACACCCCTTGCCCTCGAAGCCGAACATGACCGACAGCCTTCAGGTGCCTGCGGGCACTCTGCTGCACCTGCTGGCGTGGGAGATCAGCCCGAATCCGACCAAACGCGACGAACTGGTGTGGGCGGTGGTGGTGGACCCGCAGCATGTCGGCGGCATGGTGCGGTTGCGGGGGCACACGTGCGCCGGACCCGTACCGGATTGTGCCGGCGGGTGGTGCTTCGAGGCACAGGTGTCAGTCGCGGCGATCCTCGCGAACACGGATGGAGCCCGGTGAGTGCGCCCAGGCCGGAGCAACTGGCCCGATGGTGGCGGGTTCTGGCCGAGCATGAGCAGCGACGCGGGTTATGCCCGATCTGCGGCACCTGCACCCGGTGCTGGGCGTGGGCGGGAGCATTCGCGAACCTGATCGCGCACGACGCGTACCACCTGGGCCCGGCGCGGACGGCGGCCCCGTCTGGCTAGCGCACCGGGTGGCCACTGCCGCGCAGCGCGTCCTTGACCTCGGCGACTGTCAACTCGCCGAAGTGGAAGACGCTCGCGGCGAGCACCGCGTCCGCGCCGGCGCCGATAGCGGGCGGAAAGTGGGCCACCTCGCCGGCGCCCCCACTGGCCACCACCGGCACGTCCACCACGGCTCGCACCGCGGCGATCAACTCCAGGTCGAAGCCCGCCTTGGTGCCGTCGGCGTCCATCGAGTTGAGCAGGATCTCCCCCGCGCCCAACTCGGCGCCCCGGTGCGCCCACCACACCGCGTCGATGCCGGTGCCGCGCCGACCACCGTGCGTGGTGACCTCGAAGCCACTGGGTGTGCCGCCGTCCGGCGACCGACGCACGTCGAGGGAGAGCACGAGCACCTGCCGGCCGAACCGGTCGGCGATCTCGGCGATCAACTCCGGGCGGGCGATGGCGGCGGTGTTCACGCCGACCTTGTCCGCCCCGGCCCGCAGCAGTGTGTCGACGTCGGCGACCTGCCGGACCCCACCGCCGACGGTCAGCGGGATGAACACCGACTCGGCGGTGCGGCGCACCACGTCGAGCATGGTGCCCCGGTCGCTGGAGGACGCCGTGACGTCGAGGAAGGTCAGCTCGTCCGCGCCGGCCCGGTCGTACGCCGCCGCCAGCTCCACCGGGTCGCCGGCGTCGCGAAGGTCGAGGAAGTTGACTCCCTTGACCACCCGCCCGGCGTCCACGTCCAGACAGGGGATCACCCGTACCGCCACCGTCATGCCGCGAGCCTATCCTCCCCACAGGCGGCGATGACCGACCGGTGAGGCCGGCCACCGCCGCGCGTCGGATCGGAAGTCACACCTTGACGAGCATCTTGCCGAGGTTGTCGCCGCGCAGCAGGCCGATGAACGCCTCCGGAGCGTTCTCGATGCCGTCCACGATCGTCTCGTCGTAGGAGAGCGTTCCCTCGCGCAGCCAGCCGGCGACGTCGCGGACGAACGCCGCCCGTACGTCGTTGTGGTCGTTGACCAGGAAGCCGCGCAGGGTGAGCCGCTTGCCGATGACAAGTGCCAGGTTGCGCGGCGCGGCGGGCGGCTCGGTGGCGTTGTACTGCGAGATCATGCCGCAGATCGCCGCCCGGCCGTGCAGGTTCATGACCGAGATGGCCGCCTCCAGGTGGTCACCGCCGACGTTGTCGAAGTAGACGTCGACGCCGTCCGGGGCGGCCGCCCGCAACGAGTCACGGACCGGCCCGTCGTGGTAGTCGAAGGCGGCGTCGAAGCCCAGCGCCCGCAGCCGCTCGACCTTGGCCGGGGAACCGGCGCTGCCGACCACCCGACCGGCGCCCTTGAGCTTGGCGATCTGGCCGACCAGGCTGCCGACCGCGCCGGCCGCGGCGGAGACGAACACCGTCTCGCCGGGCTTCATCGCGGCGACCTCCAGCAGCCCGGCGTACGCGGTCAGCCCGGTCATGCCGAGCACGCTGAGGTACGCGCTGACCGGGGCGACACCCGGGTCGACCGGCCGGGCGGCGGTGGCGTCGAGCAGCGCGTACTCCCGCCAGCCCAGCCCGTGCAGGACTGTGGTGCCGACGGCGACGTCGGCCGCCTCGCTGGCCACCACCTCGCCGATCGCGGCACCGTCGAGCGGTGCGTCGAGGGCGAACGGCGCGACGTACGACTTGACGTCGTTCATCCGTCCCCGCATGTACGGGTCGACTGACATGTACTGGTTGCGGACCACGATCTGGCCCGGTCCGGGTGTCGGCACCTCGGTCTTGACGAGCCGGAAGGTGTCAGCGGTGGGCCAGCCCTGGGGGCGGCTGGCCAGGTGGATCTCGCGGTTGCTGGTCACGGGGTGGTAGTCCTCTCGTCCGCGGATGGGGGCCTGGGCGGCGAGGTCACGCGCCCAGGGTCTCGCGGACGGTGAGCGTGACGTCGATGTTGCCACGGGTCGCGTTGGAGTACGGGCAGACCTGGTGGGCCTGCTCGACGATCTGCTCGGCGGCCTCGCGGGAGACGGCGGGCAGGTCGACGACGAGCTGCACGGTGAGCCCGAAACCGCCGCTGCCGTTCGGCCCGATGCCCACCTCGGCCGCGACGACGGAGTCGCTCACGTCGGCCTTGGCCCGGCGACCCACGATCCGCAGCGCGCTGTGGAAGCAGGCCGCGTAACCGGCGGCGAAGAGCTGCTCGGGGTTAGCGGCACCACCGGCGCCACCCATCTCCTTCGGCACGGCCAGGTCGAGCGCGAGGGTGCCGTCGGAGGTCTCGACGTGGCCGTCGCGGCCATCGCCGGTGGCGGTCGCGGACGCGGTGTAGAGAACCTGCATGAGAGTCACTGCTCCTTCTGTCGGTGGATCGTGTCGGTGACCCGGGTGAGCGTGTCGCGCAACGCGACAAGCTCGTCGATGCCCAGCCCGGTGGCCAGGGCGATCCGCAGCGGAACGTCGCAGAGCTGTTCCCGCAGCGCCCGCCCCTGCTCGGTGAGGCCCACCTCGACCCGCCGCTCATCCCGCGCCGACCGCCGGCGGACCACCAGGCCCGCGCCTTCCAGCCGCTTGAGCAGCGGGGAGAGCGTGCCGGAGTCAAGTCGCAGCTCGGTGCCCAGCTCGGACACCGTGGGTGCGTCGTCGGGACGCTCCCAGAGCACCAGCAGCACCAGGTACTGCGGGTAGGTCAGCCCGACCTCGTCCAGGATCGGCCGGTAGACGTCGGTGAGGGCGCGCGACGCGGCGTAGAGGGCGAAGCACACCTGTCGACGCAACAGCAGGTCATCGGCCACCGCTGAACTGTAGCCCACAATTAAGTTGTGCACAACCAATCTGGCCAAACGGCGGCCAGCAGGCCGCCAGCGCGTACCTCAGCGATCGCCGAGGTACGCCTCCAACTCCACCTCCACCAGGTGCTCCGGGTCCAGCAGAGCGGCCACCACCACCAGGGTCGCCGCCGGCCGGACCGCGCCGAAGACCGCGTTGTGCGCCCGGCCCACCTCGTCGGCGTGCAACCGGTCCGTCACGTACATCCTGGTCCGCACCACGTCGCCCGGCTCCGCACCCACCTCGGCGAGCGCGGCCAACCCGATCCGCAACGCCTGCGCGGTCTGCGCGGCCGCGTCACCGACGTGCACCACCCGACCGTCCACAGTCGCCGTACACCCGGCCGTCCAGGCCCGCTCACCGGCCCGGACCACCCGGGAGTACCCGTACTGCTGCTCCCACGGGCCACCCGACCCCAGCCTCGTGACGGTCACGACTCGGCCAGCGTCCGCAGCGCCTCAGCCACAGTGAAGGCACCCGCGTAGAGCGCCTTGCCGGCGATCACACCCTCCACCCCCGCCGACTCCAGACTGGCCAACGCCCGCAGGTCGTCCAGGGTGGACACCCCACCCGAAGCGATCACCGGCCGGTCGGTACGGGCACACACCTCCCGCAGCAGATCCAGGTTCGGCCCGCGCATCGTCCCGTCCTTGGTGATGTCGGTGACCACGTACCGGCTGGCGCCCGCCTTGTCCAGCCGCTCCAGCACCTCGTACAGGTCGCCACCATCGCGGGTCCACCCCCGCGCCGACAGCGTGTGACCCCGCACGTCCAGGCCGATGGCCACCCGGTCGCCGTACTCCGCGACCACCCGGTCACACCACACCGGGTCCTCCAAGGCGGCCGTCCCGATGTTCACCCGGGCCGCCCCGGTGCCCAACGCCGCCCGCAACGACTCGTCGTCACGGATGCCGCCGGACAGCTCCACCTGCACGTCCAACTGCCGCACCACCTCCGCCAGCAGGTGCGCGTTGGTGCCCCGACCGAACGCCGCGTCCAGGTCGACCAGGTGGATCCACTCCGCGCCGTCCTGCTGCCAGGCCAGCGCGGACTCCAACGGGTCACCGTAGACGCTCTCGCTTCCGAGGGCGCCCTGCACGAGCCGGACGGCCCGGCCGTCAGCGACATCAACGGCGGGTAACAGGGTGAGGCTCAAGGTCTTCTCCTCGGTCAGGAACGACGGTCCAGGGCGATCACGACGATCGCCGGCAGTACGAGCAGCAGGAGCACGATCAGCGCGACACGCAACGCCAGATTGTCGACGAACGTCCAGATCAGGAGCAACGCCGCGCCGGTGAGCAGCACGATCGCCGCCCGCTCACCCCGGGTGTGCCGGGCCAGCCGCCCGGAACGACCCCGCCGCAGCCGTGGCGTCAACCCGCGCACCACCGCACGGCGGCGCTGCCGGCGAGCGACCTGGCGCTGCCGGACCACCCGCTCACGGGCCTGCTCGGCCTCCCGCTCCGCCCGCCGACGGGCGCGCTCCCGGCTCACCGCGACACCCTCGGGTCGGGCACCGCGAGACGGCGCTCAGCCACCGCTGGGCAACGTGGCGAGCCAGTTACGCAGCAGCGCGGCACCGGTCTCGGCGGACTTCTCCGGGTGGAACTGAGCCGCCGACAACGACCCACGCTCCACCGCCGCGACGAAATCCGTGTCGTGGTGGGCGGTGGTCACGGTGGCACCGGCAGCGGCGAGCGCGGCCGGGTCGCCCATCGCGTACGAGTGGACGAAGTAGAACCGGCTCCGCTCGGTCAACCCGGCGAACAACACCGACTCGCGGGGAGCCCGGACCGTGTTCCAGCCCATGTGCGGCAACCGGGTCGCGGCCAACCGGGTCACCCCACCAGGCAGCAACCCCAGCCCCTTGGTCACCACGCCGTGCTCGTCGCCGTGCTCGAAGAGCACCTGCATGCCCACGCAGATGCCGAGCACCGGTCGGCCAGCGGCCACCCGCTCGGCGATGACCGGGCCGGCGCCCAACGCCTCGATCCCCGCCATGCACGCCGCGTACGCGCCCACACCCGGCACCACCAGACCATCCGCGGCAGCCGCCGCGGCCAGGTCGTCGGTCACCCGGACATCCGCTCCGGCGGCGGCCAACGCCCGCTCCGCCGAGCGCAGGTTGCCCGAACCGTAGTCGAGCACCACCACGTCGCTCACGTCGTCACCCCGATCACCCGTTGTCCGGCAGCAGCCGCAGCACCCCGGCGACGGTGGCGAGCACCGCGAGCACCGCCGTGACAAGCACCGCCCCCTTCGGCGCGCCCTGCCGATACAGCGACCAGGTGCCACCCACCAGCACCCCGGCCAGGATCAACAGCAAGGTCGGCAACGCCCCGCCCATCAGAGCAGGCCCTTCGTGCTCGGGATCGACCCCGCCGACCGCGGATCGATCGAGGTGGCCTCGCGCAACGCGCGGGAGACCGCCTTGAACTGCGCCTCCACCACGTGGTGCGCGTCCGGGTGACCACCCGGCCGGGCCGCCCGCAGCACGTCGACGTGCAGCGTGACCCGGGCCGCCTGGCCGAAGGACTCCCAGATGTGGCGGGTCATGCTCGTCGCGTAGACCGGCCCGATGTAGGGGGCGAGCGCCGGCTCGTCGTGCACCACGTACGGCCGACCGGAGAGATCCACGGCGGCCCGGACCAGCACCTCGTCCATCGGCACTGTCGCCGAGCCGTACCGCCGGATGCCGGCCTTGTCGCCGAGCGCCTGGTCGAACGCGGCGCCCAGGGCGAGTGCGGTGTCCTCGATCGTGTGGTGCGCGTCGATCTCCAGGTCACCCACTGTGCGCACGGTCAGATCGAAGCCGCCGTGCCGGGCGATCTGGTGCAGCATGTGGTCGTAGAAGCCGACGCCGGTGCTGATCTCGGCGGCGCCGGTGCCGTCGAGATCGATCTCGACGAGGACCTTGGTCTCCTTGGTGATCCGTTCCACCCGGGCGGTCCGACTCATTGCGAGGTCTCCATTGCAGAAAGGAAGGCGTCGGTCTCGGCGGCAGTGCCGGCGGTCACCCGCAGCCAGCCGGGAAGGCCGACGTCACGAACCAGCACCCCCTGCGCCAGCAGGGCGTTCCAGACGACGGACTGGTCACCGCCCACCTCGAACAGCACGAAGTTGGCGTCGCTGTCGGCGACCCGCAACCCCCGCTCGCGCAGCGTCGCCACGATCCGGTCCCGCTGCGCCATGATCGCGCTCACCGTACCGAGAAGGGCGTCGCGGTGGGTCACCGCCGCGCGTGCGGCGGCCTGGGTGAGCGCGGAGAGATGGTACGGCAGACGAACGAGCTGCACCGCCCGCACGACCGCCGGGTCGGCGGCCAGGTAACCCAGCCGGCCGCCGGCGAAGCCGAACGCCTTGCTCATCGTCCGGGTCACCACCAGCCGCGGGTGGCCGGGCAGCACCGCGAGGGCACTCACCGTCCCGGGCCGGGCGAACTCGGCGTACGCCTCGTCGACGACCACCATGCCGGGCGCCACGTCGAGCACTGCGGCGATCACCGCCGGGTCCAGTGCGGTGCCGGTGGGATTGTTCGGCGAGCAGAGGAAGACCACGTCCGGTTGGTGCTCGCGGACCTGGGCGACCGCCTCCTCGGCGGTCAGCCCGAAGTCGACGCCCCGGGCGGCGGGCACCCACCGGGTGCTGGTGCCGAGGGCCAGCAGCGGGTGCATCGAGTACGCCGGAACGAAACCGAGCGCAATGCGCCCCGGCCCGCCGAACGCCTGGAGCAGTTGCTGTTGGATCTCGTTGGAGCCATTGGCCGCCCACACCTGTTCGACGGTGAGCCCGTGCCCGAGATATTCGGCCAGGTCGGCGCGGAGCGCCACCGCGTCCCGATCCGGGTAACGGTTCAGCTCACGCAGCTCGGCAGCGAGCGCCTTGCCGATCGCCTCGACCACCGGCTCGGGCACCGGGTGCGAGTTCTCGTTGGTGTTGAGCCGCACCGGCACGTCCAGTTGCGGCGCCCCGTACGGCGACAGCCCGCGCAGGTCGGCGCGGAGTGGCAGATCGTCGAGGCTCGTCACGCCGCACCTCCCGGAAAACGGGCCTGGACCGCCTGGCCGTGCGCGGGCAGATCCTCCACGTTGGCCAGGGTGACCACGTGCGGGGCCACGTCGCGCAGCGCGGCCTCGGTGTACTCGATCAGGTGCACACCGCGCAGGAAGGACTGCACGGACAGCCCGGAGGAGTGTCGGGAGCAGCCGCCGGTGGGCAGCACGTGGTTGGAGCCGGCGCAGTAGTCGCCGAGCGACACCGGCGACCAGGCACCCACGAAGATCGCCCCGGCGTTACGGACCCGAAGCGCCCACTCCCGGGCGTCGACCGTCTGGATCTCCAGGTGCTCGGCCGCGTACGCGTCGACCACCCGCAGCCCCGCCTCAAGGTCGTCGACCAGGACCACGCCGCTCTGCTCACCGGTCAGCGCCGTGGTGACCCGCTCGGTGTGCTTCGTCGCCGGCACCTGCCGGGCCAGCTCCGCCTCGACCGCCTCGACCAACGCCTCCGACGGGGTGACCAGCACGCTCGCGGCGAGCGGGTCGTGCTCGGCCTGACTGATCAGGTCGGCGGCCACGTGCGCCGGGTCGGCGGTGTCGTCGGCCAGGATGGCGATCTCGGTCGGCCCGGCCTCGGCGTCGATGCCGACCACGCCGCGCAGCAGCCGCTTCGCGGCGGTCACCCAGATGTTGCCGGGGCCGGTGATCAGGTCGACCGGGTCGCACCGCAGATCACCCGCCGGGTCGACCGCCGCGCCGTACGCCAGCATCGCCACCGCCTGGGCCCCACCCACCGCGTACACCTCGTCGACGCCGAGCAGCGCGCAGGCGGCGAGCACCCGGGGGTCGGGCAGGCCGCCGTTGTCCTTCTGCGGCGGGCTGACCACCACCAGCGAGCGGACCCCGGCCGCCTGGGCCGGCACCACGTTCATCACCACTGTCGACGGGTACATCGCCAGGCCACCGGGCACGTACAGACCGACCCGGTCGACGGGCAACCACCGCTCGGTGACGGTGCCACCGGGCACCACCTGGGTGGTGTGGTCGGTGCGCCGCTGGTCGGCGTGCACCCGACGGGCCCGGGCGATGGACTCCAGCAGCGCGGCACGCACCGCCGGGTCGAGCACCCCCTCCGCCTCGGTGATCGCCTCGACCGGCACCCGCAGCACCTCCGGGGAGATGCCGTCGAACCGTTCGCTCGCCTCCCGGATCGCCGAGTACCCATGCTCACGGACCGCCTCCACCAGGGGCCGGATGCGCTCGACGGCGACGGACACGTCGAGCTGGGCACGGGGCAGCAGACGGCGCGGGTCACCGAGACCGTCGCGCAGGTCGATCCGATTCAGCACCCTTGGGAGTCTAGGCGGCCGGCCCGACGTCCACCCGAGCCGCCCGGTCGGCGGGACGGTGAGCCGGGCCACGCCCCCGGCGGCGCGATTGGTTAGGCTCGACCACGTGATCGCACGGCTGCCGGTGTTTCCGCTCGCAACGGTGCTCTTTCCCGGGTTGGTGCTGCCGCTGCACATCTTCGAGGAGCGCTACCGGGCGCTGGTCCGACACCTGGTCGGCCTGCCCGAGGGTGCCCCGCGTGAGTTCGGCGTGGTGGCCATCCAGTCCGGCTGGGAGGTCGCGCCCGCCGGTCCCGGCGACCGGGCGACGCCCGGTGCCGGCAAGGTGACGTTGCACGAGGTGGGCTGCACCGCCGAGCTGCGCCAGGTGACCGAGTTGGCCGACGGCGGGTTCGACATCGTCACTGTCGGCCGGCGTCGGTTCCGGATCGCCGAGGTCGACGACAGCACGGAGCCCTACCTGACCGCCGACGTCGAATGGCTGCCCGACCCGGGCGGCACGGACGAGGTGGCCGATCTGCTGGCCGCCCGGGTGATCGCGGTGTTCCGGCAGTACCTCGGCCTGATCCGCTCCGACCCGGAGGAGATCTCCGAGCAGCTGCCGGAGGACCCGACTGTGCTCTCGCACCTGGTGGCGGCCACCGCGGCGCTCACCGTCGACGACCGGCAGCGCCTGCTGGCCATCGACGACACCGCGTCCCGGCTCCGCGCCGAGCTGCGGTTGCTCAACCGCGAGGCGGCTCTGCTGCGTCAGGTGCGGGCGGTTCCGGTCCCGCTGGCGGAGTTGGCGTCCCCGCCGACACCCAACTGAACTCCCCCGGCTCGGGCTCCGGGCGTAGCCCCGGCCACCGCGACCAGCCGGCCAACAGGGTGTACATGACCGCCGCCCCGAACGCCGGCAGCAGAAGGTTGCCGTGCGGCACCGGCAGCACACCGAGCAGCCAGTCCACCCCACCGGCGCGCAGGTCGGCCGGTTTGCTGAAGGCCTCCCCGGCCGGCGCGGTGGTCAGTAGGCGCTCGAAGGTGGCCAGGCCGATCCGCCGCCCCACCTGCCAGGCCACCGGCGCGGCGACAAGCGTGCCGAGCACCGCGGCGAGCAACCCGACCGGGCCCCGTCGCCGTCGCAGCACGTACCACAGGGCGAGCGCCACGATCAGCCCGAAGGCGAGCCCGAGCAGGCTGAACCAGCCGTCGGCAGCGATCGGCTGCTCCGGTTGCGGCTCGGCGTAGATCGCCCCCTCGGCCGTCTTGAGCACCGGAGTGTCCGGCGCGAGCGCGGCCCAGAGCAACCCGAGTGGGACACCCAGCGCGGCGAGCGCGAGCACGGCCCCCAGCACCGTCGCCACCGCACGCAGCGGACGACGCGGCTCGTCGAACCGCAGCTCCAGCGAACTCTGGTACGCCGCGGAGGCGGGCAGCCCGCCCGGCGCCGTTCCGGCCGACAGGTCGGCCTCCGGCGGCATCACATCCGGCGTACGGGGTGGCGCGGGTTGGTCGGGCTCGCCGACGGGCCGCTCACTGTCGGGGTTGTCCGGGCTCACCCGATGATCCTCTCAGGCCCGGTACGGGGCCGGGGCGCCGGTGGCGCAGACCAACTCACCGGGCGAACGGCTCCACCATCATCGCCGCGGCCCGCAGCCACGCCTGCCGGGTCTCCGGCTGGAGCTGGTGGTACTCGATCGACGACCCGGTCTCCAGAGCCGGGTCGTACGGCACGACCGCCACGCCCCGCGTACGGGTGGCGAAGTGCCGCTCCAGGTCGTCCTGGAGGGCCGAGCGACCCGGGGTCGGGCAGGAGATGAGGGTGATGGCGTTGTCCGCCAACTCGCCCATGCCCTCCTCGTGCAGCAGGTCGAGCATCCAGTCCGCGCTGAACGCCGCGTCCTCCCGGGGCACAGTGGTCACCACCAGCTGGTCGGCGGCCTGCATCACGGTGCGCCAGTTGGGGCTCTCCACGTTGTTGCCGGTGTCCACGCAGACCACGTCGTGGGTGCGCCGCAGCAGCTCCAGCACCCGCCGGACGGTGAACTGGTCCAGTCGCTGGGCGAAGCGAGGGCTCTCCTCGCCGGCGAGCACGTCGTACGAGCCGTCGGAGGCGTGCCGCAGGTAGTCGTCCAGCCGGTCCAGCAGGGTCGCGCCCTCCAGGATCTCGATCTGGGCGAGGTCGCTGATCAGGTGCCGGATCGTCCGGGCGTGCCGGGCGCTGCCGGCGCGCAGGCCGAGGGTGCCGCGCAGCTCGTTGTCGTCCCAGGCCAGCACGCCCTTGCCGCGGACGCTGCCGACGGTGGCCGCGGCGAGCACCGTGGCGGTGGTCTTGTGCACCCCGCCCTTCGGGTTGGCGAAGGCGAACACGCGTGGTGTGCCCAGGTCCCGCTGGAGCACCCCGTTGGCGCGCTCCTGCTCCGGGTCGCCGGCCGGTGGCCGCCACTCGATCCGCGCCGGGTAGGCACGCTCGGCGATCGCCGCGCTGACCGCCGGGGCGGGTGGTGGCGGGACGGGCGGTGCGACCGGCGGCGCGGGCGGTGGAACGACCGGTGGCGGCGCGGCCGGGTAGCCGGTTTCCGGCTGGTAGCCGGTCTCCAGCAGCGCGTACCGCGACTCGACCGGCGGGTCGCCCGGCCGGTAGCCGTTGTCCAACAATGCGTAGCGCGACGAAACCGGGTCGGGGGCGCGGACCGGCGGCTCGGGCTCGGCCCGGTACGTCGGCTCGGCCCGGTAGTCCGGCTCCGCGCGGTAGCCCGGCGCGGCCCGGTAGTCAGGTTCCGCGGGGTAGCCCGGCGCCGCCCGGTAGTCAGGTTCCGCGCGGAAGCCCGGGTCGGCCCGGTAGCCGGGCTCAGCGCGGTAGTCCGGCTGTTCGGTCCGGTACGCCGGCTCCGCGCGGTAATCCGGCTCGGCCCGATAACCCGGTTCGGTGCGATACGCCGGCTCGGCCCGGTACGCCGGCTCGGCCCGGTAGTCGGGCTCCGCGCGGTAGTCCGGCTCCGCGCGGTACGCGGGGTCGACCCGGTAGGTCGCCTCGGCCCGGTAACCAGGCTCCGCGCCGTACGACAGGTCGGCCGGATGCCCGATGGCGGGTGCCCGCCCGGCGTAGCCGTTGGGGGCCGCACGCCGTGGCAGCGGGTCCGGCGGTGGCTCCTCGCCGTGCCGCTCCGGCTCGGTCTGCTCCGCGCCACGACCGCCCAGCCGGGCACGGTCCAACAACGCACGCCACCGCGGCGCTGGTTCGGCCGGCCGGCCCCAGCCGGTCTCACTGCCCTCCACGGCCCGCCCTCCCAGCGCCATCGATCTCTGTCTGACAGGCTACGAACCCAACCCTATTCGGACCACACCTCAGAGCGCACACCAGCCGACGCAGATCACGACGACGGCGGCGACGACGACTGCTCGGCGACGGCGGCGTCCGGCGAGGTCGTGACGCTCGGCGACGTCGACTCGGTGGGCTCCGGCTTAGAATGTTCTGGTGACGGAATCGTCACGACCGGTGCGGGTTCCGACGATTCGCCCACGGGGGTCGAGGGTGCCGGCGCGCTCACCGCCGGCGCTGGCCGCTCCGTCTCGGCCGGTGCCGGGCTCGGCCCGGTGTCGGCCGGGGGGCGCACCACGTCGCGCTGCTCGGGCAGGGGTGGCGTGAAGACCGTGCGGTCCAGCCGGTACACCTCGGGGGCGGGGTCGACGGCCCGCACGTCCGGCTGCGCCGCGACGTCGCGGAGCGCCACGGGCGTCGCGCGGACCACCGCCGCGTAGACACAGGCGCAGCCGGTGCGGTACGCGGCCGCCTCGGCGGCGGCCACCTCGGCGCCGCTGGCGTACCGCTCCCGCAACTCCCGCTCGCCCACCCCGTCGCCGTCGACAGCGGCTGCCCTGGCCCGGTAGTCGGCGGCCTCGGTCTCCTTGCGTGCCGCCACCTGCCGCATCCCGGCGACCACGTCGTCGGGCACCCGCAGGGCGGGAATCTTGACGATCTCGGTCTGCCGGCCGGGCAGCGGAACCCGTCCGAAGACCGTCGAGACCCCCACGTCACCGAGCACCGAGGCCAACCGCTGTGGTGGCAGGTACGCGTCGAGCGTGACCAACGCGTACGTCCCGCCCTCGGCGGCCGGCGCCGCCCCGGGCAGCGCGGCCAGGTCGGCCGCGGCGGACCGCAGATAGCCGGGAACGGAATCGCCGTCGGCCACGCCGACCCGGGTCACCTCGCCGACCGTCCGATCGCCGACCGGGGTGTCGTCGACGGCCCAGACCGCGGTGCCCAGCACCGCCGCCGCCGAGAGCACAGCGGCCCAGCTGAGCACACCGGACCGCGGCGACCGGTCGCCCAGCCGGGCCACGGCCCGGGTCAGCGGCGGCAGCAGCCGCTGGTCCAGCTGCCGCAGCAGGTTGCCGGCGCGCACGGGCGGGATCCCCTCTGTGGAACGGTGTCGGGCGGTCGCCGCTCAGTCACGCAGGATCTGAAGCGCACGGTCCAGGTCGTCAGGGTAGTCGCTGACGAACCGGACCTCGTCCCCCGTTCGGGGGTGCACAAAGCTCAGTTCGCGGGCGTGCAGCCACTGTCGGGCCAGGCCGAGACGGGCCGAGAGGGTGGGGTCGGCGCCGTAGGTGAGGTCACCCACGCAGGGATGCCGCAGGGTGGAGAAGTGCACCCGGATCTGATGGGTCCGGCCGGTCTCCAGCCGGACGTCCACGAGACTCGCCGCCGGGAACGCCTCCAGGGTGTCGTAGTGGGTGATGCTCGGCTTGCCGCCGGACACCACCGCCCACCGGTAGTCGTGGGTGGGGTGCCTGTCGATCGGCGCGTCGACGGTGCCCCGCAGCGGGTCCAGGTGACCCTGCACCACCGCGTGGTAGCCCTTGTCGACCTCCCGGTACTTGAAGGCCCGCTTCAACGCCGTGTACGCCTGCTCGCTCTTGGCCACCACCATGATCCCGGTGGTGCCCACGTCGAGACGGTGCACCACTCCCTGGCGTTCGGCGGCGCCGCTCGTGGAGATGCGGTGCCCGATCGCGGCGAGCGCGCCGATCACCGTCGGCCCGGTCCACCCGGGGCTGGGGTGCGCGGCCACCCCGACCGGCTTGTCGACCACGACGATGTCGTCGTCGGCGTAGACCACCCGCAGGCCGGGCACCGCCTGCGGCACCACTGTCGGCGGTGCGACCGGGGCGGGCAGCGTGACCTCGAGCCAGGAGCCGGCCTTGACCTTGTGCGAGTTGGGCCGGGCCGAGCCGTCGACGAGCGCGTCCCCGGCGTCGATCAGGGCCGCGGCGGCGGTGCGGGAGAGCCCGAACAGCCGGGACACGGCCTGGTCCAGGCGCATGCCGTCGAGGCCGTCCGGAACCGGAAGGGAACGGTGGTCGCCGCCGGCGGCGAACGCGGAGGTCATGCCCGCTCCCGCTGCTCGGTGCCCGACGCGGCGTCAGTGGTGGCCGGGTCGCCGTCGCGGCCCGCCCGCCGACCGTCCCGCTGGCGGCCGGTCAGCTCCAACACGACGGCCAGCAGCACACCGCAGACCAGCGAACTGTCAGCCAGGTTGAACACCGGCCAGACCTGACCGTACGGGTCGAACAGGCTGATCATGTCGACCACGTGCCCGTGGAAGGGGGAGGGTGCCCGGAAGATCCGGTCGACGAGGTTTCCCAACGCGCCACCGAGCACCAGGCCGAGGGAGATCGCCCAGGGCAGCGAGCGCAGCCGCAGTGCCATCCAGACGATCCAGCCGACCACCCCGATGGTGATCAGCGGGAAGACCCAGGTGTGGTCCGCGCCGATGCTCCAGGCCGCGCCGCTGTTGCGGGTCAGGCTCAGGTAGACGACACCGCCCAGCAGCCGGACCGGCTCCCGGTCGGTCAGCGCGGCCAGCGCGAGGTGCTTGGTGACCAGGTCGGCCAGCAGGGCCACCAGGGCGACCCCGGCGAGGATCGCGACGGCCCGGGGCCGGCGGGTGCCGCCGCCCGGGTCGGTGCGGCCGGGTTCGGCGGACGGTACTGCGGTCATGCGCTCCCCATCGACAGTCGTGGCGGTGATCGCTCACCGTCTCATCGCCGCCGGGGAAC
The DNA here is from genome assembly GCF_040630995.1 of Micromonospora sp. NPDC005710. NCBI lineage: Bacteria > Bacillati > Actinomycetota > Actinomycetes > Micromonosporales > Micromonosporaceae > Micromonospora > Micromonospora sp. NPDC005710. The sequence goes on along the minus strand of NZ_JBEXYP010000016.1, from coordinate 90,179 downwards.
GGACCTCAGCGCCGCTCCCCCAGCTGCTTGCACGTCACACATTGGGTGGCCGACGGGAAGGCGGCGAGGCGCTCGACCGGGATCGGGTTGCCGCACCGCTCGCACCAGCCGTAACCACCCTCGTCGAGGCGCTCCAGAGCGCGCTCCACCTGCGTGATCCGTTCCAGAATGCTGTTGGCGAGAGAGATCTCCTGCTCCCGCTCGAGCGTCTTGGTGCCCGTGTCGGCCTGGTCGTCCCCGGCCGAGTCGGTCAGCCGATCGCGCTGCAGCTCGGTGATCTCACTCAGCGTCTGATCGTACTCGGCACGAAGCTCGTCCCGCCGCGCCGCCAGCGCCGCCCGGATCTTCTCGGTCTCCGCCGTGCTGCGGGTGGCCTTCGCCACCGGCTTGGCCGCCGGCTTGCGTCCGGCGGTCCTGGTATCGGCTGGCTTCGCCATGGGTCGCTCCCTCGGCCGGCGGAACCGCGCGGTCCGCGGCGCCTGGTCAGGGGGCGCCAACCAGGGCGTCCCCTATGTACGAAAAGGGGCGCACGGCGACGATGGCCGCGCACTCCGGAGATTGGCAAGAATACGGAACGTACAGGCGTCCGACAACGTGGCGCACCGTCGTACCGCTCAACAGGCCCTAGCCCTGCCCAACTGGGGCAAAGGGAACGCTAGCAGATCAAACGTCCACCTCATCCCCGTACTCACCAAACCATCGGGCCAGGCGACCCCGCCGACTGACCGCCCGTAACCGCCGTTCCGCCGCGTCCCGCACCCCGGCGGTCGCCACGATCAGCAGACTGTCGCCGGTCTTCAGCCGAGTGTCCGGTGCGGGCACGAAGCCCACGCCGTCACGCAGCACCAGGGTCACCGACGCGCCGAGCGGAAGGCGCAGTTCGTCGACGTGCACCCCGGCCAGTCGTGAGCCGGGAGGCACCTCCACCTGGAGCAGGTCCGCCCGCATCCGCTCCAGCGGCGCGGTCTCCACATGGATCTCCGCGGCCTCGGCCGGCGCGGTGACCCGCAGCCGGCGGGCGAACGGCCCCAACGTCCCGGTCTGCACCAGCGTGAAGATCACCACCAGCACGAAGACCACGTCGAAGAGCCGCTCCGCGCCGGGCACCCGCTCGGAGAGCGGAATGGTGGCCAGCACGATCGGCACCGCCCCGCGCAGCCCGGCCCAGGACAGGAACGCCTGTTCTCGAAGACCGACCCGGAACGGCAACGCCGAGACGGCTACCGACAACGGCCGGGCCAGCAGCACCAGCGCCAGCCCGGCGACCACGGCGGGCAGCACCGCCGCGTCCAGCCGACCCGGCGAGGCCAACAACCCGAGCAGCACGAACAACCCGATCTGGGCGAGCCAGGCCAGCCCGTCCGCGAACCCGAGAATCGCCTGCCGGTGCGAGAGGCGGGCATTGCCCAGCAACACCCCGGCCACATAGACGGCAAGGAAGCCCGAGGCGTGCAGAACAGCCCCCGCGGCGTACGCCAGCACTGTGATGCCCACCGCCGCGATCGGATAGAGCCCCGCCGACGGCAGGGCTGCCCGACGCAGCGCCCAGGTGCCGGCGACCCCCGCGGCCACGCCCACCGCCGCACCGATGCCCAGTTCGTAACAGACCAACGCGACCTCGTACCACCACGGGTGCGAGAAGCCCCGGTGGGACAGCAGCACCACCAGCAGCACCACCGGGGCGTCGTTCATCCCCGACTCGGCCTCCAGTGTCGCCACCAGTCGCGGCGGCAACCGCAGCCGGCGCAGGGTGGCGAAGACGGCCGCCGCGTCGGTGGACGAGAGCACCGCGCCGTAGAGCAGCGCCAGCCGCCAGTCCAGCCCCAGCAGCAGGTGCACGGCGACGCCGACCACCACGATGCTGACGATCACGCCGACCGTGGAGAGCGCGGAGGCCAGCCCGAGCACCGGGCGCAGCGTCGTCCACCGGGCGGTCAGACCGCCCTCCGCGATGATCACGATGAGCGCACAGAAGCCGAGGGTCCGGGTCAGCTCGACGTCGTCGAACCGGATGCCCAAGCCGCTCTCGCCGATCGCCACGCCCAGGGCCAGGTAGACCAGGAGGCTGGGCACGCCGAGCCGGGTGGAGAGTCGCACCGCGCCGACCGCTACCAACAGCACCGCCGCACCGAGCAGCAGCCCGATATCCAATCCGGGCGTCACGGCTGCCTTGCCTGGGCTGTCCTCACTCGGCGGATCCGTCGCGCAGACGGCGCAGGACCTCGGGCAACTCCGGGCCGGGCCGCTCGACGAGGAAGAGCTTGTCCCGGCTTGCCGCGCCGGTACGCAACGACACGGTGGCCGGTCGGACGCCCAACGCGCCGGCCAACGCCCGACGGGCAGCCTCGGTGGCCCGACCGTCGACGGCCGGGTCGTGGACCGCGATCACGAGGGCGGGCCCGTGCGGGCCGTCGAAGCGGCCACCCACCCGGTCCCGGGAGGCGCCAGGCTTCACCCGTACCGCCACGGTGAGCGTGTCCTGCGCGGGCACCGGCGTCGCTTCAGATCGGCCGGGCGTCGGCGAGCAGAGCGGTCGCCGGGGCGCAGTGCGCGCACGGAGTGAAGCCGAGTTCCACGGCCTCGGCGACCGGCAACGTCTCGGGCTGCCAGCCGATCAGGTGGGGGCAGCCGTCGAGGTGGTAGCGGGGGCGGCCGTCGACGACCTCGACGGCGTCGAGCAGCCGGGCCACCCGGGCCGCCTCGGCGGCGGTGATCTGCTGGGCGGCCGGCTCGTCGACAGCCACGACAGCGGGGTCGAACACGCCGTCTGTCGACGAGGCGGTCGGCGTCGCCGGGCTGACCGGCCGGGCACGCGAGGGCCCGTCGTCCGCCGCGGTCACGAAGGGAGACTCGTCGTCGACGCGCGGGCCGAACGGGGGCTCGTCGTCGACGCGCGGGCCGAACGGGGGCTCGTCGTCGACGCGCGGCTCGAACGGGGGCTCGTCGTCGACGCGCGGCTCGTCCCCCACTCGCGGGTCGAACGGCGGCTCATCCCCGACGCGCGGCGGGTCGAACGGCGACGCCTCATCGACCGGCGGCGCGGGTGGTTGCCGCCACCCGCCACCGCCGGTACCAAACGTCGTGGGCACGTGCTGGACCGGCACCTCCGGCTCGACGATCGGCGGCCCGTACGCGACACCCGGGGTGGCCTGGCTGGCCGTGCGGGATGCGTCGGGATGCCGCCGGTCGGTCCGGTTCGGATCCGCCAGGGCGCGGTTCGCGGCTGCCTGGCGGGCGCCCGCCACCAACGCCACGGCGGCCAGCAGACTGGCCGCGATGGAGATGACCAACAGGAAGCTGGAGCCACCGGCCAGGCCGAGCACCAGTAGCACCACCGCGACGAGGATGAGCAGGAGACTTGCGACTATCACGGCTCACCCCCGCCGCGTCGAACCGTCCAGGCCGGGCCGGCGACCGTCACCATTGGCGGACAGCGATCGCCGGCCGGTGCTCAGCGTCCGGCTTCGAGGGCGCCGGAGCGCCCGCCGCCGCCGTACGAACCGGCGAGACCTGCTGCGGCCAGCCCGTTGCCGCCGGCGACCCGGCCTGCCTCGGAGCGGGTCATCTCGGCCTCGAGCCCCTGGCCACGACCGTCGAGGTCACGCAGCTGGCTCTCCAGGTACGCCTTGAGCCGGGTGCGGTACTCACGCTCGAACTGCTTGAGCTCTTCGATGTGCTTCTGCAGCGCGGTGCGCTTGGCGTCCAGGCCGCCCATGGCCTCCTGGTGCCGCTGGCGGGCGTCCCGCTCAAGGGCGTCAGCCTTCGCGCGCGCCTCCCGGGTCACCTCCTCGGCCTTGCTGCGGGCCTCGGAGAGCAGCTGGTCGGCCTCGCGGCGAGCGTCGGACACGTGGTCGTCGGCGGTGCGCTGGGCCATCATCAGCACGCGCAGGGCCTGCTGCTCACCGTCACCGGTGACGCCGCCGGCCGGGCCGCCGGTCGAGCGGACCTGCTCCAGCTCGGCCTGCATCGCGCGGGCAGCCTGCTCGGCCGCCGACTTGTCGCGCTGCACCCGGTCCAGTTGGGCCTTGACGTCGTTGAGCTCCGCCGCAAGTCGGGCGTCGCCGCCGGAGCCGGCGGGGGCACCGCCACGGCCGCCGCGCTCCACCTGGGCGCGCAGCTCGTTGTTTTCCTCGATGAGACGGGCGAGCTCGCGCTCGACCTCATCGAGGAAGGCGTCGACCTCCTCCTCGTCATACCCCCGTTTGCCGATCGGCGGCTTTTTGAAGGCGACGTTGTGGACGTCGGCCGGGGTCAGCGGCATCGAAACTCCTCGGGTCAGTTGCGGCCGCGAAAGCGCGTCGGTCATCAGGCAGATGCCCTGATCGACGGCCCTAACACGAACTCCATCAGCACGAACAGGATAACCAGGAGCACAAGGGAGGCCAGGTCGATGCTCACGGTACCAATTCGCAGCGGAGGGATCACACGCCTCAACGCGTTGAGAGGGGGATCAGTGACGCTCCACACGGATTCCAATCCTGCCGATGCTCCACGCCCCGGCTGCCAGCGACGGCCGTACTGCAGGACGGCGCTCAACACGAACCGGGACAGAAGAAGGAGCAGGAAGACATAAAGGATCAGGTACAGCACTTGCAGTAAGATCGACAACACGGTCAGCGACGTCCCTCGGGTCGGGCGGGATCAACTCAGACTGAAAAAGCCGCCCTCAGCGATCTTGGCTTTGTCCTCAGCGGTGACCTGGACGTTAGCCGGTGAGAGCAGGAACACCCGATTGGTCACGCGCTCGATCGTACCGCGCAGGCCGAACGCCAGCCCGGCGGCGAAGTCCACCAGACGGCGGGCATCGGCCTCATCCATCTCGGTGAGATTGATGATCACCGGAACCCCGTCGCGGAAGTGCTCGCCGATGGTGCGTGCCTCCCGGTAGGTGGTGGGGTGCAGCGTGGTGATCTGGTAACGCTGCTCCTCCTCCGGCAGGGCCCGCTCGCGCGACGTGACCTGCGGCGCGAGGGCCAGGTTGTCCCTGGTGTGGTAGGTCAGCGCACCTGACGTCTCACCCGCCGACGACCGGGTGATCGACCGGACGCTGGACCGCTCGGCCCGTTCCGGCCGCTCACCGTCACCGCGCTCGGACTCACTCAACCGCCCGCTCGACCGCTCGGAGAGTCGACCCCGCCCGGTCTCGCGCGGCCGGGGAGCCGGCGGCTCCTCGGTGTCGTCCTCGTCGTCGTCGGCGAACTCCTCGGCGTACCGGCTCTGCCGGTAACGCGAGTCGCGGTAGCCACCCTTGTCGTAGCCACCGTCGTCGTAGGCCCGCTCGTCGTCTTCTTCGACCAGACCGAGCCAGACCCCCGCCTTGCGCAGTGCACCCATCCCGCGCCCTTCCGTCCGCCGTGCGGCACGCGCCCCCGTGCCATGTCGCCCGTCGCGAGTGGACAACCATGCCCATCGGACCGGAACGGCAATCCCCCGGCGCGCGATTCGCGTCGCGCGCCACGACCCCCGGCTAGGAGACGCCGCCCCTGAAACAACACTGATGTAATTTGCTTGTCTGGCGGTCAGGCTACCGCAGCGTGGGACGCATTCCGAGCAACGCGCTACCGACGCGGACATGTGTCGCGCCGTAACGGATCGCGATTTCGAAATCTCCACTCATACCTGCGGACAGCGCGGTGGCTCCCGGATGGACAGCCCGAAACGCGTCGGTAACCTCCGCGAGTCGTGCGAACGCCCGCTCCGGCTCCCACCCCAGCGGAGCGACAGCCATGAGACCGACCAGACGCAGCCCTGACGCGTCGGTCACCGCCTCGGCCACCGACTCCAATCCGGAGCCTGGATCCGCCGAGTCGGGCAGAGCCCCGCCCCGGGCCGCGTCACCGTCGATGCTCACCTGGATCAGGGCGTCGAGCGGCGTCTGCCGGTCCGCGGTCGCGGTGGCCAACGCCCGGGCCAGCCGGACACTGTCGACGGAGTGCACCACGTCGGCGTAGCGGACCACCGAGCGGGCCTTGTTGCGCTGCAACTGCCCGATGAAGTGCCAACGGGGACGCACCCCGGCGGCAGCCACCTCGGCGGCCTTACCGGCTGCCTCCTGGTCGCGGTTCTCCCCCATGTCGGTCACCCCGAGCCCGGCCAGCGCCACCACGTCACTGGCCGGGTAGGTCTTCGTCACCGCGATCATCGTGACCTCGGCGCGGTCCCGGCCGGCCTGCGCGCAGGCGTCGTCGACCCGGGACCGCACCTGCGCCAGACCGGCAGCGAGTTCGGCGTGCCGATCCGGTCCCACAGCGGCTGAACTGTCGGTCATCGGCGGTGCTCAGGACCCGTTCTTGAGAAAGTCGGGAACGTCCACGTCGTCGAAGAGCACCCGACGCGGCGACTGGGCCGGAGCCGGGTTGGTGACCGGCGTCGGCGCCGGAGTGCTCTGCGGTGCCGGCTGGTTGGTGTTGGTCTTGCGGGTCGGCTCGGCCGCCTTGTACGCGGGCGTGCCGCCGTCGAAGCCCGCCGCGATGACAGTCACCCGCACCTCGTCGCCGAGCGCGTCGTCGATGACCGCACCGAAGATGATGTTGGCGTCCGGGTGGGCCGCGTCGGTGACCAACTGCGCGGCGTCGTTGATCTCGAACAGGCCCAGGTCGGAGCCGCCGGCGATGGACAGCAGCACGCCCCGCGCGCCGTCCATGCTCTGCTCCAGCAGCGGGCTGGAGATGGCCGCCTCGGCCGCCTCCACCGCGCGGTTCTCGCCACGCGCGCTGCCGATGCCCATCAACGCGCTGCCGGCGCCGCTCATCACGCTCTTGACGTCGGCGAAGTCCAGGTTGATCAGACCCGGAGTGGTGATCAGGTCGGTGATGCCCTGCACACCGGAGAGCAGCACCTGGTCGGCCGTGCGGAACGCGTCCATCATGCTGATGTTGCGGTCACCCAGGGCCAGCAGCCGGTCGTTCGGGATGACGATGAGGGTGTCGCACTGGTTGCGGAGTTCGTCTATCCCCGTCTCCGCCTGCACCTGGCGCCGCTTGCCCTCGAAGGAGAACGGCCGGGTCACCACGCCGATGGTGAGCGCGCCGAGCTTGCGGGCGATGTTGGCCACCACCGGCGCGCCGCCGGTGCCGGTGCCGCCACCCTCGCCGCAGGTCACGAAGACCATGTCGGCGCCCTTGAGCACTTCCTCGATCTCGTCGCGGTGGTCCTCGGCGGCGTTCTTCCCGACGTCCGGGTTGGCCCCGGCCCCCAGGCCACGGGTCAGCTCCCGGCCGACGTCGAGCTTGACGTCGGCGTCGCTCATCAGCAGCGCCTGCGCGTCGGTGTTGATCGCGATGAACTCGACGCCCTTGAGCCCAACCTCGATCATCCGGTTGACGGCGTTGACGCCGCCACCCCCGATGCCGACGACCTTGATGACCGCCAGGTAGTTGTGCGGAGGTGTCATCTCCGGTCCTTTCCTTCGAGATTGGCTTCGGCCGACCGCGTACGGCGTGGCCAGACCAGCGGCCGACGACAGCTGTCACCAACGAGGATCAGGGGTGAACCCTAACCCTCTACTAGAGGCTTACAGTTATGTCAACCACTGAAGCTCTTCGAGGCAACGTAAGCGCCACCACGCGATGAGCCAAGGACCCGGGCGGCGTGTCGCCGAGCGGAGCGCGGCGGGTCACGTCCCTCCACGCTCACCCGGTCACCGAAAGGTCACCACGTCGGGCGCGCTCACGTCGATCCGGTCGGTGTCCTGGTCGAGCAACGCGGTGGCCACCCGGGCCTTGTCCGTGCCCCGGGTCGCGTCGCCCCAGACCACCGTGCGGTCCCCTCGCAACCGCAGGCTGATCCGGGCCAACCCCTCCACGTTCACGTCCACCAACTGCGCGCGCAGCTCGGGCGTGAGTGCGACGAGCACCTCCAACGCGGCCCGGGTACCCGGGTCGTCGGCGGCCGGCCGGGCCACCGTCACCTGCGGCAGGTCGGCCGGGCGTCGTTCCACCGTCCGAAACGCCACCCCGCTCCGGTCGACCAGGGCGAACGCCTCGCCCTGCGGCACCACCGCCACCGCGGTCCGCTCGGTCACCCGCACCACGAGCGCGCCGGGCCAGTCCCGGGAGACAGTGACCCGCTCCACCGCCGGCAGCGCCCCGACCCGACGCGCCGCAGCGGCCAGGTCCACCCGCGCCAGCGGCACCCCGTCCGGCACCCCTACCGCGTCGTGCACCTGCACCGGAGTCACCAGGTCGGCGCCCTCCACGCGCACCTCCCGCACACCGAACAACCCGGTGCCGAGCACCGTCCAGGCGACCAGCCCGGCCAACGCCAGCACCCCGGCGGCCACCGCCCACGGCAACGCCGCCCGCATGCGGCGTTGCCGGGCACGGGCCATGAACCGGCGGGTCGAGGGCGGTACCGCGTCGCTGCCCGCCCGAACCAGCTGCCACCGCCGGGCCGGACCGCGGCGCGGGCCGCCCCCGTCGGCGGCGGCGCTGGTCCGCCCTCGGGCCGGGCCGGGACTCATCCGGCCGTGGGCGCCGAGCCGCCAGGCACGGCGGTGCCACCGAGAGCCGCTCCGTCGCCGCCGGACGTGGCCCCACCAGCGACCGGCTCACCGATCGCCGGGGTGGTGGCCACCGGGTCCACTGTCGCTGTCGGTGCCGGGCCGTCCGTCCGCTCACCCAGGGCGGCCAGCAGCTCGTCACCCATCAGGGAGATCGGCGGGGCGCCCATGGTGACCACCACGTCCCCCGAGCGGGCACGACGGGCCACCTCGACCGGCGCCTGCTCCCACGACTCGACGAAGACCTTGCGGTCGGCGGGCAGGTCCACCGCCGCGATCAGCGCCGCCGAGCCCTCGCCGGGCTGACGCAACTCACCCGGGCCGAAGACCTCCAACAGCACCACCTCGTCGGCGATGGCCAGCGCGTCGGCGATCTCCGCCTGGTTGTCGCGGGTGCGGTACAGCCGGTACGGCTGGAAGACGACTATCAACCGGCCGTCCCCGGCGACCTCGCGCAGCGTCTGCATCGCCAACGTCATCGAGGTCGGGTGGTACGCGTACTCGTCGTAGACCAGCACGCCGTCCGCGAGACCCTTGCGCTCGAAGCGCCGTCGCACCCCGGGGAAGACCGCGAGCGCGGCCTCCGCCGCCTCCAAGGGCAGTTCCAGCAGGTACGCGGCCAGCACCGCGGCGGCGCTGTTCAGCCCCATGTGCCGTCCCGGCACCGGTAGCCGGAACTCGCCGAGCGACCGGCCGTCGATCGCGGCCAGGTAGCGCACCCCGCGCGCGGAGGAGACGACCTCGGTCAACCGCAGGTCGGCGTCGGCCGCCTCACCGTAGGTGTGGACCCGCCGCCCCTCGGACCGCAGGCTCTCGGCCAGCCGCCGACCGCCCGGGTCGTCGGCGCAGGTGATGATGAACCCGTCCGGGTCGGTGAGGCCGGCGAACTCCACGAACGCCGCCTCCAGCGTCGCGTAGTCGCCGTAGGTGTTCAGGTGGTCCGCCTCGACGTTCGTGATGATCGAGACGTACGGGCGGTAGATGAGGAACGAGCGGTCACTCTCGTCCGCCTCGACCACGAAGTGTTCGCCGGTGCCGTGGTGGGCGCCCGAGCCGACCTCGGAGATCTCCCCACCGATCACGAAGGACGGGTCCACACCGGCCTGCTGGAGCACCATCGTCACCATGGAGGTGGTGGTGGTCTTACCGTGCGTGCCGGCGACGGCCACCGCCCGGCGGCCGGTCATCGCCGCGGCGAGCGCCTCCGAGCGGTGCAGCACCCGCAGGCCGCGCCGACGCGCCTCGACCAGCTCCAGATGGTCCTGCGGGATGGCCGACGAGTAGACGACGGTGTCCACACCGTCGAGGTTCGTCACCTCGTGGCTGAGGTGGATGGTGCCGCCGAGCGCCCGCAGGCCCGCCAGCGAGGGCCACTCCCGCAGGTCGCTGCCGGAGACGCGGATGCCACGGGTGAGCAGCAGCCGGGCCACGCCGAGCATGCCCACCCCACCCACGCCGATCAGGTGGACGGCACCCAGGTCCTCGGCGGTGAGCGTGCCGGCCGGGGTGAACTGCGCGGTCATCGGGCCACCGCCGCCAGCACGAAGGACCGCAGGGCCTCGTCGCCGTCGCGCCGACCGTACGACGCGGCAGCGGCACCCATCGTGTACAGCCGCTGTGGGTCACGGATGAGTGGGATGACCGTCCGCTCCAGCCAGTCCGGGGTCAGCTCAGCGTCGTCGACCAGCAGCCCTCCGCCGGCCTCCACCACTGGCAGCGCGTTGCGCCGCTGTTCCTGGTTGCTGTGCGGGTACGGCACGTAGATCGTGGGCAGCCCGATCGCCGCCACCTCGGCGACGGTCATCGCCCCGCCCCGGGCCAGCATCAGGTCGGCGGCGGCGTAGCCCAGCTCCATCTCGGACAGGTAGGGCAGCGTCACGTACGGCACCGGCAGGTCGGTGGGGATCGGCACCGGCTCGTTGCGGGCACCCATCACGTGCAGCACCTGCACGCCGTTGCGGGCCAACTCCTTGGCCGCCCCGGACACCGCCAGGTTTATCGAACGGGCACCGGACGAGCCGCCGGACACGAAGAGCACCGGCAGGTCCGGGCGGAGCCCGAAGTGGGCGCGGGCGGCGTTACGCAGCGCGTACCGGTCCAGACCGGCGATGGCGCGGCGCAGCGGCACACCGACGACTGTGGCGTCCCGCAGCGACTCGGCCTGGCTCGGCTGGTTCGGGAAGCCGACGGCCACGTTCTTGGTGAACTTCATGCCCAGCTTGTTGGCCACGCCCGGCGGCACGTTCACCTCGTGGATCACCATGGGCAGCTCGCGACGCCACGCGGCCAGGTAGGCCGGCACCGATACGTACCCGCCGAAGCCGACGACCACGTCGGCCCGCACCTCGTCGATCACCTTGCCCGCGGCGCGGGCCGCCGTCCACATCCGGCCCGGGGTGCGGACCAGGTTCATGTTCACCGACCGGGGCAGCTGGTACGCCGGGATCTGCCGCAGGTCGTAGCCCTGCGGCGGGATCAGGTCGTTCTCCATGCCCCGAGGTGTGCCGAGGCAGGTGATCCGGACGCCCGGGTCGTGTCGGCGCAGGCAGTCGGCGAAGGCGAGCAGCGGGTAGACGTGCCCCCCGGTGCCACCTCCCGCGAGCACCACCGAACGCAGCGGACCCATCAGCGTCTCCTCTCGCTCGCCGTACCACCGCGGCTCCGGTCCTGTCGGACCCCGCGCGGCGCGGCCTGATCGTCATGGCGCCGCTCGCGGGACCGGGGCACTGACCCTCGGCCGGCGGGCGGCATCGCCGGTCGGCGACGCCGGCCGGGAAGCGGCGGCAACGGGGCCCAGAGTAGTCGGACCCACCGGGCCGGCGGACGGGCATGCAGTGCTCTGGCCGCATCGGGTTCGGCGCGGGCGAAGGAGGCCAGCATGCCGATGCCGGCCAACGTCACCACCAGGGCACTTCCGCCGTCGGAGATGAACGGCAGCGGCAGGCCGGTGATCGGCAGCAGCCCGACCACCCCACCGATGTTGATCACCGCCTGGCTGACCAGCCAGGTCGTCACGGCGGTGGCGGCGAGCCGACGGAACGGGTCGTCGACCCGCCGGGCGATGCGGAACCCGGTGTACGCGATGACCGCGAACAGGGTGAGCACCACGACACACCCGATCACACCCAGTTCCTCGGCGATGATCGCGAAGATGAAGTCGTTGTGCGCCTCGGGCAGCCAGTCCCACTTGAGGCTGCCCTTGCCCAGCCCGACACCGAACCAGCCACCGTGCTCGATGGCCAGCCGCCCCTGGTAGAACTGGAGGCACTCGTTGAGTTTGCAGGTCTCCGGGTCCGGTGGGTTGAAGAACATGTCCAACCGGGCGAGGCGGTAGTTGTCCTCGCCGCGCTCACCGGAGCCGGCACCCAGCGAGGCCACCGCGACGAGCAGGCCGATCCCGACCAGACCGGCAGCGGCCAGGGCGCCGAAGACCCGCATCCGCACCCCGGCGGCCCAGAGCAGGCCCACCACCAGGGCCAGCAGGCAGAGCATCGTGCCGGTGTCGTTGTAGCCGACCAGGACGAAAAGCAGGCCGACCACCGGGAAGAGCGGGGTGGCCAGCTCGCGCCACCACCCCAGCGCGGCGCCCTTGCGGGCGACCAGGTGCGCACCCCAGAGCACCATCGCGAACTTGGCCAGCTCCGATGGTTGAAGCTGGATCCCGCCGACGAACAGCCAGTTCAGTCGCGCCTCGACCGGCCCGAAGCTGGCCGAATCCTGCCCGGTCAGCCGGGCGAACGCGACGAGCAGGTTGAGCACCACCAGCAGGGCGATCGACGTGAACAGCAGCGGCCGGCCCAGCGACCGGTAGGTGCTCGCCGGCAGACGCTGGCAGACCCAGAACGCACCGATGCCGATCACCGCGAAGATGGCCTGCTTGGTCACCGATGCCGAGGCGTTGCCGTCCTCGGCGTAGTCCTTCACGCTTGTCGCCGAGAAGACCATCGTCAGCCCGATCAGCAGCAGCAGGCCGGCGCAGGACAGCAGCAGAAAGTACGAGGTCAGCGGCCGGTCCAGCAGGCCGCGCAGCGCGGCGAGCCCACCGGCCGCGTCGAACCCGCGCACCGGTGTCGCCGCCGCGACCTCCGGCCCACGTCCCGCCGGCCCAGCCTCCCGCGCCGCCGTCCCGGCCTCACGGGCCGCTGCGCCGGGCTCACGCGCCCCCGACCCGGCCTCGCGGTCGCGAGCCCTCGGCCCAGCCTCCCGCGCCCCCGACCCGGACTCACGGGCCCCAGACCCGGACTCACGGGCCGCCGACCCAGCCTTGCGGACCCCCGACCCGGACTCGCGGGCCGCCGCGCCGGGCTGCGGGCCGCGCGCCGCGGCAGTCGATGGCGTACGCGCCGCGCTCGGCGACCGTCGCGGCCGTCCGGCAGTTCCATCCTCGGTGCCGATATCCTCCCCCACCCCGACATCATCACCGCTGAACACGCCCCACCGCCCCACAACGCCCCACCGGGCGTGTCGAACCCTGCCCCGCCCCCGTACTGCCCCGCGCCCCCGTACCGCCCTCACCCACCCCCGGGTGCGTCGATCTTGCACTTTCGGTGCCGACGAAACGGTCATAAGAAGACGTTCCGACATCCGAAAGTGCAAGATCGACGGGGTGGGGGCGGGGCAGGTCAGGTCATGTTGGCGAGGAACTCGCTGTAGAACAGGCCCAGGGCGATGGCCACGCCGATGCCGGCGATGATCCAGAAACGCACCACGATGTTGACCTCGCTCCAGCCGGCCAGCTCGAAGTGGTGCTGGAGCGGAGACATCCGGAACACCCGTTTACCCGTGGTCTTGAAGGAGATGATCTGGATCACCACGGACATCGTGATGATCACGAAGAGCCCGCCGATGATCGGCAGCAGCAGGATGGTGCGGGTGGACATCGCCATGCCGGCGATCAGACCGCCCAGCCCCAGCGCCCCGGTGTCGCCCATGAAGATCCGCGCCGGGGAGGTGTTCCACCACAGGAAGCCCACACAGGCCCCGGCCGCGGCCCCGGCTATCAGCGCGATCTCCAACGGGTCGCGGACCTCGTAGCAGTACGGCTGGGTGTAGTTCGGGTCGGCGCACCAGTGCCGGTACTGCCAGAACGCGATGAGCGCGTACGCGGCGAGCACCATCACCGACGCGCCGGTGGCGAGGCCGTCCAGGCCGTCGGTGAGGTTGACGCCGTTCGTCGCGGCCATCACCACGAAGATGAAGATGATCACCGCGCCGACCTTGCTGACCTCCAGGAAGTCGATGTCCCGGATGAAGCTCAGCGTGGTGCTGCCCACCGTCTCGGTGTTGGTCGCCAGGCCCGAACCGTTCGTCATGGTGCTCGGGAACCACAGGGCGATCACCCCGAAGACCGCACCGACCAGGATCTGCCCGAGCAACTTGCCGCGCTTGTTCAGCCCGGCGCTGTTGCGCTTGCGCACCTTGAGGAAGTCGTCGAGGAAACCCACGGCGCCGGAGAAGACCATCAGCCCCAGCAGCACCAGTGCGGTGATGGTCGGTTCCACCTGGGCGATCTGCTGGTCCGGCAGGGTGGTCAGGGCGAGGTGCCCGGCCACGTACGCGATCACGGTGGCCAGGATGAAGACCACGCCGCCCATCGTGGGCGTGCCCTTCTTGCCCTGGTGCATCGCGGGGCCGTCGGACCGGATCGGCTGACCGGCCTTGAGCCGGGTGAACACCTTGATCGCGATCGGGGTGCCGAACAGCGAGACGATGAAGGCCACCCCGATGGCGACGATGATCGCCCTCATCGGGTCGGCTCCCCACCGGCGTCGGCGCGCAGGGCGTCGGCCACCTCCCAGGTCCGGTACCGGGAACCCTTGACCAGGACGACGTCACCCGGTCGTAGCTCGCTCCGCAGCACCTCGACGGCCGCCGCCTGATCGGTGAGCAGCACCGACTCTCCTCCCCAGTTTGCTACAGCTGTCGCGCCTTCGTGGATCGGCGCGGCCGGCTCACCCACCACGAGCAGCCGGTCGACACCGAGCTCGGCCGCGAGTTGGCCGACCTCGGCGTGGCCGTCGTACTCGAACGGGCCCAGCTCGGCCATGTAACCAAGCACCGCGACGGTACGCCGCCCCTGACCCATGCTGGCCAGCGCCCGTAGGGCGACCGCCATCGAGGCCGGGTTGGCGTTGTACGAATCGTCGACCACTGTCACCCCGTCGGGGCGGTCGAAGACGTCCATCCGACGGGTCGAGACCAGCCCCAGCTCGCCGAGGGCGGTGGCCAGCTCGGTCAGCGGCATGCCCAGCTCCCGGGCGACCGCCGCCGCCGCGAGCGTGTTGCCGACCTGGTGGCGGCCGGCCAGTCGCAGCCGCACGGGCGCGCGCCCCTCCGGGGTGACCAGGGTGTACGAGGGGTGCCCCCGCTCGTCGAGCGTCACGTCCTCGGCGCGCACGTCGGCGTCGGGCGCCTCGCCGTAGCGGACCACCCGGGCCTGCGTACGGCTCGCCATCGCGTCCACCCGGTGGTCGTCGGCGTTGAGCACGGCCAGCCCGTCCGGCGGTAGCGCCTCGACCAGCTCGCCCTTGGCCTGGGCGATGGCGTCCTGCGAGCCGAACTCGCCGATGTGCGAGGTGCCGACGTTGAGCACCACGGAGATCCGGGGCGGCACCAGCTCACACAGGTACCGCACGTGCCCGATTCCGCGCGCCCCCTTCTCCATCACCAGGTAACGGGTGGCCGGGTCAGCTTGCAGGGCGGTGTACGGGTGCCCCAGCTCGTTGTTGAACGAGCCGGGTGGCGCCACAGTGGCTCCGAGTCGGGTGGTGAGCTGACCGATGAGGTCCTTCGTGGTGGTCTTGCCGGACGAGCCGGTCACGCCGATCACGGTCAGCCCGGGCAGCCGGTCCACCGCGGCGCGGGCCAGTCGGCCCATCGCGGCGAGGGCGTCGTCGACGAGCACCATCGGCACCCCGGGCACCGCACGGCTGCCGAGCACCGCCACCGCGCCAGCCTGGATCGCCGTCGCCGCGTAGTCGTGCCCGTCGACCTTCTCCCCCGGAAAGGCCACGAATAGCGAGCCGGGGCCGACCTTGCGCGAGTCGAACTCCACCGAACCGGTGACGGTGGCCTCCGGGTCGGCGTTGACCAGCCGTCCGTCGACGGCCGCGGCCACCTCGGCCAGGCTCAGCGTGATCACCGCTGACCCGCCAGGTCCCCGAAGCGGGCCCGCAGCGCCTCGGCCAACTCGATGCTGTCGTCGAACGGAAGCACCTGGCCCGCCACCTCCTGGCCGCGCTCGTGGCCCTTGCCGAGCAGCGCGATCACGTCGCCCGGCTCGGCCAGCCGCACCGCCTCGTCGATCGCGGCGCGGCGGCCCGCCACCTCGACGATCCGCGCGGCGGTGCCGGCCCGGTACGCCCCGGCGAGCACCTCGGCGCGGATCTCCCCCGGGTCCTCGGTGCGCGGGTTGTCGTCGGTCACCAGCACCACGTCGGCTCCCTCCGCCGCGGCGGCGCCCATCACCGGCCGCTTGCCCCGGTCCCGGTCCCCACCGGCGCCGATCACACAGATCAGTCGGCCGGCGCTCAACTCGCGCAGGGCGGCGAGCGCGGCGACGATCGCGTCCGACTTGTGCGCGTAGTCGACCACCCCGCGCACCGGCGCGGCCACGTCGACCAACTCCAGCCGGCCCGGGACGCCCCCGCAGGCGGCCACCCCGTCCGCCGCGGTCACCGGGTCCACCCCGGCACCGACCAGTGCGGCGATGGCCAGCAGCGCGTTCGCCACGTTGTGCCGGCCGGGCAGGGCGACACCGGCGGACACGGCCACGCCGTCCGGGCCGTGCGCGGTGAACCGCTGCGCGTACCCCTCGCCGTCCACCCCGTCGGCCCACCAGGTCGCGCCCTGGTCACCGACCGCCGAGTAGGTGACGGTCGTCGGCTTGAGCAGCGGCTTCAACGCCGGGTCGTCGTGGTTGAGCACCTCGACGGCGCAGCGCCCGTCGAACAGCTGGGCCTTCGCGGCGAAGTAGTCGTCGCTGTCGGCGTGGAAGTCAAGGTGGTCGGAGCCGAAGTTGGTGTAACCGCCGACAGCGAACCGCACACCGCCCACCCGGCCCATGGCCAGCGCGTGGCTGGAGACCTCCATGACCACGGCGGTCACCCCACGCTCCCGTGCGGTGGCGAGCATGGCGTGCAGGTCGGTCGCCTCGGGGGTGGTACGCACACTGTCGATCACCAGGTCACCGAGCCGCGTCTCCACGGTGCCGACCAGGCCGGTGGTGTGCCCGGCCGCGCGCAGCCCCGACTCGATCAGGTAGGCGGTGGACGTCTTGCCGGCGGTGCCGGTCACGCCGATCACGGTGAGGTCGGCGCTGGGGTCGCCGTACACGGCCGAGGCCAGCTCGCCGAGCACCGCGCGCGGGTCGGGCACCACCAGGGCGGGCAGGCCGGAAGCCGCCGTCAACTCCGCGCCTGCCGGGTCGGTCAGCATCGCCACGGCACCCGCCTCGGCGGCGGCGGCAGCGAACTCCGCGCCGTGCCGACGGGCACCGGGCAGCGCCGCGTACAGGTCGCCGGAGCGAACCTCCTGGCTGGCGTGGGTGACCCCGGAGACGACCACCGCGGCGGCGTCCGCCGCAAGGTCGACGGCGAGCCGGACGGCGAGATCACCGAGCCGGACTCCGGTCACGGTACGTGGACGTGGATTGCCGGGCACGGCGTCAGACCCTACCCCGTCGTCCGGTTCCGGCCGCACAGCCGCCCCGGTGGTTCGTCGGCACTCACCGATGATGTCCCGCCATCGCTGCTCAGCGCGGATAGACCACGAACTTGGGCGCGGATCCGCCGGTGGAGGGCGGCACCCGATAGTGACGCAGAGTGAACTGCATCATGTCGCGGAACGCTGGACTGGCGATGGCCGCGCCCCCGCCGTCGGGTGCATACACGAAGACGGCGATCACATAGCGGGGGTTCTCGGCGGGGGCCATCCCGATGAACGAGGACACCTCACCCGGCTGCTTCTTGCCGTTCACCAACCGCCACCCGGTGCCGGTCTTGCCGGCGACCCGGTAGCCCGGAACCGCGGCGGTGACGCCGGTGGCGCCGTCGACGGTCGTGACCGCCTCCAGCATGGTGCGCAGGGCCGCCGCGTTCTGCGGACTGAGCACCGACCGGGTGACCGGGGCCGGCGCCGGTGTGCGCTTGCCGTCCGGGCCGATCATCTCCTTGACCAGGTGCGGCTGCACGTAGGTGCCATTGTTGGCGATGGCCGCGTACGCGGCGGCCATCTGCAGCGGGGTGGCGTCGACGCTGTGCCCGATCGGCACCGACCCGTGCGACGAACCGCTCCACTCGTCGGCCGGCAGCAGTCGCCCGCTGGCCTCCCCGGGCATCCCCTCGCCGGTGGGCTTACCCAGCCCGAAACGCTTCTGGTAGTCGATGAGCCGGTCCTTGCCGAGCTGCTCGGCGATCGTGATGGTGCCGACGTTCGACGAGTAGGCGAGCATGCCCGGCACGCTCATCCGTCTGCCGTTGGCCGGGTGCGTGTCGGAGAACCAGGTGTCACCCATCTTGATGCTGTTGGCGATGGGCAGCGCCGTGTCCGGGGTGATGACCCCCTCCTGCAGCGCCGCACCGTAGGTGATCGCCTTGTGCACCGAGCCGGGGTCGACCACGAAGCTGGTTGCGGCGTCCTCCCGGGCGACCGGGTCACTGGGCGTCGGCTTCGCCGCGTCGTAGGTGGGGTTGCTGGCCTGGGCCAGCACCGCGCCCGAGGGAATCTCGATGATCACGGCCGCACCGGTGCCGCCCGGTGCCTGGGCCATGCCGGCGCTGAGGATCTGCTGCGTCCGGAACTGGAGGTCGCCGTTGACGGTGAGGGCGATCGAACTTCCCGGCTTGGCCACAGTGGTCCGGCTGTAGCCGCCCGGGATCGGCGCGGCGAGGTCGCCGAGGCCGGCCTCGTACACCCGCTTGCCGTCCTGACCGGCGAGCACGTCGTCGTACCGGGCCTCCAGCCCTTCCAACCCGTCCATGTCCTGGCTGGTGAAGCCGATCAGGTTGGCCGCGAGGTCACCGCCGGGCACCTCCCGGCGCTCGTCGCGGTGCACCCCGATGCCGGGCAGTTCCAGCGCCTGCACCCGCTTGGCGGTCGGGACATCCACCCCCCGGGCCAGATAGCCGAACGTGGACTCCTTGCCGTTCTCCAGCTTGCGCGGCTTCATCTGTTCCATGAGCTTCGACACCGGGATGCCGAGCAGCGGGGAGAGCGCCTTGGCGACGCCCGGCGGGTCCTCCACCTCGGTCGGATCGGCGAACACGTACCGTGCCTCGACACTGCGGGCCAGCGGCGCGCCGGTGCTGTCGTAGATCGCACCCCGGGGCGCCGGCAGTTCGACGGTGCGGAGGCGGTCGGCGGTGCCGCCCCCGGCGTACGCCGGAGCGTCGACAGCCTGGAGGAAGATCAGCCGGATGCCGATGACGGCGAACAGGGTGAGCGCGAGCACTGTGCCCAGCCGCAGCCGCAGCCGCGAGTCGGCCAGCTTCGGCGGGCGTCGTGGCTTGCGGGACGGCCGGCGGGCCGCCGGTCGGTCGGTGCGCCGGGGCGCGCGGGGCGTGGTCCGGCGACGCGGCGGGGGCTCGTCCCCACCCGGGGCACGGGGGGTACGCGGGGCGACGGTGCGCACCACCTGACCGCGTCCGGCCGCGGGAGCGTCACGCCGGCCGGCCCGGGCGGCGGCCCGGCCGCCGTCGAGCACCTGCAACGCCGGCCGGAACGGGTCACCGGACCGGTTGCTGCTGCGCGGGGTACGCCGCTGCTCGGCGCCCTGGCCGCGGGCCGGTACGGCGCGCTCCTCGCGGACCGTCCGACCCCTCGGGGTGTACGCCCGGGCGCCGGAGATGCCTCCGATGCCCGGCTCGCCGGTGCGCGACTCACCGTCACCGGAACGGGCATCACGCGCAGAACCGCGCCGGGACCCCGAAGGGTCCCGGCGCGGTTCGTCCGACCTCTGTGGCACCGGTCAGCCTCCCGCACCCTGGCTGGTCACCGACGGCTGGCCGGTCGCCGGCTGCGGCACGCCGATGGTCTTGCCGTCCGGTAGCCGGATGTAGCCCGGCTCACCCGCGTCGACAAGGCCCAGCCGCCGCGCCTCGGCGGTCAGGTTGCCCGGCGCCTTGGACTCGGCGATCTGCTTGTCGAGTTGCTGCTTCTCCAGGTCCAGTCGAGCCTGCTGCTGCTGCAACCGCTCGAGCCGGAACGCGTTCTCATTGATCTTCGTGTTGACGGCCAGGATGCCCAGCACCCCACCGACCACCAGCACCACGATCAGTGCCGCGAACGGCGCACGCGGCACCGAGATCGGCGCCGGCGGTGCCACCCGCAGCCGCGGCGGACGGGCGCTGGTGGCGCTGGCGGCCTTCTCGACCGGCCGCAGCGCCGCGCTGCCCTGAGTCGGGAACTCGCGCGCCCCCCGGGCGCGAGTCTCCCCCTGCCGGTTCACTCGATCGATGCGTGACGTACCGTTACCGAGGCGCGGAGCCCGCTCCGCCGCGATCCGGCCCCCCGACCGCGGTGCGCGCTGGCCGCCGCCGGTGACGTCCCGGCGGTCGCGCTTGTCAATGCTCATGTCCCTCCCCCTCAACATCCGTCCCTCTAGCCGTGCCGGTGCCCCTGACCCCCCACGGATCAGGCGGACCCCGTGCCCGGTTGGTGCATTCCCTTCACCCGTCGGCGAGACCGTTCGCGGTCGGTCCGCCAGTGCTCTGTCGCGTCCGGGTCGAGCCGCTCCGCGGCCCGCAGCCGCACCGAGGCGGCGCGCGGGTTCGCGGCGACCTCCGCCTCCCCGGGCAGTTCGGCGCCCCGGCTGAGCAGCCGGAACGTCGGACCGGACCCGGGAAGCTCGACCGGAAGGTCGATCGGGCCCTTACTGCGGACCCGATCCGTGAGTGCCGCCTTGGTGAGCCTGTCCTCCAGCGAGTGGTAGGACAGGACCACCATGCGACCGCCCACTGTCAGTGCGTCGAGCGCAGATGGCAACGCTGTCTCCAGCGCTGCCAACTCTCTGTTTACCTCGATCCGTAAAGCCTGAAACGTTCTCTTTGCCGGGTGCCCACCCGTTCGTCGGGCTGGCGCCGGAATGGAGTCCCGAACCAGCTCCGCCAGGAGCGCGGACGAGGTGATCCGCTCCCGCTCCCGCTGCCGGATGATCGCCGAGGCGATCCGACCCGCGAACTTCTCCTCGCCGTACACCCGCAGCACCCGGGCCAGGTCCGGATGCGCGTACGTGTTGACCACCTCTTCGGCGGTCACCCCCCGGGTCTGGTCCATCCGCATGTCCAGCGGAGCGTCCTGGGCGTACGCGAACCCGCGGTCGGGCGCGTCGAGCTGCAACGACGAGACACCCAGGTCGAAAAGGATGCCGTCGATGGCCGGATAGCCCAGCCGGTCCAGTACGTCAGGCAACTCGTCGTAGACGGCGTGCTCCAGGTGCACCCGATCGGCGAACCGGGCCAGTCGGACCCGCGCGTGGGCGAGCGCCTCGGTGTCCCGGTCGAGCCCGATCAGGACCGTTTCGGGATTGGCCTCGAGCACCGCCTCCGCGTGCCCGGCCAGGCCGAGCGTCGCGTCGACGTGGACCGTCCGGCCGCCTCGACCCAGCGCGGGGGCCAACAGCTCGAGACACCGCTCGAGCAGCACCGGCACGTGCGTGCCGCGCAACTCCCCCATGATGACCCCCACTGGTTGAAACGTCCGTTCTCCTCGTGCGCCTGTCGTCGGACGGCGCTGCCGTCGTACCGCCAGATCCCCATCCGCTCCCGCCTGACACCGGACCGTCGTCCCATGTCTGGATCGTGCGCCTGGCACCGGGGAAGTGATGCCAGGAACTCGAAAGCGGCTGGAGATCTCGCAGTACGTCGGGCGCCGTTACCGCCCTACAGACCGCCGGGCAGCACCCCCTCCTCGATGTCGGCGAAGTCGTCTTCGCTCTCGGCGAGGTAGGTCTCCCAGGCGACCTTGTCCCAGATCTCCACCCGCGTGCTGGCGCCGATCACCACCAACTCGCGGTCCAGTGCGGCATAGGACCGCAGGTGGGCCGGGATCGTCACCCGACCCTGCTTGTCCGGAACCTCGTCGTGCGCGCTGGCGAAGAAGACACGGCTGTAGGCCCGGGCCGCCTTGTGCGTCATCGGCTGTGCGCGCAACTGCTCCGCGATCCGCTGGAACTCAGGGGTCGGGAAGACGTAGAGGCAGCGCTCCTGCCCTTTGGTGACCACGACACCCCCCGCCAGCTCGTCCCGGAACTTGGCCGGAAGGATCAACCGGCCCTTTTCGTCCAGGCGCGGAGTGTGGGTGCCGAGAAACACGGCCCAACCCCCTCGCCCCTGAGCGGCGTTCGCGGCGCCGCTGACCCCCCGGGCCGGTGAGCCCTCCCGGCCTCACCATTGGTCCCCACTCTACTCCACTTCCCTCCACCCGCAACCAAATTCGCCCGCGTGGCGCGCCTGACCCGACGGCAAAACCGCACGTCACAGGGGGTGGAGCGGAGTGGAGGGGTCCGGCCGCCCCCCGGCGTGGTCCGCTTTCCGACATAGATCGACTCCGTCCGGGGGACACCCACCCGGCCGCCCGCGCAACCACCACGGCCGAACGGTTCACCGTCGGCGGCGATCTGGTGAGGCCGGCGGTCCGGTAACCTCGCTCGCGTGACGGACGCGAAAATGCCCCTACGGGCCAAGGTGGCCAGCTCCGTGTCACGGACCGCCGCGGCGCTCTCCCGGGCGGCCGGCCGTGGCGACGGTTCGGTGATCGGCGGGTGGATCGGCCTGAAGATCGACCCGGACCTGCTGGCCCACCTGTCGGCCGGGCGCGCTATCGCGCTCGTCTCCGGCACCAACGGCAAGACCACCACCACCCGGTTGACCTCCGCCGCGGTCGGCGTGCTCGGCCGGGTCGCCACCAACTCCTTCGGCGCCAACATGCCCAGCGGGCACACCTCGGCGCTGGCCAAGGCCGGCAGCACCCCGTACGCGGTGCTCGAGGTCGACGAGCACTACCTGGCCCAGGTGCTGGAGGCGACCGAGCCGCACGTGGTCGCGCTGCTGAACCTCTCCCGCGACCAGCTCGACCGCGCCAAGGAGGTCGCCATGATGGCGCAGCTCTGGCGCGCGGCGCTGGTCCGGCACACCGACGTACGGGTGGTCGCCAACGCCGACGACCCGCTGGTGGTGTGGGCCGCCACCCCGCCCGGCGACCCCTCCCGGGGCATCAAGCCGCCGCACGTGACGTGGTTCAGTGCCGGCCAGCGCTGGCACGACGACTCCTGGGTCTGCCCGGAGTGCGGTTCCACCATCCAACGCTCGGGCGAGCAGTGGTGGTGCACCGGCTGCCCATTGCGGCGACCGGAGCCGCACTGGCTCGTCGAGGACGAGGGCGTGCTCGACCCCACCGGCGCCTGGCACAAGGTCTCCCTCCAGCTACCCGGCAAGGTCAACCTCGGCAACGCGGCGACCGCACTGGCGGTGGCCGCCGAGTTCGGCGTCCGCCCGGTCGACGCGGTGTCCCGCCTCGGCATCGTCACCTCGGTGGCCGGCCGCTACGCGCAGGTGAACAAGGACGGCCGCAACATCCGGCTGCTGCTGGCCAAGAACCCGGCCAGTTGGCTGGAGGCGTTCGACATGGCCGACGACGCGCCGACCCTGCTCTCCATCAACGCGCGCGACCCCGACGGTCTGGACACCTCCTGGCTCTACGATGTCGACTTCGCCCCGCTCCGCGGCCGGCAGGTGTTGATCACCGGCGACCGGGCCTACGACCTGGCGGTTCGACTGGACGTCAACGACGTGCCGTTCCAGCACGTCCGCACGTTCGACGACGCGCTCCGGTCGGTCCCGCCCGGGCGGCTGGAGGTCATCGCGAACTACACCGCGTTCCAGGACATCCGAGCGGAGTTGGACCGTGTCATCTGAGAGCCTGCGCATCGTCTGGATCTACCCCGACCTGCTCTCCACCTACGGAGACCGGGGCAACGCCCTGATCCTGGCCCGTCGGGCCCGTCAGCGGGGAATGCCTGTCGAGGTGTTGGAGGTCCGCTCCGACGAGCGGCTGCCCGCGACAGCCGACATCTACCTGGTCGGCGGGGGCGAGGACGGCCCGCAGGCGCTCGGCGCCCAGCGGCTTCTCGCCGACGGCGGCCTGCACCGCGCGGTCGCCCAGGGCTCGGTCGTGTTCGGCGTCTGCGCCGGTTACCAACTCCTCGGCACGTCCTTCTTCGCCAAGGGCGTGCAGTGCCGCGGGCTGGAGCTGCTCGACCTGAAGTCCGACCGGGGCGAGAGCCGGGCCGTGGGCGAGCTGGCCGGGGAGATCGACCCTCGGCTGGGCCTGCCGCCGCTGACCGGCTTCGAGAACCACGGCGGTCGTACCCACCTCGGTCCGGAGGTCTCCCCGCTGGCCCGGGTCACCGCCGGCGTGGGCAACGACGGGGCCACCGAGGGCGCCTGGCGCGGCAAGCTGCTGGGCACCTACTCGCACGGGCCGGCGCTGGCTCGTAACCCGGCCCTGGCCGACCTGCTGCTGCGCTGGGCCACCGGCGCACACCAGCTTCCCCCGTTGGACGACACCTGGTCGGACCGGCTCCGCAACGAGCGCCGCTCCGCGGTGGCCGCCGCCGGGGCATGATCCGTGCCGTCCGACGGCTGCTCCGGCAGCCGTCGGCCGCCCGCTTCGCCCTGCTGGTGCTGCTGATCGGTGGGTGCGGGCTCCTGCTGCTCCTGGTGCCCCGGCCGGATCCGGCGCAGCTCCCGCTGGTCGCCGACCGGCTGGGCGAATTCGCCCCGGTGGCGGCGATCCTCGGGGGCGCGCTGCTCCTCGTCGCGCTGGTACCCCGGACCTTCATCACGCTCGCGGCGGGCGCGATCTTCGGCCCCCTGGAGGGTGCGGCGTACGCCCTGGGAGCCGCGCTTGTGGCAGCGGCGATCGGGTTCACCGTCGGCCGGTTGCTCGGTAGGGATTTCGTCGCCGAACGGGTCCGCGGTCGGCTGGCCCGCCTCGACGGGTGGTTCGCCAGGCAGAGCGTGGTCGGCGTGGTCACCGTCCGGCTGCTGCCGATCGCCGGCTTCGGGCTGGTCAGCTACGGCTACGGCACGACCGGTGCCCGCGTCCTGCCCTTCCTGGCCGGCAGCGTGATCGCGTCCGCGCCGACCGCCTTCGGGTACGCGGCGATCGGCGCGGCGGTCAGCTCCCCCGGCCACGTCAACTGGTACGCCGCAGCCCCGGCCAGCCTCGGCCTGATCGCCAGTCTGGTCCTGGTCCACCAGTGGTGGCGCGCCGAACGCCGCCGCCGTCGCACCACACCGGTCTGACCATGCGCGAGCTGACCTGACCAGGTCCGCCCCCGTGGCCCCGCCGCGTCGGACGGCGTGATGACTCACAGACATCTTTATGTCTCTGAGTCATCACGCTCGTTCCAGTGTTCACGTCGGTGGACGTCACGGTGCGTGCCGCTCCCGACGCGGGGCACCGTTGTCAGGCGACGACCGAGACCATCCGACCCTTCACGACGATGACCTTGCGGGGTTCCTTGCCGCCCAGCGTCGCGGCCACCACGTCCAGGGCCGCCGCGCGGACGGTCTCCTCGGAGGCGTCGACGGGGACCTCGACGCGACCACGGACCTTGCCGTTGACCTGCACCGGGTAGGTCACCGTGTCGGCCACCAGCAGCGCCGGGTCGGCGGTCGGATAGTCCGCGTACGTCAGCGAGGTGTCGTGGCCCAGCTTGCGCCACAACTCCTCGGCCAGGTGCGGGGCGAACGGCGCCACCATCAGCACCAGCGGCTCGGCCACCTCGCGGGGCGTGGCCGACAGGCCGGTCAGCCCGTTGGTCAGCTGGATCAGCTTGGCGATCGCGGTGTTGAACCGGATGCCGTCCATGTCGCCACGGACGCCGTCGACCGTCTTGTGCAGCAGCCGGCGGGTCGCCTCGTCGGCCTGGTCCTCGGTGACCCGCAGCTCGCCGGTCTGCTCGTCGACGACAGCCCGCCACACCCGCTGCAGGAACCGGTACGAGCCGACCACCGCCCGCGTCTCCCAGGGGCGGGAGACCTCCAGCGGACCCATCGACATCTCGTACACCCGGAAGGTGTCCGCGCCGTACGCGGCGCACATGTCGTCGGGGGTCACCACGTTCTTCAGCGACTTGCCCATCTTGCCGTACTCGCGGTTGACCGCCAGGTCGCCCAGGTAGTAGGCCCCGTCGCGCTCGAAGACCTCCTCGGCCTGCACGTAACTGCCGCGCGAGTCGGTGTACGCGTACGCCTGGATCATGCCCTGGTTGAACAGCTTGCGGAACGGCTCGAACGACGACACGTGCCCCAGGTCGAACAGCACCTTGTGCCAGAACCGCGCGTACAGCAGGTGCAGCACGGCGTGCTCGGCGCCACCGACGTACAAGTCGGTGCCCCCGCAGTCACCGTCGGCGCGCGGGCCCATCCAGTACCGCTCGTTCTCCGCGTCGACGAACCGCTCGCTGTTCGTCGGGTCCAGGTAGCGCAGCTCGTACCAGCAGGAGCCGGCCCACTGCGGCATCACGTTGGTTTCCCGGGTGTAGCGCTTCGGCCCGTCACCCAGGTCCAGTTCGACCTCGACCCAGTCGCGCCGCCGCGACAGCGGGGTCTCCGGGTTGCTGTTGGCGTCGTCGGCCTCGAACGTCTTCGGGGAGAAGTCGTCCACCTCGGGCAGTTCGACGGGCAGCATCTCCTCGGGCAGGGCGATGGCCGCGCCGGTCTCGTCGTAGACGATCGGGAACGGTTCGCCCCAGTAGCGCTGCCGGGAGAACAGCCAGTCGCGCAGCCGGTAGGTCACCGCGCCGCTGCCGTGCCCGTTCGCCTCCAGCCAGGCGATGATCGCCGCCTTGGCGTCGGCGACCCCCAGGCCGTTCAGGTCCAGGCCGCGTTCGGGCGCGGCGCTGTTGATCGCCGGGCCGTCCCCGGTGTACGCCTTGCCGTCGAAGCCCTCCGCCGGCTGCACGGTACGCACGATGGGCAGCTCGAAGACCTCGGCGAACGCCCAGTCCCGCTCGTCCTGCGCCGGCACCGCCATGATCGCGCCGGTGCCGTAGCCGGCCAGCACGTAGTCCGCGATGAAGATCGGGATCTGCCCACCGGTGACCGGGTTCGTGGCGTACCCGCCGATGAAGACGCCGGTCTTCTCCTTGGTGTCGGACTGCCGCTCGACGTCGGTCTTGGCGGCCGCCGCCTTGCGGTACGCCTCGATGGCCTCCCGGGGGGTGGCGTGCCCACCGGTCCAGGCGTCCCTCGTGCCGTCCGGCCAGTTGGCCGGCGCCAGCGTGTCGACCAGCTCGTGCTCGGGCGCCAGCACCATGTAGGTGGCGCCGAAGACGGTGTCCGGCCGGGTCGTGAACACCCGCACCGGCGCCGCGCTGGTCGGGAAGTCGACGTGGGCGCCGGTGGAGCGGCCGATCCAGTTGCGCTGCATCAGCTTGATCGGCTCGGGCCAGTCCAGGCTGTCCAGATCGTCCAGCAGCCGGTCACCGTACGCGGTGATCCGCATCATCCACTGCTTCAGGTTGCGTTTGAAGACCGGGAAGTTGCCCCGGTCGGAGCGACCGTCGGCGGTGACCTCCTCGTTGGCCAGCACGGTGCCCAGCCCCGGGCACCAGTTGACCGGGGCCTGCGAGACGTACGCCAGGCGGTGGTCGTCGACGACCTGACGGCGCTCGGCGACGCTCAGCTCGGCCCAGGCGCGGCCGTCCGGGGTCTGCCTGTTGCCGCCCTCGAACTCGGCGATCAGCTCGGCGATCGGGCGGGCCCGGCCGGCGTCGCTGTCGTACCACGAGTTGAAGATCTGCAGGAAGATCCACTGGGTCCAGCGGTAGAAGTCGGTGTCGATGGTGGCAACCGAGCGACGCTCGTCGTGCGCCAGCCCCAGCCGGCGCAGCTGCGCCTTGTACCGCTCGATGTTCGCGACGGTTGTGGTCCGGGGGTGGGTGCCGGTCTGCACCGCGTACTGCTCGGCGGGCAGGCCGAACGCGTCGAAGCCCATCGCGTGCAGCACGTTGCGGCCGGCCATCCGCTGGTAGCGGGCGTAGCAGTCGGTGCCGATGTAGCCCAGTGGGTGGCCGACGTGCAGGCCCGCTCCGGAGGGGTACGGGAACATGTCCAGCACGTACAGCTTCTCCGCGCCGGCGCGGGGGTGGGTCGGGTCGGCCAACGGGCCGGTCGGGTTCGGTGCGTGGAAGGTGCCCTCGCGCGCCCAGGTGTCCTGCCAACGAATCTCGATCTCGTCGGCCAGGGCCGCGGTGTACCGGAACGGGGGAATGTCGCCCGCCGGTGCGGCTGCCTCACTCATCGTCTCTCCTCGCTTCGCTTCGCTTCGTCTCGGCACCACCGGGCCGGGCCGGCGGCGGGCACAAAAAAGCCCCTCGCGCAGGAGGGGCCGCCGTGCTGTCGCTGCGTTCAGCGCATCAGCACGGCCCGGTAAGAAGCAGGAAGACTCCGGCCATGCCCGCAGTGTACCTCGCCCACGGTCCGCCCTGCCGGCCCCCGGGGCGGGTCGGATCGGTTACCCCGAGCTGGCGAATATCGGTGTGTAACCGACGGACTACCTGCGGGGGTCGGCGATAACGACAAACATGGTTAGCCTGAGAGACTAGTGAGATTCCTGCGGCATACGAGGCTCGACTCGCGAACCCAACGGCGGGTCCAGGTGCTCTCTACAGAGCTGCCGTGACGGCGACGAGGAGGAGGCCCGTGACACAACAGACCTGGGACGAGGTGGGCGGCCTGTTGCCGCACGACGAGTTCCGCGCCGCCAGTGAGGCCATCGTGGCAAACATCGAGCAGGTCATCGAGGGCAAGACCGCCACCGTGCGGCTCGCCCTGGCCGTCCTGCTCGCCGAGGGTCACCTCCTGATCGAAGACGTTCCGGGTGTCGGCAAGACCAAGCTGGCCAAGGCCCTCGCGCGGTCCATCGACTGCACGGTGCGGCGGATCCAGTTCACCCCCGACCTGCTGCCCAGCGACGTCACCGGGGTCAGCGTCTACAACCAGGAGACGCACGACTTCGAGTTCCGTCCGGGCGCCGTGTTCGCCAACCTGGTCGTCGGCGACGAGATCAACCGGGCCTCCCCGAAGACCCAGTCGGCGCTGCTGGAGTGCATGGAGGAGCGGCAGGTCACCGTCGACGGGGTGACGTACCAGCTCCAGACCCCGTTCATGGTGATCGCCACCCAGAACCCGATCGAGATGGAGGGGACCTACCCGCTGCCGGAGGCGCAGCGCGACCGGTTCACCGCCCGCATCGCGATGGGTTACCCGGACTCCAACGCCGAGATGGCGATGCTGGACGGGCACGGCGCCACCGACCCGCTGCACGAGCTGCGGGCGGTCTCCGACGCGGCGATAGTCCGGCAGCTGATCGCCACCGTTCGGCAGGTGCACGTCGCGGACGCGGTCAAGCAGTACGCGATCGACCTGGTCACCGCCACCCGCGAGGCCCCCGACCTGCGACTCGGCGCGTCCCCCCGGGCGACACTGCAACTGCTGCGCACCGCCCGGGCGGTCGCCGCCCTGGAGGGCCGCGACTACGTCCTTCCCGACGACCTGCAGGCCCTGGCGGTGCCGGTGCTCGCCCACCGGATCATCCCGACCGCCGACGCGCAGCTCGCCCGGCGCACCACCGACGCGATCGTGTCCGAGCTGGTGCACCGCCTGCCGTTGCCGCACGACCGGCAGCGCAACCCGTACGACACCCGGCCGCCCGCCACCGGCAACGGTCGCGCACCCTACGAGCCGCGGAGGCCGTGACGTGCGTGCGGGTCTACGCGGGCTGACCACCCGCGGGCGGTCCTTCCTCGCCGCTGCGGTCGCGGCGGCGATCTCGGCCGGCATCCTCGGCGAGAAGGACCTGCTCCGGGTGGCCGTGCTGCTGGCCATCCTGCCGTTGCTGGCCGCCGCCTACGTCGGGCGCAGCCGCTACAAGCTGGCCTGCAACCGTTCGCTGGACCCGCACCGGGTTCCGGTCGGCGCCAACTCCCGGGTGGTGTTGCGCCTCCAGAACCTCTCCCGGCTGCCGACCGGCACGCTGCTTCTGGAGGACCGGCTGCCCTACGCGCTGGGCAGCCGGCCCCGGGTGGTGTTGGAGCGGCTCGGCGCGCACCAGGCCAGCTCCGTCGCGTACACGGTGCGGGCCGACGTGCGGGGCCGCTACGACGTGGGCCCGCTGGTCGTCCGGATGACCGACCCGTTCGGTCTGTGCGAGCTCACCCGCTCCTTCCCCAGCACCGACCACCTGACGGTCATCCCGCAGGTCACCCCGCTGCCGTCGGTCCGGCTTCCCGGGGAGTACGCGGGCAGCGGCGACAGCCGGGCCCGCTCGGTGGCGGTGCACGGCGAGGACGACGCGGCGACCCGGGAGTACCGGCGCGGCGACGACCTGCGTCGGGTGCACTGGAAGTCCACCGCCCGCACCGGCGAGCTGATGGTGCGCCGCGAGGAGCAACCGTGGGAGAGCCGGGCCACCGTCGTCCTGGACACCAGGGCGTACGGCCACCGCGGCGAGGGGCCGACGGCGAGTTTCGAGTGGTCGGTCTCGGCCGCCGCCAGCATCGCCGTCCACCTGCGACAGGCCGGCTACAAGTTGCGCCTGGTCACCGGCTCGGGGGCGGACGTGGACGCCTCGGAGGCCGGCGGGGACGGCACACTGCTCGACCACCTCGCGGAGGTTCGACTGGATCAGCGCGCCGAGGTCACCGGCCTCGTGCAGCGGGTCCGCCAACGCGCCGACGGCGGTCTGATCATCGGCCTGTTCGGCACCGTCAGCGTGGCCGAGGCGGAGCTGCTGGCCGGGTTGCGCGGCAATGGCGCCACCTGTGTCGGCTTCCTGCTGAACAGCTCCACCTGGCTCAGCCTTCCGGAGAAGACCCGGGCCGAGGCGGAGCACGCCCACGCCGCCTCCGTCCTCGCCATGCTGCAGAGCGGCTGGCGGGTGGTCGGCGTCGACCACGGGGGCCGACTGCCGGCGCTGTGGCCGCAGGTCGGCCGGGGTGCCCAGGGGTTCGCCCTACGGGCCGCGCTGGCCGAGACGGTCGCCGGCGGTGTGCGATGAACGGAAGGCTCCCCTCATGATCAGCAGTCGGAACATCGGCGTGGTGGCGGCCGTTGCCACACTGCTCGCCGCCGCGCCGCTGTCGGCCATCTTCCAGGGCTGGACGTGGCTGGTCGAGTCCATCATCGCGGTCGCCGTGGTGGCCGGGGTGGCCGCGTTGACCCGCCTCGCCAGGGCACCGCTGTGGGGTCAGGTGCTGGGCATGCTGGCCGGCCTGGCACTCGCCCTGACCTGGCTGTTCCCCAGCGGCGAGGAACTGTTCGCGGTCCTTCCCACCCCTGGCACGTTCACGTACTTCGGCGACCTGCTCAGCGGCTCCATGCAGGACATGCGCTCGTACGGGGTCGAGGTCCCGGACACCGACCCGCTGCTGTTCATCGCGGTGCTCGGCGTGGGCGCGGTCGCCGTACTCGTGGACGTCCTGGCCGTGGGGCTGCGCCGGCCCGCGCTGGCGGGGCTGCCGATGCTTGCCATCTACTCGGTGCCGGTCGCCGTCTACGTGGACAGCGTCCCTGCGGTGCCGTTCGTGATCGGGGCCGCCGGTTACCTCTGGCTGCTCGTCACCGACAACGTCGACCGGGTACGCCGCTTCGGCCGCCGGTTCACCGGGGACGGCCGCGACGTCGACGTGTGGGAGGCGTCTCCGCTGGCGTCCGCCGGCCGCCGGCTCGCGGCGGTCGGGGTGGCCCTGGCGGTGGCACTTCCGCTGGCGGTGCCCGGGATGACAGGTGGGCTGCTCGACTCGCTCAGCCGTGGGCCGGGCAACGGCAACGGCAACGGGTCCGGCACGGGCGGCACATCGGGTCGGATCGACCTGTTCGCCTCGCTCGCCGGCCAGCTCAACCAGTCCCAGGTGGCCGACCTGGTCAAGGTGACAACGTCCGAACCGAACCCGTTCTACCTGCGCTACGCGGTCGCCGACGAGCTGCGCCCCGCCGGTTTCCAGGCACGTAACCCCAGCGGCCGGTCCGTCAACCGGGACCTGCCGAACCCGGCCGACCGGGCCGGTGGGGGCGTGCAGCAGACCACCTACCGGGCGACGGTCGAGGTCACCAAGAGCCTGAGCATGTCGCTGATGCCGGTGTACGCCGAGCCGACCCGCGCCGACGACCTCAGCGACAACTGGCTCTACGACGCCAACCAGCAGGTCGTCTTCTCCAACCGGGAGAACTCCCGGGGCCGGAAGTACTCCTTCGACTACGTCCGGTCGACCTTCACCCCCGCAGCGCTGCGGGGCGCGCCACCACTGCCCTCCGACCACCCCGTACGCCGACAGATGACCGCCACCCCCGGGACGGTTCCCGAGGTGGATGAGCTGGTCAAGGGGCTGGTCCAGGGCAAGCGCACCGACTACGACCGGGTGCTGGCGATCTACCAGCACTTCTCGGCGGACAACGGCTTCCGGTACCAGCTCAGCACCGAGAGCGGCAGCAGCGGTCAGGACATCGTCAACTTCCTGACGAACAAGGTCGGCTACTGCCAGCAGTACGCCGCCGCGATGGCCTGGCTGGTCCGCTCGGCAGGCATCCCGGCCCGGGTGGCGTTCGGTTTCACCAACGGCAGCAAGCGCGACGGTGACACGTTCACGCTCACGAACCTCAACCTGCACGCCTGGACCGAGGTCTACTTCGACGGGGCCGGTTGGGTGCCGTTCGACGCCACCCCGGCGTACGGGGTGCCCGGCTCCACCCGGTCGACCTGGGCACCGGACACTGATGCGCCGGAGCCGTCCAGCCCGGACACCGGCACCGCGGACACCCCGACGGGGCCGGAAGCCTCGGCCGGGCCCGCCGGGCCGGACAACGCCGACCGGGACGCCGACAGCGGGCTCGCCCTCGGCGGAACGACGCCGGACGAGCAGCCGCCGGTCTGGCCGTGGTGGGCAGCGGGCCTGGTCGCCCTGTTGCTGCTCCTCGCGGTGCCCGCGCTGCGCCGGGTGGCTCTGCGCCGCCGACGGGGTGGCAGCGCGGTGAGCGGGGCGATGGCCGCCGCCAGGGTCGACGGGGACAGCGATCCGGAGACGCGACCGGTGGTGGTCGGCGTGGACGCCAACCGGGCTCGCGCGGACGCGCACGCCGCCTGGGCGGAGCTGCTCGACACGCTCGTGGACTTCCGGGTTCCGGTCGATCCGACCGAGACGCCCAGGGCGACAGCGGACCGGCTGGTCCGGGATGCCCTCGACGACGATGAGGCGATCGGGTCGGCGCGGCTGCTCGGCCGGGCGGAGGAACGGGCCCGCTACGCGCGGGATCCGCTTACCGGTGAGCGGTTGGTGCCGGCGCTGCGCGCGGTCCGCGGAGCGCTGGCCGCCCGGGCGGACCGACGGACCCGCCTGCTCGCCGCCGTGCTGCCGCCCTCGGTGCTGCTGCGCTGGCGTACCGCCATGGCGGACAGTTCGGGACGGATGGCGGCGCGCACCGGGCAGGCCCGGTACCGACTGCTGCGCTGGAATCCCCGACGGCTGCTTGCCGACCGGGCCGCTCGCTGACCAAAACCCGACCCATCCACCCCGCCACTCATGATCGTGCTCGATCGTGAAACGCCGTTCCGCAAACCGCAACGGCGTTGACATTCAGGATCGAGCACGATCATGCGGAGAGTGGGCAGCGGGGAGCAAGGGCGCACGGGTACCACGCAGGTCGCCGGGGGCCTGTGCCCGGCGACCGCTCGTCGCGGCGTGCGGCCCGCCTCAACGGCGGGACCGGCTCAGCGGTGCCCCTCCGGGCGCTGCCGCCACCTGTCCTCCATGCGGTCCAGGATTGACGACCGGCGACCGGATCGGCCACCGCGGGGACGACGACGACTCGTCGTGCCGCCCACCACGTGCAGGTCGGGTGACTGCGCCCGCCGGTGCGACTGCACCGCGAACGCGGCCGACGCCAGCATGACGACGAAGCCCGCCACCGCGAGTGGTGGAGTCTTGATCACCGCGCCATAGACCAGTAGAGCCAAGCCAGCGATGATGACGCCGGCGGCGACGAGCAGGCGACGCCGCGCATGGAAGCGCGGATCGCTGGCGCGCACGGCCGAGGCGAATTTGGGGTCCTCGGCAAGCGACCGCTCGATCTGCTCGAACAGCCGCTGCTCGTGCTCCGAGAGCGGCACGGCACTCCTCCCCGGTCACGTTGGTCGGGCCCACTCGGGCCGACAGACCGTGGCAGCCATCCGGCTGCTTACCCGCAAGTCTACGAGGGGGGTCGCGCGTCGGAAAGCGGGACGACCTATGGGCGGGGTGGATTTTCGTTTCGACGGCGATCACGGTCGCCCATCAGACTGGCCGGACCTATGACGGACCGCCCGAAACGGGCAGCGGCGGCGTCCGCGACAGCTTCCGCCTCGCGCCAGCCGTGCTCGGGCGCGCCGAGGGTGAGTTGCCGGGCAGCGCCCTGCGCCGGGGCGAGCCCTTCCACGCGAACACCGACGAGTCGGACCCGCTCACCCGGGTCCAAGGCGGTGTAAAGCGCCCAGACCGTGTCGAACATCTCGCGTGCGGTGTCGGTGGGAACGTCGAGAGTGCGAGATCGGGTCACGGTGCGGAAGTCAGCCAGCCGGACCTTGAGTGCGACGGTGCGCCCCACGTGCCCGGAACCTCGCAACCGGACTCCCACCTTCGCGCTGAGCGCGAGCAACGCGCGGCGGATCTCCAGCGGGTCGGCCACGTCGACGTCGAAGGTCATCTCGGCGCCTATCGACTTGTCGACGTGCTCGGGGCTGACCCCGCGCGGGTCACGCCCCCAGGCCAACTCGTGCAGGTGGGCCGCCGAGGCGGCACCGACGGCTCGGCGGAGCATGCCCACCGGCGCCTCGGCGAGGTCGCCGACGGTGGCCAGGCCAAGCCGGCGCAGCGCCTCGGCCGCGCGCTCCCCCACCCCCCACAGGGCATCCACCGGCAGGGGGTGCAGGAAGTCGAGCACCTGGCCCGGGGGGACGACGAGCAGGCCGTCCGGCTTGGCCCGGGTGGAGCCCAGCTTGGCCACGAACTTGGTGGGGGCCACCCCGACCGAGCAGGTCAGCGCCTGCTCCTCGGCGACCCGGCGACGGATCAGCCGGGCGATGGTGGCCGGGGAGCCGAAGAGCCGACGGGCGCCGGTCACGTCGAGGAACGCCTCGTCGAGGGAGAGCGGCTCGACGAGCGGGGTGACGTCCCGGAAGATCTGCATGACGGCCCGGGAGGCAGCCGTGTAGGCGGAGAAATCCGGTGGCAGGTAGACCGCCCGGGGGCAGCGGGCCCGGGCCTGGCTGGTCGGCATCGCGCTGCGGACGCCGTACCGGCGGGCCTCGTAGCTGGCCGAGCTGACCACCCCGCGCGGGCCGACGCCACCGACGACCACCGGCCGGCCGCGCAGCTCGGGACGGCGGCGCACCTCGACGGCGGCGAAGAAGGCGTCCATGTCGACGTGCAGGATCGGGCTGGCGGAGTCGTCGGCGTCCGGCCCGAAGCGCGGATCGTCGCCCCGGGGCAACGACTGGCTGCGGCCCATCCCGGCAGGTTAACCCGGGGGTACGACACCACCACCGACCAGTCGGCCGAACCGCCCCCGGTCAGCCCCAACGACAAACGGTCAGCCTCGGACGACGAGCAGCGGCACGGTCAGCTCGGCCGCGGTGTCCGACCCGTGGTACGCCACCAACTTCGACGCCATCGGCCGCTCGGTGCGGCTGGCCATGACCGCGTACGTGTCGTTGCAGATCACCACCACGTCCCCGATCCGCCCCAGGTGCTCCTCGGGCACCGGCCCGAACCAGCCGGTGGCCACCACCTCGTCGCGGGTACGGACCCGGGCCGTCGGGCCCAGCACCTCCGACCAGGCGGCCCGTACGTCCTCGACAGCGCCCGGCTCGACGTGCAGGTAGCGGACCCGGGCCTCGCCGGCCACCAGCCGCACACCCGCCCGCAGTCGCGGATCGGTGTCCAGGTCGAAGCGGTGCGCGCCGGGGATGTCGAGCTGCCCGTGGTCGGCGGTCACCAGCAGCGCCGCGTCCGGCGGCAGCCCGTCGACAAGCCGGGCGACGAGGGCGTCCACCTCGGCGGCCGCGGCCCGCCAGGGTGCCGAGTCGACGCCGCTGAGATGGCCGTGCCGGTCCAGGTCGGCGTGGTAGCCGGAGACCAGTGTGGGCCCGGTGCCGGCGGCCAGCGCGGCGAGCATGGCGGTGGCCACCGCGTCGCCGCCGGCGGCGCCCCGGAAGTCGCCACCCCGGTTGGCGGCCAGAGTCAACCCGCTGCCGCCGAACTCCGGCCGACTCACCACTGTCGTCGTCACGCCCGCGGCGCGGGCCCGCTCCAACTGGGTGGGCACCGGTTGCCAGCGCAGCGGCGGCGGATCGGCTGCCCAGTCGGTGTGGGTGAGCACCCGATCGGTGCCGGGCACCCGCACGGTGAAGCCGAGCACCCCGTGTGCGCCCGGCGCGACACCGGTGCCCAGCGACACCAGGCTGGTCGGGGTGGTGGACGGGAAACCGGCGACCAGCGGCCGGGCCACCGTGGCGGCGAGCCCGGCGACTGTCGGCGCGTACGGCGCCGCGGTCGGCAGCTGGTACCAACCGAGCCCGTCGACGAGCAGCACGGCGATCCGGCGTACCCCGGCCAGCGCCGTTCCGAGGCCGAGCGGGTCGGCCGAGCCGGGCACGCCCAGCACGGCCAGCGCGCTGGGTAGCACGTCGGCGAGACGGCCGCCGCCGTGGTCCGGCCCGAGGATCTCCAGCGGCGCCGGCCGGCCACCGACCGCGGCGATCATGCCGGCCGGCGGGCGAAGAGGTGCAGTTGGGCGGCCAGGTCCCGGTACGGCGGGTGGGCGGCCAGCACCCGTTCCAACTCGACCACGGCGGCGGGCTGCCCGTCGGCGACCGCTGCCGGCAGCAGATCAGCCAGCACGCGTACCCCGTGGATTTCCTCGACCACCAGCCCGGCGGCGCCGAGCAGCGCGGCGGCGGCCGGGGCGTCGTAGCGTCGGCGCAGAGTGTCCCTCGGGCCGGCGGTGCCGCCCGGGTCGGCGGCCAGTGTGGCCGCGACGTCCAGGTGCCCGTTCATCGCGCGGCCCAGCACGGCGGCGGCCCGACCGGCCACCAGCACACTTGCCGCACCCCCGGGGCGCAGCGCGGTGGCAAGCGCGGCGACCACCGGCGTCGGGTCGTCCACCACCTCCAGGACGGCGTGGCAGAGCACCAGGTCGACGCCGGCCGGCTCGACCAGCCCGGCGAGGGCGTCGCCGTCGCCCTGCACGGCGGCGATCCGGTCGGCCACCCCGGCCTCGGCGGCACGGCGGGTGAGCGCGGCGAGCGCGTCGGGGCTGGCGTCGACGACCGTCACCCGGTGCCCGGCGCGGGCCAGCGGAACGGCGAAACCGCCGGTGCCGCCGCCCACGTCCAGCACTGTGAGTTCGGCGTCGCCGCGCCGGTCCAGCTCGGCGCGGAGCACCGACCAGATCACGGCGGTACGGGGTGTCAGCGGCGGCTCGGCGAACCGGCCTCGGGTCTGCTCCACCCGGCCGAGCCTAGTCACCCGGCCCGGTAGTGGTGCGGGCGTGTGGCGGGCGCGCCACCACACACACGGTCGGCACGTGCTGCGGCGGCAGGTCAGGCCTCGGCGCCCTCGGCCTCGTCCTCCGCCCGGGACCGCCGCTCGTTGGCCACCGGACCGTTCGTCACCTCGTACTCGCGGGGGTCGGCGAGGTGCGACGGCACCCAGCCGGTGCCCAGGCGGGTCCGCCGGGCGTTGGCGATTCCACTGGTGTACGCGTGATTTCCCGTCACTGTCGTTCCCCCTCACGGATCACGGGCCGCTCTGCCCGCTCGGGACGAGTCTCCCGCTCGACGCTGTCAGAAACCGTAATGTGGATCACTGGATCAGCGGAAGTCCCGGGAGGCGGGACTCACCGGTGGCTCGATGGCGTCCAGCCGGTCGGCGACCAGATTGGTCACCCCCTCGTGCCGCTGCAACAGCCCTCGCACCACCAGCGCGGCGCTGGTCCGGGCCACCCGCCGGTAGCGCTGCCACAACCCCGGCGAACAGGTGACGTTGAGCATCCCCGTCTCGTCCTCCAGGTTGAGGAAGGTGACCCCGCCCGCTGTCGCCGGGCGTTGCCGGTGGGTGACGATGCCACCCACCCGGATCCGTTGCCCCGGCTCCACCCGACCCAGCCGGGCGATCGGCACCGCGCCGAGCACGTCGAGCTGACCCCTGATGAACCGGGCCGGATGGCTCTCCGGCGACAACCCGGTGGCCCACACGTCGGCGACCAGCCGATCCACCGCCTCCATTCCCGGCAACGTGGGCGCCGCCGCACCGGTCACCGTCCCGGGCAGCCGACCCGGCCGGTCCTGGGCCGCCGCGCCGGCGGCCCACAGCGCCTGCCGCCGGGTCAGCCCGAAACAGGCGAAGGCGTCCGCGGTGGCCAAGGCCTCCAGCTGCGCGGCGGTGAGACCGAGCCGCCGGGCCAGATCAGGCATGTCCCGGTACGGCCCACCGGTGGCCCGTTCGGCCTCGATCCGCTCGGCCACCTCGGCGCCGAGGGTCCGCACGCTGGACAGGCCGAGCCGGACGGCCGGGCCACCCAGCCCCCAGGCGTGCGGCGGCTCCCCCGGCCCGCTGCCCCACCGGGTCTCCGGGGTGGACTCCAACACCGCCAGAGCCCCGCTGGCGTTGATGTCCGGGCGACGGACCTCCACCCCGTGCCGGCGGGCGTCGTCGACGAGAGTCTGCGGCGAGTAGAAACCCATCGGCTGAGCGTTGAGCAGCGCCGCCAGGAACGGCGCCGGGTGGTAACGCTTGAGCCAGGAGCTGGCGTAGACCAGGTAGGCGAAGCTCATCGCGTGGCTCTCCGGGAAGCCGTAGCTGGCGAACGCGGTGAGCTTGCGGTAGACGTCGTCGGCCAGCTCACCGGTGATCCCCCGCTCGGCCATCCCGGCGTAGAGCCGGTCGGCGATCCGGGTCATCCGCTCGACCGACCGTTTGGCGCCCATCGCCCGGCGCAACTGGTCGGCCTCGGCCGCGTCGAAGCCGGCCAGGTCGATGGCAAGCTGCATCAGTTGCTCCTGGAACAACGGCACACCAAGGGTCTTCTCCAGGGCGTTGCGCATCAGCGGATGCGCGAACGTCACCGCCTCCTGGCCGTTCTTGCGCCTGATGAACGGGTGCACCGAACCACCCTGGATCGGGCCGGGACGGATCAGCGCCACCTCGACCACCAGGTCGTAGAACTCGCGGGGCTTGAGCCGGGGCAGGGTGGCCATCTGGGCCCGACTCTCCACCTGGAACACCCCGACGGAGTCGGCCCGGCAGAGCATGTCGTAGACCTCCGGATCGTCCAGGGTCATGTCGCCCAGGTCGAGGCTCTCGCCGATCATGTCGTAGCCGTAGTGCAGGGCGGAGAGCATGCCCAGGCCGAGCAGGTCGAACTTGACCAGACCGACCGCCGCGCAGTCGTCCTTGTCCCACTGCAGGACGCTGCGCCCGGGCATCCGCCCCCACTCCACCGGGCAGACCTCGATCACCGGCCGGTCGCAGATCACCATGCCCCCGGAGTGGATGCCCAGGTGCCGGGGGAACGTCTGCAACTCGTTCGCGTACTCCACCACCTGCTCGGGGATGTTCTCGACATCGACGGTGGCGACCGACCCCCACCTGTCGATCTGCTTGCTCCAGGCGTCCTGCTGCCCCGGCGAGTAGCCGAACGCCTTTGCCACGTCCCGCACTGCCGACCTCGGCCGGTAGGAGATGACGTTGGCGACCTGGGCGGCGTGCTCCCGGCCGTAGCGGCGGTAGACGTGCTGGATCACCTCCTCCCGACGGTCCGACTCGATGTCCACGTCGATGTCCGGTGGGCCGTCCCGTTCCGGGGCGAGGAACCGCTCGAAGAGCAGTCGGTGCCGGACCGCGTCCACATTGGTGATCCGCAACGCGTAGCAGACCGCCGAGTTGGCCGCCGAACCCCGACCCTGGCAGTAGATGTCCTGGTCACGGCAGAACGTGACGATGTCGTAGACCACCAGGAAGTAGCCGGGGAAACCCAGCTCCTCGATCATGTTCAGTTCGTGGTCGAGTTGCGCGTACGCCGCCGGGTGCGCCTGCGGCGGCCCGTAACGCTCGTGCGCCCCGTCGGCGGTCAGCTTCCGCAGCCAGCTCATCTCGGTGTGCCCCGGCGGCACCGGGTACGCCGGCAGCTGCGGCGCGACGAGCTGAAGGTCGAAGGCCAACTCGGCGCCGAACTCGGCGGCCCGCGCCACCGCACCCGGGTACGCGGCGAACCGGGCCGCCATCTCCGCGCCGCTGCGCAGGTGGGCGGTGGCCGCCGCGGGCAACCAGCCGTCGATCTCGTCCAGGCTGCGGCGGGCCCGGACCGCGGCGACGGTGGTGGCCAGCCGACGCCGGCCCGGGCTGGCGTAGTGCACGTTGTTGCTGGCCACCGTCGGCAACCCGGCCGCGGCGGCCAGCTCGGCGAGCGCGTCGTTGCGGTCGGCGTCGACCGGGTGACCGTGGTCGGTCAGCTCCACGGCCACCGTCTCCGCGCCGAAGAGCGCTGTCAGCCGGTCCAACTCGCGGGCCGCCGCGTCCACCCCCTCGGTGAGCAGCGCCCCCGGCACGTGCCCCTTGCGGCAGCCGGTCAGCACCAGCACGTGATCCTTCAGCTCGGCGGCGACCTCCTCCAGGGCCCCGTAATCCGGGCGGCCCTTCTCCCCGCCGCGCAGCTGGGCTCGGGCGATGGTGGTGGCCAGCCGGGCGTACCCCTCGTGGCCGTGCGCGAGCACCAGCAGGTGCGCACCGTGCGGGTCGGGCTCACCGTTCTGCGGGCCGGGCAGCCCGAGGGACAGCTCCGCGCCGAAGATGGTCGGCAGGCCCAGCGTGCGGGCCGCCTCGGCGAAGCGGACCACCCCGTAGAAGCCGTCGTGGTCGGTGACGGCGAGCGCGGTGAGCCCCAGCCGGGCCGCCTCCTCGGCCAGCTCCTCCGGGTGACTGGCACCGTCGAGGAAGCTGAAGTTGGTGTGCGCGTGCAGCTCCGCGTAGGGCACCACACCGTCGGGACGGGTCAGCTCCGGCGGCTGGTACTGCTCCCGGTGGCGGCTCCAGGCCGGGGAGTCGCCACCGTCGGCGTCCACGGCGAGCGGGTCCACCACGTGCAGGTGCCGTTCGCCCCGGCTCCCCCGCTTGTCTCCGGCCCGCCCGGAGAGCACCCGCTCCAGCTCCGACCAGGGCATCTTCGGGTTGTGAAAGCTCATCCGGCCGCTCCGGCCACGCTGCTCGGCCCGGTCCTGCTCGGCCTGGTCCTGCGCGGCCGAGGGACGCTGGGCGACCGGGTCGACGACGAACACGACGGCGGTCGCCCCGCCGGCGGCGAAAGGTGCGATGAGCGTGATGACTCACAGACATCAAGATGTCTGTGAGTCATCACGCTCATCGCGACATCTGCTCCCCGGCCAGCGCGGAGCCAGCCGAGGCCGGACAGGGATCGACCTGACTTAGTCATAGATCGCCTCCACCAACCACTGCCCCGACTCCACGGCCAGCAGCAGGGCAGCACCGTCGGCCAGGCTGACCTGGAACCGGGCCCGGCGGCGAGCCTCGGCCGGCGCCCACCAGCGCTCGTCCACCGGCCACGGCCCGGCCCAACCCACGATCTCCGCTGGCTGACCGGTGCCGACCACCAGTC
The DNA here is from genome assembly GCF_040630995.1 of Micromonospora sp. NPDC005710. Classification (NCBI taxonomy): domain Bacteria; kingdom Bacillati; phylum Actinomycetota; class Actinomycetes; order Micromonosporales; family Micromonosporaceae; genus Micromonospora; species Micromonospora sp. NPDC005710. The sequence goes on along the minus strand of NZ_JBEXYP010000016.1, from coordinate 48,971 downwards.
GGGCGGGCGCGGCGCTCACCGCCAACCGCGCGCTGATCACCACCGGCTCGCCAGCGGCGTCGTGCACGGTCGCGGCGAGCGGACTGGGCAGCACCACGGCGGGCGCGGGCGGCGGCAGCCGGCCCGGCCACGGCGGAGCTTCGGGCCGGGCCGGGAGGCGTTCGTCGCCCCACGGCACCAGCCGCACCTGGTCGGCCGGGGAGCGGCCACCACCGAGTACCGCGGTGACCACCGCTTCCGGGCCGAGGATGCCCTGCACCCGGCTCAACGCCCGGTGCGCGCGCTCACGCTCCTCGCCGGTCTCCCCCCAGAGGCCGGCCTGCAGACCGGCCTGGGCGATCACCCCGTCCGGGATCAGTCGCAGCCGGATGATGCCGGCCGTCGGTCGGGCCGGTCGGGCGCCGGCGCGGCCGTTGCTGCCGGAGAGCCACCCGTCGAGCTGCCAACGCACCCGGTCGGCGATGGCCGCGGCGGTGAGCAGGCCGTCGTGCCGCCACACCCGGTGCAGCTCCTGCCCGTGCTCGGTGACCGCCTCGATGCCGAGCCGGGTGCAGGCCAGCCCGTGCCCGGCCAGCCGCTCGTGCAGTTGCTCGGCCAACGCCCGGGCCACGAACGCCGCCGCGTCGACCCGGTCGATCGGGTCGTCGTGCTCCGCGGTCACCGTCAGGTCGGCCGGCGGTTGCCGGACGGCCAGCGGGCGGTGGTCCCGCCCGGCGGCCAGCCGATGGGCGAGCGCACCGTCGAACCCGAACCGGGCCAGCACGTCACCGGCCGGCAGGGCGGCGAAGTCGCCGAGGGTGCGTACCCCCAGCCGGCGCAGCAGGTCGGCCAGCGCCGACCGGCCGAGCGCCTCGACCGGCAACCCGGCCAGGAACTCCGGTGTCCCGCCCGGTGCCACCACCCGGCCGGCGCGAGCGGCCAACCCGGCCGCGAACACCCCGTCGGCGATGCCCACCTGGCTCTCCACCAGGCACGACTGGGCCACATGCTCGATAATCCGTTCGGCGGCCGCCTCCTCGCCGCCGAGGTAACGGCCCGGCCCTCGGGCGGCCACCGCGCAGGCACCTGGACGGACCACCTCGACCCCGGCGACCAACTCCTCCACCGCGGCGACCACCGGCTCGAACGCCCGGGCGTCCCGGCCCGGGTCGTACTCCACCACTGTGAGCTGGGGGCAACGACCCTGCGCCTCCCGCTTGCGCAGCCCCCGACGCACCCCCTCGGCGCGGGCCCGCTCGGAGCAGGCGACCACCCGGTTGGCGTGCAGCACGGCGACCGGGCCGGTCGCCGGCACCCCGTCGACGATCTCGGCGGCGAGCACCGGCCAGTCCGGGCACCACAGCAGCAGGGTGCGCGCCGGCGCGCCGGTCACCCCCGGCCGACCAGGGCGAGTGGGGCGGTCGATCGGCCCACCGGCGACGGCAGCGTACGAGGGATCACCCGGGTCAGCTCGTCACCCGGGAGCCAGACCTTGATCTCCTTGGGTCGGGCGGCCGCCCCGCGCCCGCGCGCCGAGACGGTGATCTCCCGGCGGCGCAACCGCCCCCGGCCCAGCCCGAGCCCCTCCCACACTCCCCGGACCACCTGCAACGTCACGTCCGCGCCGTCCCACCGGCCGTACGGAACGAGCACGCTGCCGCGCTGGCGGGCCCGGGCGGCCAACCGGGTGGCGACCGAGGCGGAGACCGAGGCCGGCACTGTGGTGACCACGACGTCCACCCCGTCGATGAGCGCGGCGACCACTGTGGCCCACTCGGGGCCGGGGTTCGGCACCAGGGCCAACCGGTCCAGGGCGATGCCCAACTCGGCCGCCGCGCCCGCGCCGAACGTCGGCACCCCGACCACGGCGCACCACGAGCCGGCCCGGGACGCCTCGGCGAGCAGGGCCAGCATCAGCGAGGTGCCACCGCTGCGGCGGGGCTGGCCGGCGGCCACCGCGATGGTGCTGCCCCGGCGCAGGCCCCGGTTGGGCAGCAGACCGGTCAGCTCGGGCACCACCGGCAGCACCCGGTGCCCACCGACCGGGTCGGGTGCGCTCGCCGGACGTACCAGATCGGCAAGCGCGGCGGAACCGACCACCATGCGGCCCGCCATTGGACCAACTCCCCCGTCGTTGCTGTGGATCAGATCAGGACCGGCACGCCGTGCCGCCGGCCGCCCGGCTCCCCCTCCGGGGGGCCGGTGGCGCGGCGGATCAGGCGGCGAGGCCGTCCAGGGCCGGTTGGTGGGCCACGCCGAGCGCGGTCTCCACAACCGTGACGAACTGCTCGGCGGCGCGGAGCAGATCGTCGGCCTCCCGGGCGCTCACCACCCGGGGGATGCCCGCCTCGGCGGCGGCGCGCTTACCGGCCCCCGCGGCGAAGAACCGGGACCACTCGTCGAGCTCCGGAGCGACGGCGCAGAGGAGGACCCAGACGCTGGTGATCCGGTTGCGTCGGGTCGGCGCGGGACGGGCCCGGGCGGCGAGCAGGGCCGCCGCCGCGCGCAGGGCCGCCAGGTGGGCAGCCGCGTAACGCAGGCCGTCGGGTCGGGTCTGGCCGGCCTCGACCAGCCCACGGCGGGCCAACGTGAGGAGCTGGGCGGGGGTGCGGTGCGGCAGCACGTGCGCCGGCACCGTCGGTGCCTGAGCCGGGTTGGTCGGCATGGGTGTCTCTCCTCCACGTGGCCGAGACGTCACTCCGGCGGCTGATGCCACCGACGCGCCGTCGAGGTCGGGTGGTGCGGAGGAAGACGCACCGGGTGTGGCCGGCCGGGTGTGGATGCTTCCCCACACCACACCCGGCCGGCGGACCGGCGGGTGCGTCGCCCGCCGCCCGGGGGTCGTGGGCGGCGGGCAACGCTCCTGCCTGTTGGGACCAGGCTCGCGACTGCCCGGAAACCCAGGTGCGGCCCGCGGAGCCGCACCGCCCGGAGGTGGCGCCGCGAAACGCCGCGCTCCGGCTGGTTGGAACGGGCGTTCGAGGCAATCGAACACTCGTTCTAACTGCTGCTGACAGTACACCTCCCCTCCGACGAAAATGCAACGTGTGACGCGCCGAGCGTGCCGGCCGACTGAACCGGCCACCAGCGGACCGGGAAGAATGGCGTGATGCAGCCACACCCGACCGTACGGGCGGTGCAGGACGCGCTCAGCCGCCACCGCGGAGCGGTGACGTGAGCGAGCGAACCAGAAGGCACAGCGGCGACGCGCCGGAGCTGGTCACGCTGCACGTGTGGCGTACCTCCCGCGGCGCGCTGCCCCGGGCGCTGACCCGGATGGCGCTGGACCCCCGGCGGTTGCGGGCCCTCCCGGGCGTGCGGTTCGGCAAGCTGCTGGGCACCGGGACCGGCACCGACTTCGGGCCGAAAGACGCCGACCTGACCCGGTGGGCGGCGCTCACCGTCTGGGACTCCCCCGCCGCGGCGGCCGGCTTCGACGACTCGTCGGTCGGGCGGGCCTGGGCGCGCATCGCCCACGCCCAGGCCCGGATCGACCTGCGCCCCCTTACCAGCCGGGGTGAGTGGTCCGGCCGGCTGCCGTTCGGTGACCCGCCGGGCGGCCGGGTCACCGGCCCGGTGCTGGCACTGACCCGGGCCCGGCTGCGGGCCCGTCGGGCTGCCACGTTCTGGCGGGCGATCCCGCCGGTGGCCGCCGCCCTGCGCGACGCGCCCGGGTTGCTGGCCCGGTTCGGGGTCGGCGAGGCCCCGTTGGGCTGGCAGGGCACGGTGAGCGTGTGGCGCGACCCGACGGACCTGGTGGCGTTCGCGTACCGTCACCCGGAGCATCGGGCGGCGATCATGCGAACCCCCACCGAGGGTTGGTACGCCGAGGAGCTGTTCGCCCGGTTCGAGGTGCGCGACGTGGTCGGCGACCGGTCAGTGCTCGGGTGGGTCGCCGACGGCGGCCCGGAAACGGTGAAGGGTGGACGGGCATGAGGTTGGTGCGCTGGACGCCGGACGACCTCGTCCGGCGGCTGGACGACGTGGTGGCCGTCTACGGCGAGGCGATGGGATACCGCACCGACCTGCTGGAGGCCCGGCGCGGTTACATCGCCACCCACGTCCGCCGACCGGGTTTCCGGGCGGTCGCCAGCCTGACCAGCGAGGGTCACCTCGCCGGCTTCGGCTACGGCTACCTGGGCGCCTCGGGTCAGTGGTGGCACGACCAGGTGCAGCGCGCGTTGGACACCCCGACCCGCACGCGTTGGCTCACCCACTGCTTCGAGGTGGTCGAGCTGCACGTCCGGCCACCGGCGCAGGGTCACGGTCTTGGCGCCGGTCAGCTACGCGCGCTGCTCGGCATGGCGGAGGGCGACACCACGCTGCTGTCCACCCCGGAGGCCGACGAGCAGACCTCACGGGCCTGGCGACTGTACCGACGCTTCGGCTTCGTCGACGTGCTGCGCGACTTCCACTTCCCCGGCGACGAGCGACCGTTCGGCGTACTCGGTCGGGATCTGCCGCTCGAGCCACCGGCGTCATGACCCGGCGGATCTCCTGGACGCTGCTCGCCGTCCTGGTGCTCGCCCAGATCTGCTACCCGCTCACCACCGGCGCCACCCGGGCCGGGCTCACCGTGGCCACTGTCGTCCTCGGTTGGTTGCTCTCGGTCGGCCACGCGCTGCTCAGCCGGGGCCTGCGGGTGGCGGCGGCGCTGGTCGCGGTGGCCACCGGCGGCGGGTTCGCGATCGAGGCGATCGGGGTGGCCACCGGCGTGCCGTTCGGCAGCTACGACTACTCCGGTGAGCTGGGCCCCAAGCTGGCCGGCGTGCCACTGATCATTCCACTGGCCTGGACCTGGATGGCCTGGCCGGCCTGGCTGGCGGCGGTGCGACTGACCGGTGGCAACCACACGGCCGCCGACGGTGGCGGATCGACAGCCGGCGGCGGGCCGACGGTGGGTCGATGGGTGGGGCGGATCGCGCTGGCCACCGTGGGGCTGGCCTCCTGGGATCTCTTCCTCGACCCGCAGATGGTGGCCGAGGGCTACTGGGTCTGGCGCGACGCCACCCCGGCCCTGCCCGGCCTGGCCGGCATCCCGGTCAGCAACTACCTGGGCTGGCTGCTCTTCGCGGTGCTGATGATGAGCGCGCTGCGCCCGCTGGCCGGCCCGGCCGCCGGGCACACCGACCGGCGGGACCACCCCATGGTCGCGCTCTACCTGTGGACGTACTTCTCCAGCATTCTGGCCCACGCCGTCTTCCTCGACCTGCCCGCCTCGGCGCTCTGGGGCGCCGCCGGCATGTCGCTGACCGCCGTACCCCTGGCGGTGACAGTGCTCCGCGCCCGGCGCGGCCACCTCCGGCCGGAGGCCCGGCAGCCACACCGCCCCGGCGTCGACGCGACCCGATGACCGTCCTGCTCGCCCTGCTGGTCGCCGTCGCCGCGTTGACCGGGCACACCTGGCTCAACGCCACCCGCTGGCTACGTCGGCCCACCGACCGGCCCGAGGACGTCGACGAGCCGGTGGCCGTGCTGCTGCCGTTGCGCGACGAGGCAACCCGGGTCACCCCGTGCCTACGCGCCCTGCTCGCCCAGCGTGGCGTGCCAGGGCTTCGCGTCGTGGTCCTCGACGACGGGTCCACCGACGGCACCGCCGACGTGGTCCGCGCGGTGGCCGGCGACGACCCCCGGGTCACGCTGCTCACCGGGGTCGCCCCGCCGGCAGGCTGGCTGGGCAAGCCGCACGCCTGCTGGCAGCTGGCCACCCGGGCCGACCCCGACGCCACCGCGCTGGTGTTCGTCGACGCCGACGTGGTGCTCGCCCCGCACGCCGTGGCCGCTGCCGTCGCCGAGTTGCGCGCCGCCCGGGTGACGTTGCTGTCGCCGTACCCCCGGATCGTGGTGGCGACGGCGGCCGACCGGTTGGTGCAGCCGCTGTTGCAGTGGCTCTGGTTGACCTTCCTGCCGCTGCGCGCGATGGAGCACTCGGCGCGGCCGTCGCTGGCCGCGGCGGGCGGACAGTTCCTGGTGGTGGACCGGGCCGGCTACACCGCCGCCGGCGGGCACGCAGCGGTCGCCGACAAGATCCTGGAGGACGTCGAGCTGGCCCGGGCGATCAAGCGGGCCGGTCGACGGATCGCCCTGGCCGACGGCTCCCGACTGGCCACCTGCCGGATGTACGACGACTGGCCGCAACTGCGCGACGGGTACTCGAAGTCGCTCTGGGCGTCGTTCGGGCACCCCGGCTCGGCGGCGGCCGTGGTGGTGGCGCTGCTGCTGCTCTACACCGCCCCACCGCTCATCGCGCTGGCGGGTGCGGCGGCCGGCGCACCGGGGATGACGGCCGTGGGCCTGGGCGGCTACCTGCTCGGGGTGGCCGGACGGGTGCTCACCGCCCGCGCGACCGGAGGACGCTGGTGGCCCGACGCGCTCGCACACCCCGTGTCGGTCGTGGTCCTCGGTTGGTTGACACTGCGGTCGTACCATCTGCGGAAGCGGCGCCGCCTGACCTGGCGGGGCCGCCCGGTCAGCTAGGGAGGCGCGGCATGGCGCGGATCGTGGTCGTCGGCGCCGGGGTGGGTGGCCTCGCCACCGCCGCCCGGCTGGCCGCAACCGGGCACCAGGTGACCGTCTTCGAGGCCGCCGACACGGTCGGCGGCAAGCTCGGCCGGTACGCCCACGACACCCCGGCCGGGTCGTTCCACTTCGACACCGGGCCGAGCCTGCTCACCCTGCCCGAGGTGTTCCACGACCTGTTCGAGGCGACCGGGGCGAAGCTCGACGAGTACCTGGACCTCGTCCCGCTGGACCCGATCGTCAGGCACGTCTTTCCGGGCGGTGGCCCGACAGTGGACTCGTGCGCCGACCCGGTGGAGTTCACCGCCCGGATCGGGGCCGCCTTCGGTGACCGGGCGGCAGCCGACTGGCAGCGGCTGTGGCGTCGGGCGACGCGGGTGTGGCAGGCCTCGTCGCGGGACATCCTGCGCCGCACCGTCGACTCTCCCCGCGACCTCGCGTCGCTGGCCTGGCGGGTCGGCGACCTGACCGCCATCGCCCCGGGCCGCAGCCTGCGCGGGCTGGGCCGCCGGCACCTGTCCGACCCGCGGCTGCGGATGATGCTGGACCGGTACGCCACCTACACCGGTGCCGACCCACGTCGGGCACCGGCGGCGCTGGTCGCCGTCCCCTACGCCGAGCTGGCCTTCGGCGGCTGGTACCTGCGCGGCGGGCTGGGCACGCTCGCCGACGCGCTGCTGACCCGCTGCCTGGACCTCGGCGTGGTCGTGCAGACCGACACCACCGTCACCCGCATCGACGCCACCGGCGGCCGGGTGCACGGGGTACGCCTCGCCGGCGTCACCGCTCCGGTGCCCGCCGACGTGGTGGTGGCCAACGTGGACGCGCTCACCGTCTACCGTGACCTGCTGCCGCACCCGCGTCGGCTGGCCGGGCTGACCGACCGCAGCCTCGCCGGCTTCGTGCTGCTGCTCGGCGTCTCCGGCAGCACCGGGCTGGCCCACCACAACGTCTTCTTCCCGGACGACTACGACGCCGAGTTCGACGCGGTCTTCGGTGACCCCGGGCGCGGCGTACGGGCCCGACCGGCGGCCGACCCGACGGTGTTCGTCACGGTGGCCGACGACCCGATGGTCCGCCCGGCCGGACACGAGGCGTGGTTCGTGCTGGTGAACGCCCCCCGGCAGGGCACCGCGGCGGGCGCTGTCGACTGGCGACGCCCGGGGCTGGCCGACGCGTACGCCGATCGCATCCTGGACGTGCTGGCGCGGCGCGGCGTCGACGTGCGCGACCGGCTGTTGTTCCGCGAGATCCGCACCCCCGCCGACCTGGGCGTGGCGACCGGCTCACCAGGCGGCTCGATCTACGGCACCGCCGGTGGGCTGCTCCGCCCGGCCAACCGGGGCCCCGCAGAAGGGCTGTGGCTGGTGGGTGGCTCCACCCACCCGGGCGGCGGGTTGCCGATGGTGACCCTCTCCGCGCAGATCGTCGCCGACGAGATCGGCCCCGCCTGGTAGGCGCGGTGCGCCTGTCTCAGTCGGCGTCGACCAGGGCGCGGCGGATGCTGGCGAGCAGTTGCCCCAGGCCGAACCCGGCCAGCAGCACCCAGACCGCTGTCGCCATGGTGATGGTGCCGGCGGCCAGGTCCGGCTCGATCAACCCGGCCAGCCCGGCGACAAGCAGGCCGGCCAGCGCCACCGACACCCGGGTGGGGCGTTCCCCCACTGTCACCGCGCCGATCTCCCGCATGCCCGCGGCGACCGCCCGCGCCCTGACGTACTCGTGCAACCAGGACAGCGCGCCGCCCGCGACGACCAGCCCACCCGGCGCGCCCACCAGCCAGAACGCCAGCAGCCACGCCACCTCACCGAGCCGGTCGGCGACCGAGTCGTAGACGTAGCCGAGCCGGGTGGTGCGGCCGGTGGCGACCGCCACCGCACCGTCCACGCTGTCCGCCACGGCGGCGAGCAGCACGAACAGTGCGCCGAGGAACGGGCCGTCCCCCGGCCGGCCCACGAGCAGCGGTACGCAGAAGCAGAGCAGCACCCCGGCCACTGTCACCGCTGTGGGGCTGACCCGCAGCCGGCCCAGCACGTATCCGACGTGGTACGCGAATCGCAGCCAGGCGCGCACCACAGGCGCTGCGACCCGAGGGTCGAACCCGCCGTGCAACCGCGCCCACGCCGTCGCGTACTGATCCCAGTTCAGCTGTGTGCCCACCACGGCTCAACCGTCGTGCCGGGCAACAGGTGTCGCAGGTGCAACGTTCACACGCGAGCGCCGACCTTCAGGTTCTGCCAGACCTCACGGGTCGCGGTGGACCGGTTGAGGGTGATGAAGTGGATTCCGGGCACGCCCTCGTCCAGCAGTCGGCGGCACATCTCGCTGGCCTGCTCGATGCCGAGCCGGCGGACGGCGTCCGGGTCGTCGGCGACGCGTTCGAAGCGGGCCGCCAACGCCGGTGGGAAGGGCGCACCGGACAGCTGCACGGACCGCTCGATGGTGCTGAACTGGGTCACCGGCATCACGCCCGCCAGGATCGGGGTGTCACAGCCGGCAGCGGCCACCCGGTCACGGAGCCGCAGGTATTCGTCGGCGTCGAAGAACATCTGCGTGACAGCGAACTCCGCGCCGGCCCGACACTTGCGGACGAACTGGGCGGTGTCGCTCGCCACGTCGGGCGAGCGGGGGTGCTTGTACGGGAAGGCGGCCACACCGACGCTGAAGTCGCCCGCGTCACGCACCAGCCGGACCAGGTCCTCGGCGTAGTCGACGCCCTCGGGGTGGCGGACCCACTCACCACCCGGATTGCCCGGGGGGTCACCACGAACGGCAAGCACGTTGCGCACGCCCACCCCGGCGAGCCGACCGACCACGTGCCGCAGCTCGGCGACGGAGTGGTTGACAGCGGTCAGGTGGGCCATCGGCAGCAGGGTGGTCTCGGTGGCGATCCGCTCGGTCACCGCCACTGTGGTGTCCCGCGTCGAGCCGCCGGCGCCGTACGTGATCGACACGAACGACGGGCGCAGGGACTCCAGCTCGCGGATGGCCTGCCAGAGCAGCTGCTCCCCCGCCTCGGTCTTGGGCGGGAAGAACTCGAACGAGAAGGTCGGCTGGCGCTCACGGATGAGCTCCCCGATCGCCGGCTGCGGATTGGGGAGTGTCGAGGGAAGACCAAGCGCCACGACCCGACTCTAGCGGTCAATCGCACCAGGACCCAGGCCCTTCCCACCCAGCGGCCGATCCCGCCCGGTCCAATCGACGCGATCGGCGGGGTCGACCGGGCGCGAAGGCGTCGTACCTCCGGGGTAGAAAGAGGCGGTGCGGGAGGGGCGGCGGGGGTGGCCCTGGTCCTGTGCGGGGGTCTGCAACCGAGCGGTGACGCCGGTCCCGCCCGGTCGGGCGGGTGGGTCGTCACCGCGCCGACGCCCGCCAGGAGGACCCATGATCCCGCCCGCATCGCCGCGCCCCGCGCACCTCGGGCCGCTGCTGGCCCGGTGCCGGCTGGCCCGCGGCTGGAGCCAGCAGCGAGCCGCCGCCGAGCTGTGCGCCGCCGCCGGGGTGCCGACACTGAGTCGGCACGAGATCTCCCGGTGGGAGCGACAGTGCCGCGTGCCGGGCGGGTTCTGGCTCGGCTGGCTCGCCGTCGTCCTGGACGTGCCGCTGGTGGCGCTCGCCGAGGCCGCCGCGGCCACCCGTCGGGCCGGCTCGACGCGGGCCACCGGGCCGGGCCGGGGCGCGGTGGCCGGCGAGCGACCGACCGGGCGCACGGGTCCCGGCCGCACCGGCGGGACTACGCGTGGCGGTGGAGCACGAATCAAGACGACCCGCTAGCGTCGGGGCGTGACCCACGCTGCTCCCGTGTCCCCCGTCGACCGCGCCGGCCTGCGGGAGCGGGTCGACAAGGCACTCACCGAGTTCCTGTCCGGCCAGCGGGCCCGGCTCGCCGCCGTGGACGACGCGCTCGGTCCGGTGGCCGAGGCGATCGAGGCGTTCGTGCTCGGTGGCGGCAAGCGGCTGCGTCCGGCATTCGCGTACTGGGGGTTCCGGGGGGCCGGCGGGGTGGACGGCGACCAGGTGCTCACCGCTCTTGCCGCACTGGAGTTCGTCCAGGCCAGCGCCCTGATCCACGACGACCTGATGGACCGTTCCGACACCCGTCGTGGCGAGCCAGCGGTGCACCGACGCTTCGCCACCCGGCACCGGGAGGCCGGTTGGGCCGGCGACCCGGACGGTTTCGGTGACGCCGCCGCCATCCTGCTCGGCGACCTCTGCCTGGTCTGGTCCGACGAGCTGCTGCACTCCGCCGGCCTGGACCTGTGGTCGTTGGCCCGGGCCCGTCCGGTCTTCGACGAGATGCGCACCGAGGTCACCGTCGGGCAGTACCTCGACGTGTTGACGCAGGTCACCGGGGACACTTCGCTGGAACGGGCCAGCAAGGTCGCCCGGTACAAGTCCGCGAAGTACACCGTCGAGCGTCCGATGCTGCTCGGCGCCGCGCTGGCCGACGCGCCGGAGGACGTGCGGACGACCTACTCGGCGTACGGGCTGCCGTTGGGCGAGGCGTTCCAGCTCCGCGACGACGTGCTGGGGGTCTTCGGTGACCCGGCGCTGACCGGCAAGCCGGCCGGGGACGATCTGCGCGAGGGCAAGCGCACCTACCTGGTGGCGGCGGCCATGGAAACCACCGACGACGCGGGCCGCGAGCTGCTGCTCGGCCGGCTCGGCGACCCGGAGCTGGACGAGCACGGGGTGACCCGGCTCCGCGAGGTGATCTCGGGCAGCGGGGCGTTGGCCCGTACCGAGCAGCGGATCGTCACACTCACCGACACCGCCCTGGCCGCCCTGACCACCGTCGACCTCGACACCGAGGCCCGCCAAGCCCTGGTAGACCTGGCCATCGCCGCAACCCGCCGAGCCGACTAACGACCCGACCCCCCGCCCCGCCCGCCCTTCCAAGGTTGATCATGAGGTTGACGACCTCCGCCTCGGCGTGTCGCGTCGCCAACCTCATGATCACGGCGGGGGGTGGGGGGGTTAGAAGGGTTAGAGGGTTAGAAGCCTTGGGCTTGGGCTCGGCGTTTTACCTCGCGGGCCTGGTCGCCGGAGAGGGCGGCGGCCGGGGTGGCGCCGGGGAGGGTGTCGTCCGGCTCGTAGAGCCAACGCAGGGCAGCCTCGTCGTCGTAGCCGTTGTCGGCGAGCAGGTTGAGCACACCGGGCAGGTGCTTGAGCACCGTCTGGTTGGCAACCAGGTCCACCGGGATCCGGCGGATGCCGTCGCGGCGGACCGCCAACAGCTCACGGTCACGGATCATCTGGTGCACCTTGCTGATCGACACGTCGAGGCGTTCGGCGACGTCGGGCAGGGTCAACCAGCCGGCCGGGTCGGTGGGTCCGGCGAGCTCCAGGCCGGGCGCGGCCTGGTCGGGTACGGGTTCGGTCACCCGACCACCCTGCCACGCCGCCGCCGCGACGAGCCACCGGCACCCCGGGCGACCCGTCGACGCCCACCGTGTCGATCGCCGCTGACCAGTGGACGAGCGGCGGCGAGCGCGGCGGGACGGACCGGTTCGGCGTACCGCTGTAGCATCCTGTTCATCCTTCACCCCCTGGACACATAGACTGCCTGCCGATGGACACTCAGGTCGCCGACACGTTGCTGGGCTCGCTTATCGACGGGCGCTACCGCATTCGCGGTCGCGTGGCCCGTGGTGGCATGGCGACCGTGTACACCGCCACCGACGAACGCCTCGAGCGGACCGTCGCTGTCAAGATCATTCACCCGACCCAGGCGAGCGAGGCACGAGCCCGGATCGCCAACTTCGTGGCCCGGTTCACCGACGAGGCGAAGACCATCGCCCGGTTGACCCACCCGAACGTGGTGGCGGTCTACGACCAGGGCACACACGCCGGCCTGCCGTACCTGGTGATGGAGTACGTCCGGGGCCGCACGCTGCGCGACGTGCTGGCCGAGCGACGCCGACTCAACCCGGACGAGGCACTCGCCATCGCCGAGCAGATGCTCGCCGCCATCGCCGCCGCGCACCGGGCCGGTCTGGTGCACCGCGACGTCAAACCGGAGAACGTGCTGGTCGCGGAAGCGCCCACCGGTGGCGTCGCCAACCTCGTCGACAGCGTCGTGAAGGTGGCCGACTTCGGGCTGGCCCGGGCGGTCGAGGCGAGCGCCGACGAGGAGCAGGGCAACCAGCTGATGGCGACGGTGGCGTACGTCGCCCCGGAGCTGGTCACCGAGGGCCGCGCCGACCCGCGCACCGACGTCTACTCGGCCGGCATCGTGCTGTTCGAGATGCTGACCGGCCGCGTGCCGTACGACGGGGACCGCCCGGTGGACGTCGCCTGGCAGCACGTCGACCGGGACGTACCGGCGCCGTCGACGCTGGTGCCGGGCCTGCCGTCGGTCCTCGACGACCTGGTGCAGCGGGCCACCCGGCGCGATCCCGGCGCGCGCCCCGCGGACGCCGGCGCGCTGCTGGCCGAGGTGCAGGTCGCCCGGGATCGTCTGGGTGACGCCAACAGCCACACCGCCGTGCTCCGCCCGGTCAGCGACGAGCCGTCGCTCTCCCAGCCGACGATGATGGTCGCTACCGTCCAGCCCCCCAACCGCCCGTCGTGGGCACGGCTGCCGGAGGGGGCCAGCAGTCAGGGGCCGGGCCGGCGTCGGGCCGCCCCGGAGCCGGCGGAGGGCCTGGCCGCGCGGTTCGCCGCGCTGCGCAGCACGGTGCTGAGCCACCCCCGTGGCCGAATGGCCGTCGCGGCCGTGGTGGTGACGCTGGGCCTGGTGGCGGCAATCGGGGGTTGGTGGTTCGGCGTCGGCCGTTACACGGACGCCCCACAGCTGGTGAGTCTGAACAAGGCGCAGGCGCAGGCGCAGGCCGACCGGGCCGGGCTCGTCCTCACGTACGCCGAGCCGCGCTTCGACGAGAAGGCCCCGAAGGACAGCGTGCTGGAACAGAGCCCCACGTCCGCCGCCAAGATCGTCAAGGGCGGCACTGTCACACTGACCCTCTCCCTCGGCCCGGAGCGTTTCCCCGTACCGGACGTAATCGGCAAGGAGTTCGAGCTGGCCGAGGCGGACCTGGTCAACGCCAAGCTGGTGGTGGCCAAGGGCACCGCCCGCTACGACGACAGCCTGCCGGCCGGGGTCGTGGTGGACAGCTCCCCCAAGGTGGGCGCCGAGGTCAAACCGGGCGCGAAAATCACCCTCATTCTGAGCCGGGGCAGGGCACCGGTGACGGTGCCGAACCTGGTCGGTAAGAGCCTCACCGACGCCCGCACGGCCCTGGCCCAGCTCAACCTGGTGATCGTGGAGAACTTCAAGGACTCCGACAAGCCGAAGGACGAGATCCTCGGCCAGAGCCCGGCGGACGGCGCCGGCGTGGAGAAGGGCACCCAGGTCAAGCTGGACATCAGCAAGGGGCCACCGCTCGTCGCCATGCCACGGGTGATCGACCTGCCGTGCCAGCAGGCCAAGCAGGCGTTGGAGGGCCAGGGCTTCCCGGTGACCATGGCGGTCAACCCGAACGCGGTGGTCCGGCTCCAACTCCCGGGCGAGAACTCACCGGTGGCACCCGGCACCCCGGTCACCCTGACGTGCTTCTGATGCCGACGATCTCCACCCGGCCGGTGGGCACGCACACCCCGACCGCGGGTGGGCTGGCGAAGGCTGCCCTGCCGTACCTCGACGCGACAGGTGCGCGGGTCGTGCAGGTCTACGTCTCCAACTCACGCGGCTGGGCACTGCCCGACGGCGACCCCGGGCAGGACGCCCTGTTCCGCGACGGTTGCGCCGAGCGGGGCATTCCCGCGTTCATCCACGCCTCGCTGCTTGTCAACCTGGGCTCGCCCACCCCGGCGACTGTCGACAGGTCGGCCCAGACGCTGGCGCACGCGCTGCGTCGGGGCGTGGCGATCGGCGCGCGGGGGGTGGTGTTCCACGCGGGCAGTTCGGTGGACGAGGGGTACGCCGAGGCGGCGATGCGGCAGGTCCGCGAGGTGTTGCTGCCGCTGCTCGACTGGGCTGCCGACGCCGGCGGGCCGATGTTGCTGGTCGAACCGAGCGCGGGCGGAGGCCGGTCACTGGCCTCCCGGGTGGAGCAGCTCGGGCCCTACCTGGACGCGGTGGACCGGCACCCCATGCTCGGGGTCTGCTTCGACACCTGCCACGCCTGGGCGGCAGGGCACGACCTGGCGGTCGAGGGCGGCATGACGGCGACCCTGGACACCCTGGTGGCCACGGTGGGCGCGGACCGGCTGCGGCTGGTCCACGCCAACGACTCGAAGGATCTGTGCGGTTCCACCCGGGATCGGCACGAGAACATCGGCAAGGGCAGCATCGGTGAGCCCGCCTTCGCCGAACTGATGGCCCACCCGGCGACCGCCGGTGTGCCGACAGTGGTGGAGACCCCGAGCGAAAAGCACCTGGGCCACACTGCCGACATCCAAACCCTCGCCCGTCTCCGCCCGTAACCCCCCCCAACCCTTGTTGATCAAGAGGTTTGCGTCAGGTTTCGCTGCCTGAATGACGCAAACCCCTTGATCAACCGCGAAGGATGGGGGGCCGGAGGGCCGGAGGGTAGGGGCCGGGGTCAGGCGGACAGGATTCGGGGCAGGACGGCCAGGGCGCGGTCGACGTCCGCGTCGCTGACGCCCAGGTGGGTCACCAGGCGGGCGGTACGGGGGCCGAGCACCGAGATCAGCACGCCCTCGGCCCGCGCCGCAGCGGCCAGAGCCCGCGCGTCCAGGGTGTGCTTGGTGAGGTCCAACGCGACCAGGTTGCTTCGGACCGTGGTCGCCAACACCCCGAACGGCGCGACCGCCTCGGCGAGCCGGGCCGCCTTCGCGTGGTCGTCGGCCAGCCGGTCGATGTGGTGCGCCAACGCGTACCGACCCGCGGCGGCGAGGACACCGGCCTGGCGCATGCCACCGCCCATCCGCTTGCGGATCAGCCGGGCCCGTTCGATCTTCTCCGCGCTGCCCACCACGAGCGAACCGACCGGCGCGCCGAGCCCCTTGGAGAGGCACACCGACAGCGTGTCGAAGAGCTGGCCGTACTCGATCAGCGGCACCCGGTCGGCGACGTGCGCGTGCCAGATCCGGGCACCGTCACAGTGCAGCGCGATGCCCGCCTCGTCGGCGACCCCGCGCAGGTCCCGCAGGGTGGCCAGCGGAATCACCCCGCCACCACCGCGGTTGTGGGTCTGCTCCACTGCTATCGCCCGGGTGGGGACGGCGAAGTAACCGTCCGGCCGGATCATCCCGGCCACCACCTCCGGGTCGATGTCCGCGCCCACCGCAGGCCAGGTCCGCGAGGAGATCCCGCCGTACGCGGCCGCAGCGCCGATCTCGTACGTGACCACGTGCGCGTCGGCGTCGCAGAGCAACTCGTCACCGGGCGACACCAACAGTTGCAGGGCGATCTGGTTCGCCATCGACCCGCTCGGGGCGAACAACGCCGCGTCGTGCCCGAACAACGCGGCGACCTCGGCCTCCAGCGCGTTGACGCTGGGGTCCTCCCCGTACACGTCGTCACCGACCTCGGCGGCGGCCATCGCCTCCCGCATCCCGGGGGTGGGCCGGGTCACCGTGTCGGACCGCAGGTCCACGAACAGGTCAGTCACTGTCATCCCTCCGGCTGCCGACTGCGGGGCACGCACACTCAGCCACGGAGCATCTCGGCTACGAGGAACGCCAACTCCAACGACTGCTGGGTGTTGAGGCGCGGGTCACAGGCGGTTTCGTATCGGTCGGGCAGGTCGAGATCCTCGATCCCCTGGGCACCGCCGAGGCACTCGGTGACGTCCTCACCGGTCAACTCGACGTGCAGGCCACCGGGGTGGGTGTCCAGCCCTCGGTGCACCTCGAAGTAGCCGAGCACCTCGTCGACGATGCGGTCGAAGTGCCGGGTCTTGTAACCGTTGGACGACTCGTGCGTGTTGCCGTGCATCGGGTCGCACTGCCAGACCACCTTCGCACCGGCGGCGGTGACCTTGGCGACGATGGGCGGCAGCGCGTCGCGTACCCGGTGGTTGCCCATCCGGCTGATCAGGGTGAGCCGGCCGGGGATGTTGTCCGGGTTGAGCTTCTCGCACAACTCGATCGCCTCGTCCGGGGACGTGGTCGGGCCGAGCTTGACCCCGATCGGGTTGGCGATCCGGGAGATGAAGTCGATGTGGGCGCCGTTGATCTGCCGGGTGCGCTCGCCGATCCAGAGAAAGTGCCCGGACAGCCCGTACGCCCGGCGGTCGGAGACCCGGGTGAGCGCCCTGTCGTACTCCAGGGCGAGGGCCTCGTGGGAGCAGTAGAGCGTGACGGTGCGAAGCGCCTCGTCGTCGGTCATGCCGCAGGCCCTGATGAAGGCCAGCGCCCGGTCGATCTCCCGGGCGATCGCCTCGTACCGCTCCCCCGCCGGGGAGTTCTTCACGAAGCCCTTGTTCCAGTCGTGCACGGCGTGCAGGTCGGCCAGCCCGCCGGCGAGGTACGCCCGGAGCATGTTCATCGCCGCCGCCGAGTTGGCGTACGCGCGGATCATGCGCTGCGGGTCGGCGATCCGGGCGGCCGGGTCGGCCTCCAGTGAGTTGATCATGTCCCCGCGGTACGCGGGCAGGCCGCGGGCGTCGGTCGGCAGTGAGCGGGGCTTGGTGTACTGCCCGGCGACCCGGGCGACCTTGACCACCGGCAGCGACGCGCCGTAGGTGAGCACTATCGCCATCTGGAGCAGGGTGCGGGCATTGGCCAGCAGGTGGCTCTCGGTGTTGTCCACGAACGTCTCGGCGCAGTCACCGCCCTGCAGGAGGAACGCCTTGCCCTCGCAGACCAGGGCGAGCTTCTGCCGGAGCTGGTCCACCTCGTAGGGCGCGACGACCGACGGCACGGTGTCGAGGACCTTGCAGACCGCTGCCACGGCAGCCGGGTCGGACCACGGCGGGACCTGCTCGCGGGGCAGCTCCCGCCATCGGTCCAGGCCGAGCGCGGCGTCCTCGGCGGAGTCGACTGTCGGTCGGCTGGTCTGCAGGCCCGGGCTGCCCACCGCGGGATGGCTCAGCTGATGCCACTCATGGCGCATGACAGAAAGCGTACGGCGACGGTCGGGGTGGCCGGGCGGCGAGGGGGACGGTTTCCGGCAGATGGGAGATCAATCTGCCGGTCGTCGGTCAGGACGCGGGGGTGGGGGCGACGCCGGTAGGCGTCGGCGAGACCGGTGCACCCGGCGCCTCACCGGCGATGCACCAGTCGCCGCCGTCCCGGGTGACGGTGAAGACGAGCGGCCGGGTGACTGTGCGCTTGCCGACCGCCACCGAGACCGAGACGCGGACTTCCTGCCCGCGCGGGCCGGACCGGACGTCGGTGATGGCCGCCTCCGGCACCTGGAAGTGGTCGGCGAAGTCACCGTTGGGGCCGGTGGCGCCCACATCGAAGCCGTCGTGCAGCAGCGCGCAGAGCTGGCTGCGGCCGGCGGCGACGTCCTTGGCCGCCATCGCGTCGAGGTACGCCTGCACGCGCTCTCGAGAGCGGGTGGCGGCCTCCTCGGCGGGAGCCCGGGCCGGCTTCGCCGCGGACTTGTCCTCGTCGTCGTCCCCGCAGCCGACCAGGGCGACCGGCAGCAGCAGGAACCCGGCGGCGGTCGCCGCCAGCCTGCGGTAGGTCGCGCGCATGATCACCTCCGATGGCGGTGAGATCGAGACGTGCCGAGCCGCGAGTCTGCCACATTCGGCTGAGCGAGCCCAACGGCGGCGGTCCGGCCGACGCTCGGCGTCGACCGGACCGCTGTGTCACGGGCGGGAAGGGACGGTGCGGGCCCCTTCCCGCCGTGTGGGTGGTGCGTCGGCCTTCGGCTCAGCCGAGACCGCCCTTGATGGCGCCAATGAGCTCGCCGTTGCTCGTGTCACCGGAGAGTTCCCAGAAGAACGCGCCACCGAGGCCCTGGTTGTTCGCGTACGTCATCTTGCCGTTGATGGTCGACGGGGTGTCGTAGCTCCACCAGTTGTTGCCGCACTTGGCGTACGCGGTGCCGGCGATCGTGCCGGTGGCCGGGCAGGTGTTCTTGAGGACCTTGTAGTCCTCGTTGCCCGCCTCGTAGGTGCCCGCTGCCGCACCGGTGGCGCTGCCGCCCGGGGCGGCCTGGGTGACCCCGGTCCAGCCCCGGCCGTAGAAGCCGATGCCGAGCAGCAGCTTGTTGGCCGGTACGCCCTTGCTCTTGAGCTTCTGGATCGCCGCGTCCGAGTAGAAGCCCTGCTGCGGGATTCCGGTGTACGAGGTGAGCGGCGAGTGCGGGGCGGTGGGGCCCTGGGCGGCGAACGCGCCGAAGTAGTCGTACGTCATCGGCATCAGCCAGTTGAGGTTGCCGATGGCGCCGGCGTAGTCGGCGGCGTCGATCTTGCCGCCGTTGGTGCCGTCCGCGGTGATCGCCGCGGTGACCAGGGCGTTGGAGCCGAACCTCGACCGCAGCGCGCCGATCACGTTCTTGAACGCGTTCGGGCCGCTGGTGTCACAGCTCAGGCCGCAGGCGTTCGGGTACTCCCAGTCGACGTCGATGCCGTCGAACACGTCCGCCCAGCGCGGGTCCTCGACCAGGTTGTAGCAGCTCTCGGCGAACGCGGCCGGGTTCTGCGCGGCCTGGGTGAAGCCGGAGGACCAGGTCCAACCGCCGAACGACCAGATCACCTTGAGGTGCGGGTTCAGCTGCTTGAGCTTGCGCAGCTGGTTGAAGCTGCCGCGCAGCGGCTGGTCCCAGGTGTCGGCGACGCCGTCCACGCTCTCCGCCGCGGTGTACGCCTTGTCGTAGTCGGCGTAGCTGTCACCGATGGCGCAACGCCCACCGGTGGTGTTGCCGAAGGCGTACAGGATGTGGGTCAGCTTGGCGGCCGAGCCGCTGGTCTGGATGTTCTTGACGTGGTAGTTGCGCCCGTAGACGCCCCACTCGGCGAAGTAGCCGACGACCTTCTTACCGCCGGTGTTCGGCGGGGTGGTGGTCGGCGGCGTCGTGGTGGGCGGCGTCGTCGTCGGTGGGGTGGTGGTCGGCGGCGTCGTCGTGGGTGGGGTGGTGGTCGGCGGCGTCGTGGTCGGCGGCGTCGTTCCACCGCCGCACGCAGCACCGTTGATGGTGCAGTTCAGCGGGGCCTTGTAGGCGCCGCTGCCGTTGTAACCCCAGCTGAACGAGGCGCCGGGGGCGATGCCTCCGGCCCAGCTCTTCTTGACCGCGACGTAGTGGTTGCCGCTGCTCGTGACGTCGGCGTCCCACGCGCTGCTGATGGCGGTGCCCGACGGCAGGTCGAACTCGATGCGCCAGGTGGTGACAGTGGCGCTGGAGCCGTTGGTGACGGTCACCCTCGCCTCGTGACCGGTCCCCCAGTCCTGCGCCTTGGTGAAGGTGGTGGTGACAGTGCCGGCGCCGAACGCGGTGGTCACCGGGACCGCTGCGACGGTCACGGCGACCACGGCACCGGCCCAGAGGGCCCGGCGGAGCGATCTTTTCATGCGGCGTCTCCCGAACTGTTAGGAAACTTTCCAAAAGAGATGGTGAGACGGTACTCACACCGTCATCTGTTCGTCAAGATGTCCATGTTTCGATTTCTCCTGGTGCACGGAGTGCATACGCTGCGCCCACCCCGGGTCGACGCCCGGCCGGCGCGTAGCCTCGGCCCATGACCGTCTTCGACACCCCGATCGACGCCCTCAACGGCGGCCCTGCCGACCTTGCCCGCTACCGCGGCAAGGCGTTGCTCGTCGTCAACGTGGCCTCCCGCTGCGGCCTCACCCCGCAGTACGCCGGCCTCCAGACGCTCGCCGACTCCTACGCCGACCGGGGCCTGGTGGTGCTCGGCGTGCCGTGCAACCAGTTCGCCGGGCAGGAGCCGGGCAGCGCCGCCGAGATCAGCGACTTCTGCCAGGTGAACTACGGGGTCACCTTCCCGCTGACCGAGAAGGTCGACGTCAACGGCCCGGACCGTCACCCGCTCTACGCCGCGCTCGTCGACACCCCGGACGCCGACGGGCACACCGGTGACGTGCGCTGGAACTTCGAGAAGTTCCTGGTGGCTCCCGACGGCTCGGTCGCCGCCCGGTTCGCCCCGACGGTCGAGCCCGACGCCGACGACCTGCGGGTCGCCATCGAGAAGACCCTCCCCGCAGCCTGAGTCGCCCCGGGCCTTGGCGGAACGGCTGTTCGCCCCGAACTCCCCCTACTCGCCGATCTTGCACTTTCTGTCCCGACACAACAGGCATTTACACTCATGTCGACGACCGAAACTGCAAGATCGGCGCGATCTTGCTGCACGGGTCGACCCGCCAGGCAGAGTCCTGACGCAACGACGTTGACAGGGATGTAGGGGCCTCCCGGCGTGCAGATGCCACCACATTCGGATCGAGCGCGATCACGGCCAGGCCGCGCCGAGTCTGCCGCTCGGCCACCGGAGGGTGGCAGCTCCTCGGAGAGCCGGTCGGCGACCAGGATGAGCAGTACGTTTGCGCGGGACGGGCGCGCGCCGCCAGTCGGGCACCCGCCGGGACGGCGAACGGTCCACACGGCCCGACGGCGGGTGATCAAGGTAACCCACCAGTCTGGTCGGGAATTCGTCGTGGGTGGACGGAGTTGGGGACGAGCATGACAACTGTGGGACTGATCGGCAGCGGCAACATCGGCGGCACCCTGGCCCGCCTGGCCGTCGACGCCGGCTACGACGTGGTGCTGAGTAACTCGCGGGGCCCGGAGACCCTCACCGACCTGGTGGAGACCCTGGGCGAGCACGCCAGCGCCGGCACCGTGCAGGACGCGGCGCAGGTCGGTGACCTCGTGGTGGTCACCGTGCCGCTGAAGGCGTACCGCGCGGTGCCGGCCGAACCGCTGGCCGGCAAGGTCGTCATCGACACCAACAACTACTACCCGGAGCGCGACGGCGCCTTCCCGGAGTTGGACTCGGGCGAGACCACGAGCAGCGAACTGCTCCAGCGTCACCTGCCGGAGTCGCGAGTGGTCAAGGTCTTCAACAACATCTACTTCAAGGGCCTGGCCGCCCTTCCCCGGCCGTCCGGCGCCGCCGACCGGAGCGCCCTCGCCATCGCCGGTGACGACGCCGCGGCGAAGGCTGAGGTGACCGCCTTCCTGGACCGGATCGGCTACGACTCGGTGGACGTCGGCCCGCTGGCCGAGGGATGGCGCTACCAGCCGGACACCCCGGCGTACGGCACGCTCTACTCCGCGAGCCCGACCGACTGGCAGAACCCGGCCCCGGGCGACGCCGCGAAGGTGCGCGCCGCCGTCGCCGCCGCCACCCGCTGAGCAGAGACCAGCCGCCGCCCGCGGCACGGTCGCCCTCCGGGTGGCCGTACGGAGGGCGGCGGCGAGCCCGTCGTAGCTGGCGATCGGCTGCCCGTCGGGCTATGTGACGCGCCCCGGCGGGCGTTTCGTGCACGTCGGTGTGCACCCGTGTTTCGTGGGCGCGTTCGCCGACTGGGGACGGCATCCACGTGTCGTCGTCGACGCGCGGTACGCCGACCGGTCCCGCAGCTTCGACAGTTGGAACACCAGCGGGGTGCGGGTACGGGTGGGTGCCTGGCATCTTCCCCTCGCTGATCTGGTCAACGCGACGCTCACGGCCGGATTCCGGCTGGTCCGGGTCGTCGAGGCGGGCCCGGGCGGAGTTCCCGACCTGTTCGGCCTCGTCGCCCTGCGAGATCGGTAGCGGCAGTCGGCAGAAAATCGGCCCGGCAACTTGCGTCACAGTCCTGTTCACGGGACCCTGTTCTCTGGGTTGCCGCCCGCTCACCGAACGTGCCTCCGGAGGCGACATGCACACGCTCCGTACCGCGCCCCGCCGGCTGCTGGCCGGCTCCGGCGCGCTCCTGCTCGGCACCGCGCTCGCCACCGCCGCGATCCCGATTCCCGCGGACGCCGCGAGGGGCGCGGACACCGTCGGATACGTCCGGCTCGCGCACCTCTCCCCGGACACCCCGGCGGTGGACGTCTACCTCGCCGCGCCGGGCGCGGCGAAGCCACAGGTCTTCCCCGGGGTCGGTTACGGCGTGGTCTCCGACTACCTCGAACTCGCTCCGGGTCGCTACGCGGTCGCCATGCGCGAGGCCGGCGCACCCGCCAGCGACCCCCCGGTGCTGACCACCGAGGTCGCTGTGACCAGCGGCGACGCCTTCACCGTGGCAGGTGTCGGCCGGCATGCGGATCTCGGCCTGCGAGTGCTCAATGACGATCTCAGCGCTCCCAGCGACGGCCGCGCCAAGGTGCGGGTCGTCCAGGCGTCGGTGCGGACCCCGATCCTCGACGTAACCGCCGCTGACGGTCCGACGATCGCCGACGGGGTGCAGTTCGCCACCACGACCGACTACCAGCAGGTCGAGCCGGGCAGTTGGCGGCTGAAGCTGACCGGTGCCGGCGGCCCCAGCACCGACGCCGAGGTGCGGCTCACCGGTGGCGCCGTCTACTCCCTGCTGGTGCTCGACGCGAAGCAGGGCGGGCTCACCGCTGAGCTGCGTCGCGACGCCGAGGGTGGCACCGTCGTCCCGGCCGGAGGGGTGGACACCGGCGCCGGTGGCATCGCCGGGACGGGGCTCGACGCGTACCCGGTGGTGGTCGGCGGTCTGGCCGCGGCGGCCGGCGCGGTGGCCCTGCTGCTCTGGCGTCGGCGGAGGCGTACCACCTGGTGAGCGCCCAGCCGGACCCGTCGATCCGGCGGCACCGTGACCGTCGGGTACCGCTGGCCGCGCTCGTCGCGGCCGGCGCGGCGGTCTGCCTGGCCGCCGGCACCGGGGTCGTGCTGGCCACCACCACGGGCCCGCCACCGCCGGCGGCGACCTGGCACCCCGGCTGCGGCGACAACTGCCCTTCGGTGGCCGCCGCGCCCGCGCCCCACGGTCCACCCACGCGGGTACGCGTACCGCGCATCGGCGTCGACTCACCGCTCACCGTGCTGGGCCTGGACCGCGCCGGCGCGCTGATCCCGCCGACCGACTTCCACACCGCCGGCTGGTACGGCGGCGGCCCGGCCCCCGGCGACACCGGCCCGGCCGTACTCGCCGGGCACCTGGACTCACGACGGGGTCCGGCGGTCTTCGCCCGGCTCGGCGAGCTGCGGCCCGACGACGTGGTGGAGGTGTGGCGCGACGGGCAGCGGTTGTCGTTCCGGGTGACCGGGTCGTTGCGGACCCGCAAGGACCAGTTTCCGACGGCGGTGGTCTACGGGCCGACGCCCGGGGCGGAGCTGCGCCTGGTCACCTGCGGCGGCGACTTCGACAGGCGGCGGGGGCACTACGTCGACAACGTGGTGGTGTTCGCGGTCACCGACGCCCCCGACCCGATCCTGCCGACGTCGGCGGCGGGCTGAGCCGCGCGCGGCGTCGTGATCCACTCGACGTCCTGAATATCGGGGCGTCCGCCGCGTCGGTAGGCCACGGTTTCGCGGAACCCGGGTGGATCAATAAAGCGGGCGGGCCGGGATCAGAGGGGTCGGCGGCCCGCGAAGCCGCACTCGGCCCGGTGGTACCAGCGCACGTCCGAGTCGCCCTCCAGCCAGCACCAGAGCACGGCGCGACCTTCCCTCTCACCCGGAAAGTCGAGCAGCACCGGGGCGATGCCCTTGACCTGGATGTCGTGCTGGTGCAGCTCGTCGACGACGCCGTGCAGCCGGGCCTCCAGCGCCTTCACCTCTGCCAGCCCGCCGAACGCGCTGACGCCGTGGTCGGCCAGGTCGGCGCGCAACTCGGCGAGGTCGGCCCGGACCCGGATCAACTCGGCGACGCGCGGCTGCAGAGTGGCCACCAGGTGCCGGGCCTGGGCAAGTGTGAACACCGGGCCAGTATGCGGCACGTACGGCCTCGCGACGCCCCCGGAACGGTCAGTCGGCCTGCGCCGCCAGCTCGCGGGCGCGATCCCGGGCGGCCTCCAGGGCCGCGAGCAGCGCCGCGCGGACGCCGTGCTTCTCCAGCTCGCGAATCGCGGAGATGGTGGTGCCGGCCGGCGAGGTGACCGCCTCGCGCAGCTTGACCGGGTGCTCGCCGGAGTCGCGCAGCATCACCGCCGACCCGATCGCGGTCTGCACGATCAGCTCGTGTGCCACCTGGCGGGGCAGCCCGAGCAGGATGCCCGCGTCGATCATGGCCTCGACCAGCAGGTAGAAGTAGGCCGGGCCGGAGCCGGAGAGCGCGGTGACAGCGTCCTGCTGCGACTCGGGCACCCGGATCGTCTGACCGAGCGGCTTGAACATCTCCTCGGCCAACGTCAGGTGCGCCCCGGTGGCGTGCGCGCCCGCGGAGATCGCTGTCATCGCCTGGTCGACGAGCGCCGGCGTGTTGGTCATCACCCGCACCACCGGGGTGCCGTCGGGCAACCGGCGGTTGAAGAAGCTGGAGGGCAGACCGGCGCAGAGCGAGATCACCAGCTTGTCGGCAGGCACCTTCGGGCCGATCTCGTCGAGCAGCGCGGCGGCGTCCTGCGGCTTCACCGAGACCGCGAGCACCGCCGCCTCGTCCACGGCGGTCAGGTTGTCGACCACCCGTACGCCGTAGCGGGCGGTCAGCTCCTCCGCGCGAGCGGGCCGGCGGGCGGTGGCCAGCAGCCGGTCCACCGGCCATCCCGAGCGCAGCAGCCCGGAGAGCATCAGCTCACCGATCTTGCCCGCGCCGATCACCGCTACCGTGTGCACTCCGGCTGACATGTCGGCCCGTACCCCCTCGCCTTGGGTCGCGGCGCGGCGGACCGTGAGGGCCCGCCGCGCCGCCGACCGTCGATCAGCTGCCGAAGAAGACCTCGGCCTCGGCGTACCGCTCCAGCGGAACGGTCTTCAGCTCGCGGGTGGCCTCGGCGAGGGGCACCCGGACGATGTCGGTGCTCTGCATCGCGACCATCTTGCCCCAGTCGCCGTCGTTGACGGCGTCGATGGCCTGCAGGCCCAGGCGGGTGGCGAGCACCCGGTCGAAGGCGGTCGGGGTGCCACCGCGCTGGATGTGGCCCAGCACCACGGTGCGGGCCTCCTTGCCGGTCTTGGCCTCCAACTGCTCGGCGAGCCACTGGCCGATGCCGCCGAGGCGGACGTGGCCGAACGAGTCGAGCTCCTGGTTGGCGAGGACCATCTGGCCGTCCAGCGGCTGGGCGCCCTCGGCGACCACGACGATCGGGGCGTACTGGTGCTGGAAGCGCTTCTCGACGTAGCCGGCCACCTGTTCGACGTCGAACTGGCGCTCGGGCAGCAGGATCACGTTGGCGCCGCCGGCCAGGCCGGCGTGCAGGGCGATCCAGCCGGCGTGCCGGCCCATGACCTCGACGACGAGGGTGCGGTGGTGGCTCTCCGCCGTGGTGTGCAGGCGGTCGATGGCCTCCATCGCGATGTTGACAGCGGTGTCGAAGCCGAAGGTGTAGTCGGTGGCGCCGAGGTCGTTGTCGATCGTCTTCGGCACGCCGACGACGTGTACGCCCAGCTCGTAGAGTTTGGTGGCGACGCCGAGGGTGTCCTCGCCGCCGATCGCGATCAGCGCGTCCACGCCCTGGGCGGCGAGGTTGTCCTTGATCCGCTCGACGCCGTTCTCGATCTTGAACGGGTTGGTCCGGGACGAACCGAGGATGGTGCCGCCGCGGGGCAGGATGCCACGAACGTCGGCGATGTCCAGGGGCCGGGACAGACCCTCGAGCGGGCCCTTCCAGCCGTCCCGGAAGCCCACGAACTCGTGACCGTAGGTGGCGACGCCCTTGCGGACCACCGCCCGGATGACCGCGTTGAGACCGGGGCAGTCGCCGCCGCCGGTGAGCACGCCGATACGCATGATCCGCTCATCCTCCTGGAGCATCAGGTAAAGCCCGATTTGCCCCAGGGTATGTGTCAGGTCAGACCATCGGCGCCGTTGCCGGCCCGGGGCGGGCCGTCACTGCGAACTGTAGTCGGCCCGCCGGTACGACGACAGCGCGCCCCGGTCACCCGGCCCCGGTCAGTAGGTCACCTCGTGGTTCTCACCGGTCTGCGGCGGCCGGCCGGTGACGGCTGCCTTCGCGTAGTCGAGCAGGTTCACCACGGTGCTGTTCGGCGAGTCCCAGTACTCGGCGGAGCTGGAGTGCACCTTGATCATCGTGAGGCCGGGCGTGTCCACCCCGTCGGGGAACCACGCCTTGAGCAGTGGGCTCCAGAGCTGCTCGGCCCGGACCCGGTCGAACTCCTCGGTGGCGGTGCCGGAGATCGACACCCACGAGTTGTGCTTCTGGTCGGAGAAGGCGACGTTGACCTCGGGGTTCACCCGGAGCTGGCGGACCTTCGCCGAGTCGGCGAAGGCGAAGAACCACAGGTCGCCGTCGAACTCGGCCTCCTGGAGCGCCATCGGCCGGCTCAGCTGCCGCCCGTCCAGAGCAGTGGTGGTCAACATGCAGATCCGCGCGGTCCGGGCCAACTCCGTCACCCGGGCGCGGGCCTCGGCGGCGCTGGTCGGCTGGTTGCTCATGGCACTCTCCCTCGGCTCGGATGGTCGAACCGATGCCCGGGACACAACCCGTCAAACCTCAGACGGCACAGCCACCTGTCAACGGGCGGTCATCGCCCGCCAGCGGGCCAGGTTGTGCCGGGCGTCGACAAGCGCGTCGTGCCGGGCCGCGTCCGCGTCCGGCAGCGACGGCCGACCCCTGTCGTCCCAGAGCTGGCGCAGCTCCTTGGTGTAGCGGGGGATCTCCCGGGGCAGCGCCGGCATCGCACCCCAGAGCTGGGCGAGCACCACGTGGTCGTACGCGGCGAACCAGGCCCACAACTCCAACTGCTCCCCCGGCCGGTCCCGGATCGGCTCGACCAGGAAGTCGTACAGGTCGTCGCGGATGCGTTCCCGCGAACGCCAGGCCCGGTCCGCCGGGGAGGGCAGCTTGTCCAGCACGTTACGCCGGACCCAGGGCACGGCTCGGGAGTCGTCGAACTCGGTGGAGACCGCGTAGAACTCGCGGCCGTACTCGTCGACGACACCGATCGAGACGAGGTCGACTGTCGTGCCGTCCTCGATGAACTCGCAGTCGTAGAAGTAGCGGTAGACCATTCCGGGCATCCTCGCCCACCGCCGTACGGACCTGACCGGCGGGGCCCGTCCGGCGGCCCGCCGAGCCGCCGCCACGCCTCGTGAACGGCGCGTCGCCACTCGTGACGGTCACGGAAGTGCTTCGAGGGGTGTACAGCAAGCGACCGGACCGTCATGATCTGATGTGTACCGCTACCGGACGCCGCATCGGTGTCAGTTCACCTTGTCGGGGCCCATCAGGTTCGCCCGGTGAGCGAATTGTGGTCCATGACCGGGGGAGGGGTTGGGCCGTGGAGGTTCGCCTGCCGGAGCCGGGTGACGCGCTCACGGGTGTCGAGATGTTCGCCGGGCTCGAGCCCGAGGTGCGGCAACGCGTCATCGCTGCCGCCGTCCCGCGTACCTATCGCAAGGGCCAACTGCTCTTCGTGGAGAACGATCCCGGCGAGTCGCTGATCGTGCTGCGCCGAGGGGCGGTGGCCGTGTTTCGCACCGCGCCCACCGGCGAGCGGGCCGTGCTGTCGGTTATCCGTCCACCGGACGTGCTGGGTGAGGTCTCCCTGCTCGACGCGTCCACCCGCTCCGCCTCGGCGGAGGCCATCGAGGACTGTGCGGCGCTCGCGCTCTCCCGGGGCGCGTTCATGGAGTTGGTGCACTCCAACCCCCGCATCCTGGACGCGGTGATGCGCTCACTGGGCGGGCTGATCCGCCGGCTCACCGAGCAGAACGCCGACCACGTCTTCCTCGACCTGCCCGGTCGGGTGGCGAAGACGCTGGTCCGGTTGGCCGGCGAGAGCCAGGCACCGATGATCACGATCGAGCTCAATCAGAGCCAACTGGCCGAGATGGCCGGTGGCTCCCGGCAGAGCGTCAACCAGGCGATCGGTTCGTTCGCGAGCCGTGGCTGGTTGCGTACCGAGGGCCGCCGGATCGTGGTGACCGACGTGGCCGCGCTGCGCCGCCGCGCCGGCATGGCCGACCGCTGACCGACCGGCCCGCCCGGTTCGTCGCCGGTCGGGCATCCGATCTGGACACCCGCCACCCCTTTCATCAGTACGCACGGCTGCGCCGGCTGCCAGTAGGCAGCCAGCGTCACCGTCTTCGCGGCTCAGCGGGTGAGGCTCAGCGGGTCGCGCCCGGCCAACGGCTCGCGGCCAACTGGTAGCCGGGGCCCGCCCAGAAACCCGGCCCGGCCCAGAAGCCCGGTCCCGCCCAGAAACCAGGTCCCGCCCAGATGCCCGGCCCGGCCCAGCCGCTGGTGGTCGTGGTGGTCGTCGTGGTCGCCATGTCGTCCCCCTGGTCGATGTGTCGTTGCGGTGTGGGAAGGACGCTATGACGAAGTCCAGTGGCACGAAATAGGACAAATCATCCGCCTCGTCGAAGGTAGTCAACTGCCGGCCGCGAACGCGCAACTCGCGACCGGCGTCAACATCGGGATCGCTGCCGGACCAGCCGTCGGTGGCCTCCTGCTGGCGACCCTCGGGCTGACCGCCACGCTCCTCGTGGACGCGGCGACCTTCGTCCTCTCCGCGCTGCTGATCGGTGGAGTCCGGACGCTCTCGGCGACCGCGGTCAGCCGCCGGTCCGAGCCACTGCACACTGTGGTGCGCGAAGGGTTGCGGGTGGCCCGAGGGCACAGCGTCGTCCGCGCGGTCTCGGTCGGGTTCCTGGTGATGGTGATGTTCGCCGCGCTGGACAACCTCGCCATCGTCCCCCTCGGACGCGCCGAACTGGGGGCCACCGAGGTCATGGTCGGCCTGCTGGGCACCGCCTACGGCATCGGCATGGTGGTCGGTCCGATGTGTCTCGCGAAGACCGGCGTACGCATCCGGATGGACCTGGTCCTCTACGGAGCGTTGCTCGCGCTCGGCGCCGGAACGCTTGTCACCGGCCTCAGCCCGGTGATCGCGGTGGCAGTGGCCGGTCAGGCGATGGCTGGTGTCGGCGCGGGCTGGCACAACGTCGCTGCCGACACGCTCATCCAGCAGAATGTGCCGGCCGAACGGCTCGGCGTGGTGTTCGGCACCGTCTACATGTTCCCGTACGCGGCGGAGGCACTGGCCTACGCCGTCGGCGCACCGCTGTTGGCGATGGTCGGGCCGCGTTGGGTGCTTGTCGTCTCGGGGTTGGGCGTGTTGGCCACCCTGGGGCTTGTCGTTCCCCTGCTCACCCGGGCCTTGGGGCTACGCCTGCCAACGTCCGGCAGGTTCGCAGCGGCCAACGGTTGAGACCGCAGGACGGGTGCGGTGGACGGCCCGACGGCCGCCCACCGCACCCGGGCGATCAGTTCTCCTTGCCGTCGGCCGGCGGCGCACCCGGCCCCGGACCGATCTTCTTCGGATCAGTCGGCTTGCCCGCCGTGGACGTGCTCGACGAGGTGGTCGTGGTCTCCCCCGACCCGCCCGACTGACCCTCAGGCTCTTCCACCATGCCCTGCTCCTCCAGTTCGGCGAGAGTGACCGCATCGACGTCGACCGTGTCGCCCGGCGCCCACTGCGTGCCACCCGGATCGGTCCACGAGGCGGACAGTCGTACCTGCACGGGCACTCTCCCTGACATGAAACTTCCTGGTACGG
Organism: Micromonospora sp. NPDC005710; assembly: GCF_040630995.1. Taxonomy (NCBI): domain Bacteria; kingdom Bacillati; phylum Actinomycetota; class Actinomycetes; order Micromonosporales; family Micromonosporaceae; genus Micromonospora; species Micromonospora sp. NPDC005710. The sequence continues at coordinate 18,957 of NZ_JBEXYP010000016.1, read as the reverse complement.
AACACTAACCCCGACCGATCGACGACGTCGCCCGTCCGCACGTCGGGTACCCGACTGGCAGGCCGGCCGCGATACTGACCTCTTTCGCCCACGGAGCTGACCATCGACCTCAAGTGTGGACACTGCGCCCGCGCGGCCGGGCCGGACGACCGCTTCTGTGGCGGGTGTGGCCAGCCGCTCGGGGTCAACTGCGCGCACTGCGGGCACGCCAACAGCACCGAGGTCAACTTCTGCACGAGCTGCGGCCAACCGCTGCGCGACCACGCCGTCACGGTGCAGGAGGACAGGCGTCAGGTCAGCGTGCTCTTCGTCGACATCGTGGACTTCACCAGGTACGCGGAGCAGGCCGACCCGGAGCAGGCCCGCAGTCTGCAGCAGGCCTACTTCGCCACTGTGCGCCGGATCGTGCACCAGTACGGCGGGGTGGTCGAGAAGTACATCGGCGACGCGGCGATGGCCCTGTTCGGCGCACCGGTGGCCACCGACAACGACGCGCTGCGGTGTGTCCGTGCCGGCCTGGAACTGCAACGGAGCCTGGCCCGCCAGCCCGCCGGCCCGCAGCCACCGCTCGGTTTCCGGGTCGGCATCGCCAGCGGCGAGGCCCTGGTCGACCTCTCCGCCACCCGCGACGGTGGGCAGGCCTTCGTGACCGGCGACGTGGTCAACACGGCCTCCCGCCTGCAGGGGTTCGCCCCACCGGGCGGTGTCGTCGTCGACGAGAGCACCTGGTCGGCCACCCGACACGAGATGGAGTACGCCGACCAACCACCTGTCACCCTGCGCGGCCGGTCGGCGGTGAGCCGGATCTGGCTGGCCGTCCAGGTGCGACCACTCCGGGACCCGCGCGGCGCCGAACTGACCCCGATGGTGGACCGGGAGCACGAACGCGGCCTGCTGGTCAACGCGCTGCACCGGATGGTGACCGAGCGGACCTCCCAGTTGGTGACGGTGTTCGGCCCGGCCGGTGTGGGCAAGAGCCGGCTGCTGCGCGAGCTGGCCCGGCACGCCGGCAGCCTGCCCGGCACGCCGATCACCTGGCTGGTCGGGCAGTGCCCGCCGTTCGGCGAGAACGTCACCTGGGCCGCCCTGTCGGACATCGTGAAGACCTGGGTCGGCGTGCCGGAGGTCGACGACCCGGCCGCGCTGCGCGAGCGGTTGCGGTCCCGGCTGGGGGAACTCGCCGACCCGCACGCGACCCGGCTGGCCGAGGCGCTCGGGCCGCTGATCGGCGTGCCCGGTGAGCGACTCACCCCGGGCGAGACCGAGGCCTCCTGGCGGCGGTTCCTGCTCACCCTGTCGACCGCCGGCCCGACAGTGCTGGTCTTCGAGGACATGCACTGGGCGGACCAGGCGATGCTCGCCTTCGTCGAACAGTTGGGCGCGCTGGCGCGCGGGGTGCCGCTGCTGGTCGTCGCGACCGCCCGACCGGAGCTGCGGGAACGGCACCCAGCCTGGACGGGCACGATCAGTGGCGCGATGTCCATCTCGGTGCCGCCGATGCACGACACCGACATCGACACGCTCTACTCGCTGCTGCTCGGGCAGTCGACCCTGCCCTCCAGCTCGCGTACCCCGCTCATCGAGTTCGCCGACGGCAACCCGCTCTACGCCCAGGAGTACGCCCGGATGCTGCTGGACGGCGGCCTGCTCGACGCCGTCGGTCCGGCCGCCCGCCCGGACCTCGACGGCGGCGCGGAGATGCCCCGCACCGTGCAGGCGGTCATCGCCAACCGGCTCGACCTGCTGGACCCGGCCGACCGGGCGGTGCTCCAGGCCGCCGCCGTGGTCGGCGTGGTGTTCTGGGCCGCGCCGGTGGCGATGGCGCTCGGGCGGCCCGCGGAGTGGGTGGAGCGCGCGCTGGACCGCCTGCAACGTCGCGACCTGGTGTACGAGCAGAGCACGTCGACGATGCCCGGCCAGTCCGAGTACCGGTTCCGGCACATCCTGGTACGCGACGTCTGCTACCAGCGGCTGCCCCGGGCGGAGCGGGTGCTCCGTCACCAACGCACCGCCGACTGGATGGCCCAGCTCACCGACGGCCGGCAGTACGACCTGGCCGAGGTGCTGGCCAACCATCGCTGGGCGGCACACGAGATCGCCCGGACCGTCGGGTTGGACACCACCCCGTACGCCCCGCCGGCGCGGGCCGCGCTGCACCGGGCGGCCCGTCGGGCGTACGAGTTGCACGCGCTGGACACCGCCGCCGCGCTCGTCGGGCGGGCGCTGGCCATGGACGTCGGGCCGGATCCGGCGCTGGAGCTGTTCGACGCCGAGTTGGCGTTCTATCGGGACGGGGACGCGTTCCTGGTGGCGGGGGGCACCGACATCCTGACCCGGCTGGCCGAGCTGCTCACCATGAGCGGTGACCGGACGGGGGCGGCCCGCGCCTGGACGCTGCTCGCCACGGCGGCGTGGAGTCGGGCCGACCGCTCGACGACCCTGCACTGCCTGGACCAGGCGATCGGCATCTACAGCGACCTGCCGGACAGTCAGGAGAAGGCGGGCGCCCTGCTGGAACTGGCCCGGGTGCACATGCTGAACGCGGAGACCGAGCCGGCGTGCAGCGCGGCGCGGGCGGCGGAGTTGCTCGCCGAGCGGCTGCAACTGCGCGAGGTCCAGGCCAACGCGCGGATCACCCTGGCCGTGGCGCGTTACCTGGCCGGCTCCGCCTCGGCCTTTCCGGAGCTGGCGGAGGTGACCGAGCACTGCCGGGTGGAGCGGTTGACGAGTCGGCGCCGGGCGGTGCAGAACCTGGCCTGGGCGTTGCAGGAGGAGGGTGACCTGGCCGGCTCGGCCCGGTTGGTCGACGAGCAGCTCACCCTCGACCTGGGTGGCGAGCACAGCCTGGCCACGAGCTTCGAGGACCAGTGGGCGCGGTCGTACTACGCGGGTGACTGGACGGCGGCGCTGGCGATGGCGGCGGAGTCGACCCGACGGCCGACCGCCGAGTGGGATCTGCACATCGTGGCGGTCTCGGGTTGGATGCGCGGGCTGGCCGGGGCCGAGCTGGTCTCGCCAGTGGGGGCGGACGAGGCTGCGGGGGCGGAGGGGGCGACCGGGAACCTGGTCGAGCAGGCGCTGCTGGCGGCGCGGCGCAGCGGGTTCCACCGGGTGCTGCGCTCCACCCTGGCGCACGCGGCGCTGTGTCGGGCCGTGCAGGGTCGCCGGGACGAGGCGATGGCGCTGCTCACCGAACTGGACGAGGACTGGCGACGGACCCGGATGATCCCGTTCGCGGAGTGGGTGCCGGCCGTCGGGCACGTCGCCGGGGTGCTCGGCGCGGACGCCGCCCGGCTGGTCCGGCGGTTGCTCGACCGGGCTCCGCGGACGACCCCGTGGGCTCGGGCCGCGGGTCAGGTCGCCGACGCCACGCTGGCCCGGCACGCCGGTGACGCCTCGACGGCGGCGAGCCTGCTGCGCTCGGCGGCGACGAGCTACGCCCGGATGACAGACGTGACCGACGAGGTCATCACCCTGGCGCTGGCGATCGGTCCGCTGGCCGAGGTCGACCCACCGGCCGCCGAGGCGACCCGCGCGCGTCTGCAGGACTTCGCCACCCGGCACCACGCCCCGGCCCTGCTCCGCCTGCCCTGACCGCTCACCGGGCCGGCCCGGCCCCGGTCAGGCGGCCAGCGGCGCAGGGGCGGGCTGCTTGAGCTTCTGGGCGTAGACGTCGACGTACTCCCGACCGGAGAGTTCCATCAACTCGTACATGATCTCGTCGGTGACGGCGCGCTCGACGAACCGGTCGCCTGCCAGGCCGGCGTAGCGGGAGAAGTCCAGCGGTGCCCCGAACCTGATCTTCACCCGGTCGATCCTGGGGATGATCTTGCCCGGCGGCTGGATCTCGTCGGCGTTGAGCATCGCGACCGGCACCACCACCGCGCCGCTCTCCAGGGCGAGCCGGGCCACGCCGGTCTTGCCCCGGTAGAGCCGCCCGTCCGGGGAGCGGGTGCCCTCGGGGTAGATGCCTGCCACTCCCCCGGCCCGGAGCACCTGCAACTGGGTATCCAGGGCGGCCCGCGCGGCCCGGCCGCCGGAGCGATCCACCGGGATCGTGCCGGTGCCGACGAAGAACATCTTGGTCAGCCAGCCCTTGATGCCCTTGCCGGTGAAGTACTCGGCCTTGGCGACGAAGGTGACCTTCCGAGCGGTGATCAACGGTGTGAAGATCGAGTCGGAGAAGGAGAGGTGGTTGCTCGCCAGGATCACCGGGCCGGTCGCCGGCACGTTGCCCAGACCCTCCACCTGCGGGCGGAAGATCAGCTTGAGCAGCGGACCGAGGATGACGTACTTCAGCAGCCAGTAGAGCACCGGCGTCCTTTCCCGTGGTGTGCCCGCGACAGCGCCAGCCGTCGTTGCCGCCGAGCCTACGAAGCGGGCGCTCTCACCACAACGGACTCGCCCCGCTGCCAACGGTCACCGAGATCGCACTTGTCGCGCAAGAACGGACAAAGGAGGCCCGCCGCGACCTGCGGGAGCAGCAGTGACTTTGGAAGACGCGACACAACGCACTCCCGGAACCGTGCCCTGACGTGTCACGATTCAGAGCACGGCGTGCGGACTGGCGCCGAAGGGCAGCGGTGGCCGCGCCGGAAGGCGCGTTGAAGGGGGATGTCCGGGTGTCAGCGGGTGGGGCCCGTCGGGGACGGCGGGACAACGGGCTCGACGCGAACGAGTACGCCGTCGTCGGCGATGTCGATCCGCGCGTCGGTGAGCACCTGCTCGACGTGCTGGCCGCCGGCGGGATCGCCGCCTACCTCCAGCCCTCCGCCGACCTCAACCCGGTCACCCGCACCACCACCGTTCCGGCCCGGCCGGTCGACCGGCTCTACGTCGACCGTTCGCATCTGACCACCGCGCGGGACTACCTGACGCAGCTCTCCGACGAGACCTCGCCGGAGCAGCCGCCGGCTCGCGACGAACCGGACATCGACGCCGAGTGGGCGCGGATCGTGGCCGGTTTCCACACCGCCGCCACTCCCGGTGACCGTCCCTGGCCCGCCCTGGAGGACGTCGACGAACGGGATTCGCGGGACGAGTCGCCCTCCGGGCCGCTGACCCGCTCCGGCGCCGACGAGCCGGGTCCGACCGCCACCGACGTTCGTCGGCTGCCGTCCGCGACGGACATCTCCGGCATCTCCGTGGGGCGCGGCACCCGACCGGACGAGCCGTCGCTGCTGGACGGGCTGGACACCTTCGGTGCCGACCTGCCCGACGACGAGGACGACGAGGGCTACCACCCACCGCCGCCGCCACCGCTGCCCAGGGTCAGCAAGTACGCGGTGATCGGCGTGCTCGGGGTGGTCGTCGGGTTCGTGCTGTTCCTCTTCCCGTGGCTGCTCCCGATCGACCGCTCGGCGGTCACGCTCTTCGGGTTCACCGGCATCCTGGCCGGCTTCGTCACGCTCATCTGGCGGCTGCGTCCCGGCGACGAGGACGAGGACGACCCGGACAACGGCGCCGTCGTCTGAGGTCGGCCCGCATCCCGGGACGACGGTGCCCCGCCGGGCGCGTAACAGTGGTGTAACTTACTGTCAGTAGGAATACCGCTGTACGTCACTTCCCCCGCTGACTGACCGGTTTTCCTTGCTCGCGGCGGTCAGTCCTCTGCTGATCGGAATGCCCGAGATGCGACAGAGTTCTCTCGTGGTGGTGGCCAACCGCCTCCCCATCGACGACAACCAGGCCCCCGACGGGGCCTGCGAGTGGCGACGCAGCCCAGGTGGGCTGGTCAGCGCCCTGCACCCGCTCCTGCGACACACCCCGGCGACCTGGGTCGGCTGGGCCGGTGGCACCGGGGCGGCCCCCGCACTGCCGGACGTGGACGGCGTACGGATGCACACCGTCGCGCTCAGCGCGGAAGACCTGCGCGACCACTACGAGGGGTTCGCCAACGCGACCCTGTGGCCGCTCTACCACGACTCCGTGGAGCAGCCGCAGCACCACCGCCGCTGGTGGGAGGCGTACCAGCGGGTCAACCAGCGCTTCGCCGAGGCGACCGCGGACGTCGCCGAGCCGGGCGGGGTGGTCTGGGTGCAGGATTACCACCTGCAACTGGTCCCCGGGCTGCTGCGCGAGCTCCGCCCGGACCTGCGCATCGGGTTCTTCCTGCACGTGCCGTTCCCGCCGCCGGAACTCTTCATGCAGCTGCCCCGCCGCGCCGAACTGCTGCGCGGCATGCTCGGCGCCGACCTGGTCGGCTTCCAACGGGTGCAGGCCGCGCACAACTTCGCCCAACTCGTCACCCGGGTGCTGGAGCTGCCGGCCACCGACCGGCGGATCGGCATCGACGACCGGGTCGTCCGCATCGGCGCGTTCCCCGTCTCCATCGACACCGCCGAGATGGCCGCGCTCGCCGACCGACCGGACGTGGCCGCTCGGGCCCACCGGCTCCGTCAGGACCTCGGCGACCCCCGGCAGGTCATCCTCAGCGTGGACCGGATGGACTACACGAAGGGCATCGAGCAGCGCCTCAAGGCATACAGCGAGTTGCTGGCCAGCGGCGACGTCAAGGTCCGCGACACGGTGTTGGTGCAGGTCGCCATGCCGAGCCGGGAACGTGTCGGCCAGTACCAGATCCTGCGCGAGCGCATCGAACGCGAGGTCGGCCGGATCAACGGCGAGTTCGGCCGGGTCGGCGAGCCGGCGATCCACTACCTCACCCAGCCCTTCGACCGCGCCGAGCTGGCCGCGCTCTACCGGGTGGCCGACGTGATGGCGGTGACGCCGTTGCGCGACGGAATGAACCTGGTCGCCAAGGAGTACGTGGCCGCGCGGGTCGACGACACCGGTGCTCTGCTGCTCAGCGAGTTCGCCGGCACCGCCGCCGAGCTGTCCCAGGCGTACCTGGTCAACCCGCACGACCTGGAGGGGCTCAAGCAGGGTCTGCGGTCGGCGTTGCGGGCCGACCCGGCCGACACCACCGAGCGGATGCGGGCCATGCGTGCCCACCTGCTCCAGCACGACATCCGGGCCTGGGCCCGCTCCTACCTGCGCGCGCTGGACGAGGGCGGCGCCCTGGTCGGTCGCCTGACCAGCACCGACGCCGGCCCTGACGGCACCGCCCAGGTGCCCCGGCCGGCCACCCCGACCGGCAGCAGCCCGGCCGTCCAGCCGAGCGGGGGCTGACCGCCGTAACCCGGCCGCTCAGTGCGCCGCGGGCTCCTTCTCCAACCAGTCCAGGATCGCGTCGATGGGCTCCGCCCACCGCGCGTCGAGCATCAGGTCGTGGCCCATCCCGGGGAAGAGCAGCGGCGCCGACCCGTACCGGCGGGCCACCCGGGTCAGCGTCGACGCCGGCACCACCCGGTCGTCCGGGCTGCCCAGCACCAGCACCGGGGGCGCACCCACTGCCGGTTCGGCCTCCGGCTCACCCAGCAGCGCCCACTGCGCCCGCCGACCCGCCCGTCCGAGGCGTCCGACGTACCGCCGGGCGTCCTCGTCGGGCAGCTCGCGGCTGAACAACTGCCCCCGGTTGAGCCGCAACGGCCCGCCGAACACGGCCGGCAGCGTCCCGCCGGGGTTACGGCGCAACGCCGCGCCCAGCACTCCCCATCCGCCGAAGACCGGGGCCACCAGCACCGCGCCGCGCGCCGGGTAGCGGGCCAACGCGTGCGCCACCACCAGGGCCCCGGCACCGTGCCCCACCAGCACCGCCTGCCGCGGCAGGCTCGCCGCCACCTGGACCACATCGTGGGCGTACGCCCGCAGCGTCGCCTCCGGCGCGGGCTCGCTGCCACCGTGCCCGCGCAGGCTCACCGCGTACGCCGGGAACCCCCGCGACGCCGCGTGACCCAGCCAGTGCTCGGCGAACGCCCACGCGCCGTGCCCGAACCCGGGCACGAAGAGCAGCGGCGGACGCCCCTCCTCCAGCTCGGGAACCGCGCTGAGCACCTCCCGCCGGGCCGGCCGGACCGGGCGGGACCACTCCCGCCCCCGCATGATCCGCAGCTCACTCACTGGTCTGCCTCTCGTTCGCGACGCCGGCGGATCACTTGCCCTCCAGCTCGACAAGGGCGCGCTGGATGGCGCGCAGATAGTCGGCGTGCCCGACCTCGAACCAGTGCCGGCTGCTTTCCTTGACCGGCCCGGAGTACCGCTCCCCGGCCCGGTCGCGCACCCGGGACGCGAACGCGGCGGCCCGTTCCGGCCGGTCCCGACGGGCCTGGAGCAGTCGGGCGAAGAGGACCATCTGCCAGTGCGACAGGGTGAACAGCCCGGAGTCCGGTTGCAGCAGGCCGGCGACCGCCAACGTCGGGTGCCCCGGGGTGAACGCGTTGAGCCACAGCGTGGGCCGGCCCGCGCCCGCGCTGTCGGAGAACACCGACGCGTCGAGAAACTCGAAGCGCGGCAGGTAGCCGGTGGCGAAGACGACCACCTCGGGGTCGATCTCGCGGCCGTCGGCCAACTCCACCGCGTACGGGTGGAACCGGGCGACGTCCGGAACCGGGCCGATGCCGCCGTGGCCCACGTAGTAGACGAGCTGGCTGTTCGCGATCGGGTGCGTCTCGTACACCCGGTGGTCGGGCTTGGGCAGGCCGAAGCGGGTCAGGTCGCCGACGGTCAGGCGCAACGTCCAGTGGTAGAGCCACTGCCGCACCCGCAGCGGCACCCGCAGCGCCAACAGGGTGTCGTTCACCTGGTCGGCGGGGCGACCGAGGACGTACTTCGGCGCGTACCAGTAGCCGCGACGGGTGGAGTGCCAGCAGCGCGACGCCTGTTGGGCGGCCTCGACGGCGATGTCGCAGCCGGTGTTGCCGGCACCGACCACGAGCACCCGCTTGCCGCGCAACTGCGCCGGGTCCTTGTAGGACGAGGCGTGCATGATCTCGCCACGGAACTGTTCGAGGCCCTCGTAGCGGGGCAGCTTCGGCGACCAGTTGTGGCCGTTGGCGATCACCACGGCGGCGTACCGGGCGGTGCGTTCGGGGCCGTACCCGCCGGTGGAACGGGTGGTCACGTCCCACCGGTCCCCCTCGACGGGCTCGACCCGGATCACCTCGGTGCCGAACCAGATGTGCGAGCGCAGGTCGAAGTGGTCGGCGTACTTCTCGAAGTAGGACAGCACCTGACCGTGGTGCGGGTAGTCCGGCCAGGAGTCCGGCATCGGGAAGTCGGGGAACTGGGTGAACGGCTTCGACGAGATCAGGTGGGTGCTCGCGTACACCGGGCTGCGGTCGTGCCGCCAGTTCCAGGCGCCGCCGACGCCCGTCTCCCGCTCGTAGCAGTCCACACCGAACCCGTGTTCGCGCAGGTTCTTGATGGCTGCCAGCCCGCTGGCCCCGGCCCCGATGACGCAGACCGTGTCACCCCGGTCGGAGACCGGGCGGCCCTCGCTGTTCGCCGCGGGCGAGGTCGCCTCCGGGTCGGGCCGGCCGTGGTCGGTGGAGGTGGACACCGGGGACATCTCCTTTTGGTACGGCAGGCGTGCCGGTCGCCGCGAAATCCTCTCCACAACCGGGCCGGATGTCCAGTCCTGGGCCGGACGCGTCGACGCTCGGCCGACGTCGGTGTGTCAGCCGTCGGTGGGCAGCAGCAGGTCGACCAGGACCGGGAAGTGGTCGCTGGCCCGGCGGGTCTGCGGAGTGTCCACCACGTCGTAGTCGACGACTGTGATCCGCGGGTCGACGAAGAGCGCGTCGATGCGTCGGCGCGGGTCGGCGCAGGAGTAGGTGAGGCGCTCGGCCCGGTCGGCCGCCACCGCGGCGTCGGTCAACCCGCGCGACACGGTGGCCCAGGCGGGCCCGTCCGGGCCCTCGTTGAGGTCCGCCCCGGCCAGCACCGGGCTCGTCGCCGCGTCCAGGCCACGCTTGAACTCGGCGGCCTGGGACGGCCGCTCGGCCGGGTCGGTGGACAGGTGCGAGCCGGCGAGGGTGAACCGTGCGCCGCCGACGCGGCAGTCGGCGTACGCGGCGCCGCGCAGGTGCCGCCCGGGGGTGAGCGGGAAGCGCTGACAGTGGGTGGCCAGCACCTGGACCCGCAGGCTGGTCAGGAGCAGGTTGCCCAGGGCGGGCAGCCCACCCGCTACCACGACCAGGCCGAACGACTCGGCCAGCGTGGCGGACTTCTGCCGCCACCGGAACCGGCGCGGCCCCTCCTGCACGATCACCACGTCAGGTGTCGCGGCCCGGACCACCGCCGCCAGCGCGGCGGTGTCGTCGCGCTGGCTGTGGATGTTGTACGACACCACGCGCAGCGGCACACCCATCCCGGACCGCCTCAGATCCGGCGGGCCAGGTCGGCGGCGCCGATCACTCCGGCGCTGTTGCCCAGCTCCGCCGGGAGCACCTGGGCCACCGGCAGGCGACCACGCTGGGCGAGCGCGTCGAGGTACGAGCGGCGGGTCGGCCCGAGCAGCAGGTCACCGGCGTCGATCACCCCGCCGCCGACCACGAGGGTCTGCGGGTCGAGGATCTGCGCCATGTCGGCGAGGCTGGTGCCCAGCCACCTGCCGATCTGGGCGAACGCCTCGGCGGAGACCGGGTCGCCGCCCTGCGCGGCGGCGGTCACCATCGGGCCGGTGATCGCCTCGGCCTCACCGCCGGCGAGCTTCAGCAGGGCGGTGGCCCGGTTGGGCTCCTGCCGGGCGCCGGCCCGGGCGAACCGCACCAGGGCGCTGCCGCTGGCGTACTGCTCGATGCAGCCGAGCCGGCCGCAGCCGCACTGGTGCCCGTCCGGCACGGCCAGCATGTGGCCCAGCTCGGCGGCGATGCCGTGCGCGCCGCGCATCAGGTCACCACCGAGGACGATGCCGCCGCCCACGCCGGTGCCGATGGTGAACATGATCATTGAATCGTCGGCGTCGCGGGCCGCGCCGTAGCGGAACTCGGCCCACGCGGCGACGTTCCCGTCGTTCTCCACGATCACCGGCACACCGACGGCCTCGCTGACGTACTCGCGCAGCGGTTCGTCCCGCCAGGCCAGGTTGGGGGCGAAGAGCACGTTCGAACGGCTGGCGTCGATCCAACCGGCCGCGCCGATGCCGACGGCCTCGATGGTCCGCCCGGCAGCAAGCTCGCCGACCAGCTCGATGATGACGTCGCGGGTCTTGGCGACGTCATCGGCGGGAGTGTCCCGTCGGGTCTGCACGAGGACCGCGCCGGTGTCGTCCACGACACCGCCGGCCACCTTCGTGCCACCGACGTCGACTCCGATGGTCAGCGTCACCGCTACCGCCCCCCTCTGCTGTGCTGTCCGGCCCCAGGTTCCGGCCCAGTGCCGGTCCGGGTCGGAAGGTCCCGCGCTCAGGCGCCGTCGCCCGATGCTTCCGCGTCGGCGTCATCGGGCACCCGCGAGGCGGGCACCACGGGACGGGTGGTCGGTGCCGGTACGGTCGCCGACCCGGCCTCGTCGACGGGTGGTACGGCGGCCGGGGCGAGTGGGTCCGCCGTCCGGGTGGCGACCGACCAGACATCCCGCTCCGGCGCCGGCTGAGAATCATGCCCGGTACGGGTGGCATCGCGCCACACGTGGGTGTCGCCGGTCGTGGTGGGTGGGGCGCTCGGTGATGGTTCGGGCAGCACGTCGTCGGTGCTCGCCGGGGGCGTCGGCGCCGACGAACCGGTCGTTGAGGTGGTCGGCTCGCCGGGACCCGACGCGGACGGTTCGACCGGGGAGAACGCCCGGAGCAGGCTGGCGACCCCGGCGGCGAGGTCGCCGGCGCCGGTGGCGAGGCGTTCGGCGAATTCCGGACTCGGGTCCCGCAACGCGGCGATGCCCCGACAGACCGGGCAGACGCAGCATTCGGCCGAACCGGTGGCGAAAGCACCAGCGGTGCCGGAGCGCGTGTCCGGGCCCGTGCTGTGACCGAGGACACCGGACAGCATCCCGCCCAACGAGCCGAACGCGCCGCCCGCCGAGCCGGCGGAGGCCAGTCGTGCTCCCGCCAGCAGGGTGGCGACCAGCCGCTCTGCTTCTTCCCGGGCCGAACCCGGATCCGTTCCGCCCACCGTCGGCTCCTCTACCGTGCCACCGGACACGTCACTGCGCCGCACCGGTTGCTTCTACCCGGCGCTTGAGCTGCTTCAACGCGGTGTCCATGATCATCTTCTCGGCCTTGCGCCGAAACATCCCGAGCATGCCGACCGACAGGTCGACCTCCAGCGTGTAGGTCACCGTGGTGCTGCCGTCCGGGCTACCCACCAGGTCGTACGAACCGCGCTGGGCCTTCTGCATCTTCGAGGGGGCGACCAGGTGCCACTCGATCCGGGACAGGTCCTCGGCGTACTCGTAGGCGAGCACGTACTCGTCGGCCATCACCCCGGCGTCGATGGTGAAATGCACCTGACTGGGGTACCCGTCCTCGTACTCCTCGACGACCTCGGCGCGACGCACCGCGTCGGTCCACTCCGGGTAGCGCGCGAAGTCGCAGATGACCGCCGTCACCCGATCCGGTGCGGCGCCGATGATGATCGACTGGGTGGAGGAGTCCGCCATGGGGGGAGGCTACCCGCCTCCTGGTTGTCTCACCCGGACCGCCCGCCGGGTAGGTTTCGACACAGCCGGCGCCCACGGCGGCGGCCAGCCCGGCCAGTGCGAGCACGAAGGAGTGCAGGTGCGCGAGTTCTCCGTCCCACCGATCGTCACCGTTGGCGACGCGGCCAACCTCACCGATCCGGTCTGGGACAACGCCGAAGTCGCGCCCGACGCCGTCCAGTTCGCCCGCCCGACCCCGACCCTCGACGGCGCCGTCACCGAGTGGACCGACGTCACCTGCCTCCAGTTCCGCGACGAGGTGGCCGCCGTGGCCCGCGGGCTGATCGCCGCCGGTATCGAGCCCGGTGCCCGGGTCGGGTTGATGAGCCGCACCCGCTACGAGTGGACGCTGCTCGACTACGCCATCTGGACCGTCGGCGCGGTGACAGTGCCGATCTACGAGACGTCGAGCGCCGAGCAGGCCACCTGGATCCTCGAGGACTCCAACGCGGTGGCCGTGGTGGTCGAGACCGAGGCGCACGCCGCCCTGATCGCCGGCGCCCGGCACCGGTTGCCCGAGCTGGGCCAGGTCTGGCAGATCGACAGGGGTGGGGTCGACGAGCTGGTCGGTGCCGGCGCCACCGTCGAGCTGGCCGAGGTCGAGCGCCGGCGCAAGGCCGTGCGCGCCGACGATCTGGCCACCATCATCTACACCAGCGGCACCACCGGCCGGCCCAAGGGCTGCGTGCTCACCCACCGCAACATGTACGCCGACATCGCCAACGCGGTGCCGGTGCTGCCGAACCTGTTCAACGCCGGCGCGAGCACCCTGCTCTTCCTCCCGCTGGCGCACGCCTTCGCCCGACTCATCCAGATCGGTGTCGTCCAGGCGCGGGCCACCATGGCGCACTGCGCCGACACCAAGAACCTGGTCGCCGAGTTGCAGGCGTTCCGGCCGACGTTCGTGCTCTCCGTACCCCGGGTGTTCGAGAAGGTCTACAACGCCGCCAAGCAGAAGGCCGAGGCGGACGGCAAGGGCGGCATCTTCGCCCGCGCCGAGCAGGTCGCCATCGCGTACAGCGAGGCGCTGGAGGCCCCGGGCGGTCCGGGCCTGGGGTTACGCGCCCAGCATGTGGTCTTCGACCGGCTGGTCTACCGCAAGCTGCGCGCCGCGCTCGGCGGACGCTGCCGGGACGCGATCTCCGGCGGCGCGCCACTCGGCGCCCGGCTCGGCCACTTCTACCGGGGCATCGGCGTGACGGTCCTGGAGGGCTACGGCCTCACCGAGACCTCGCCCGCCGCCGCGGCGAACCTGCCCACCGGCACCCGGATGGGCAGCGTCGGCCGCCCGCTGCCCGGCGTGACGGTGCGGATCGAGGACGACGGCGAAATCCTGATCTCCGGTGAGCTGGTCTTCCAGGGGTACTGGGGCAACGAGACCGCCACCGCCGAGACGATCAGCGCCGACGGCTGGTTCCGCACCGGCGACCTGGGCCAGCTCGACTCCGACGGCTACCTGAGCATCACCGGCCGCAAGAAGGAGCTGATCGTCACCGCCGGCGGCAAGAACGTCGCCCCGGCGGTGCTGGAGGACCTGGTCCGGGCCCACCCGTTGATCAGCCAGTGCGTCGTGGTCGGTGACCGGCAGCCGTTCATCGCGGCGCTCGTCACAGTCGACGAGGAGGCGCTGCCCACCTGGCTGGAGAGCGCCGGACTGCCCCCCGACAGCTCCATCGAGCAGTTGCGCGAGCACGAGGGCCTCCGCAAGGAGATCCAGGCCGCGATCGACACCGCGAACCAGGCCGTGTCGAAGGCCGAAGCGATAAAGGTGTTCCGGGTCCTGCCCCACGACTTCACCGAGGCGACCGGCGAGCTGACCCCGTCGCTCAAGGTCAAGCGCCAGGTTGTCCACAAGACGTACGCGGCGGAGATCGCCGATATCTACCGAGGCTGACTACCATCCGTCACGTGCCCGCATCCACAGCAACCGCTCCGCACCCGCATCCCCTCGCCGCGGCCGCCCGCCTGGTGATGCTGGCGCTGGTCGCCGTCCTGACCCTGTTCGCCACCCGCGACGTCACCCAACTGTGGTGGATCGCGTTGCTGGCGGTGGCTGGGCTCCCGTCGCTGCTGGCACCGCAACACCGGCTGGTCGGCCCGCTGAGCCGGGTGGCCGAGGTGGTGGTGCTGGGGCTGGCCGCGAGCCACGTCGCCGCGGTGGCGTCCATCGGCGGCACCGTCGACGGGCTGGGCGCGTCGGCGGTGCTGCCCTACCTGGCGGTCCCGGTGACGGTCACCGCGCTGCGCCGCCGCTTCCCGGAGGGCGCCGCGCTGCTCGTGGTCACCGCCGCCACCCTGCTGCTCAGCGGCGCGCTGACCCAGGTCGACGGTGGGCTCCAGCTCGGCCAGCCGGGTTACCTCGCGGTCTGCGCGCAGTGGCTGATCCTGGCGGCGCTGGGGCTCTACGCCGCCGGCACGCTGCACCGGGTGATGGCGGTCCGCGGTGAGGGCAAACCCCAGCCGTACGCCGAGGCCACCCGGCTGCTGACCCAACTGCGGACGGTCGCCCGGCAGCTTCCCGGGGCGACCCTGGACCCGGGCGGCATCTCCGAGCACCTGCTGGAGGAACTGCGCACCGTGGCCCGCGCCGACCGGGGCGCGGTGCTCTCGGCCAGCGGCGGCGGTCGGCTCGTGGTGCTCGCCCAGGCCGGCGTCGACCGGGTGGACTGGGAGACGACGCTCGACGCGGACTCCGCGATCGCCGACGCGTGGGCCACCCAGCAGGCCACCACTGCCGCCCGGTCACAGTCCCGCTCGCACCGCGGCGGCGACGTGTCCGCACTGATCATTCCGCTGGTCGCCGGGGTACGCACGGTGGGGCTGGTGGTGCTGGAGGCCGACGCCGCGCACGCGTACCCGCCACCGGTGGTGTCCCGGGTGACAGCGCTGACCCGCCCGGCCGCGCTGCGGCTGGAGGCGGCGCTGCTCTTCGACGAGGTGCGCTCGCTCGCCACGAACGAGGAGCGGCAGCGGCTGGCCCGGGAGATTCACGACGGGGTGGCGCAGGAGTTGGTGATGGTCGGCTACGGCATCGACAACGCCCTGGCCACCGTCTTCGACGATGCCGACGAGACCGCCGAGGCCCTGCGTACGCTGCGCGGCGAGGTGACCCGGGTGATCCAGGAGCTGCGACTCAGCCTCTTCGAGCTGCGCAGCGAGGTGGACCGGCAGGGCGGGTTGGCCGCTGCCATCGCCGAGTACGCGCGCACCGTCGGCGCGTCCGGCGGGCTGCGCGTACACCTCTCGCTGGACGAGTCCACCGCCCGGCTGCCGGCCGCCACCGAGGCCGAGTTGCTGCGCATCGCGCAGGAGGCGGTGACCAACGCGCGCAAGCACGCCGGAGCGTCGAATCTGTGGGTCACGTGTGAGGTCGACCCGCCGTACGCGCAAATAGAAGTGTCGGATGACGGTCAGGGGATGGCTGACCAGCGCCCGGACGGGCGGTACGGTCTTGCGATCATGGCCGAGAGGGCGGAACGTATCCGGGGCCGGTTGGAGATCAGGCCGCGGCAACCCAGCGGCACGACCGTGGCGGTGGTTCTCGGCACCTCGGCCCGGCGCGATAACGTGCGCGGCAGCGCAGCACCAGAAGGGGAGTAACCCGAGGATGACCACAAGTCCGATACCGGCCACCCGTACCAAGGTCCTCCTTGTCGACGATCATGACCTGATTCGCAAGGGTTTGCGGCACGCCTTCGAGCGCGACCGTCAGTTCGAGGTCGTCGGTGAGGCGGCCACGGCGGCGGAGGGGGTACGCCAGGCCGGCGCCTTGCAGCCGGACGTAGTGATCATGGATCTGCGCCTGCCCGACGGCAGCGGCCTGGAGGCAACCCGCGCGTTGCGCAAGTCCAGCGCGTCGATGGGCATCGTGGTGCTGACCATGTACGCCGGCGACGACCAGCTCTTCGGTGCCCTGGAGGCCGGCGCGAGCGCCTTCGTGCCGAAGACCGCCCCGGCCGACGAGGTGGTTGCCGCAGCACGGCACGCCGCCTCCTCCCCCAGCGCGTTCACCGCGGCCGACCTGGCCGAGGCGATGAAGCGCCGGCTCGCCCCGTCCGGCCCGCAGTTGTCGCCGCGGGAGGGGCAGGTGCTGCGGCTGCTCGCCGACGGCATGAGCGTGGCGGGCATCGCCAAGCAGTTGTTCGTCAGCGAGTCGACGGCGAAGACGCACATCTCCAAGCTCTACGAGAAGCTCGGCGCGGCCAACCGGGCTCAGGCCCTGATGACCGCACTCCGGCTCGGCCTGCTCGAGGCACCGGACGCGCCGAAGTTCTGATCTGCCTCCCGCTCGTCGAGCGGGACGTCGCGACCGACGGTCCGCGCCAGCTTCGGCCGGTGCGGGCCGTCGCGTATCGACCGACGTCGGCGGGCAACCTTCGGCGCGCTATGGTCTGGCGTGCGTGGCGGGTGCACAATACCCGCGCGGGCGATGTTGCCCGCGTCGCGGATTCGAGGGGTGAAACGCATGCAGCGGCCGGACTGGGCACCCGACACCATCGACATCGAGCGCCCGAGCGTCGCGCGGATGTACGACTACTATCTCGGCGGCTCACACAACTTCGCCGCCGACCGGGCGGCGGCGCAGGCGATGGTCGCCGCGGTGCCCGAGGCACCGTTGATGGCCCAGGCCAACCGGGCGTTCCTGCGCCGGGCCGTGCACCACCTCGCCGACGCCGGGATCAGGCAGTTCCTCGACATCGGGTCGGGCATCCCGACCGTCGGCAACGTGCACGAGATCGCCCAGCAGCTCGATCCGCAGTCGCGAGTGGTCTATGTGGACGTCGACCCGGTGGCGGTGGCGCACAGCCGCGAGATCCTCGCCGGCAACGAACAGGCCGCCGTGGTGCAGGAGGACCTGCGCAACCCGGAGGCCATCCTGGCCCATCCGGACGTCCGCAAGCTGCTCGATCTGAGCCAACCGGTGGCAGTGATGGTCGTGGCCGTCCTGCACTTCGTCTCCGACGACGACCGCCCGGCGGAGCTGCTGCGGACGCTGCGGGACGCGTTGGCGCCCGGCAGCTACCTGGTGCTGTCACAGGCCAGCGACGACGGGCGCAGCGAGGACGAACGCGCCGAGGCCGAGCGGGTCTACCAGCGCACCGACAGCCCGCTGTCGGTGCGCAGCCGCGCCGAACTGACCGCCCTGTTCGACGGGTTCGAGCTGCTCGACCCCGGCGTGGTGTGGGTGCCCGAGTGGCGACCGGACACTCCGGAGAGCGCGGAGGACGCCGAGCGTGCGGTCTTCATGGGCGGCGTCGGGCGCCTCGGTGACTGAGTCGCCCGGGGCGGCCCCCTACCCGGGGACGTTCGCCCGGGCGTGGGCGAAGGCGGTTTCCGGCACCAGCTACCTGCCGATGACCCAGGCCCAGTTGGAGTCCCTGCTGGACCGGCTCACCGGGCAACTGGCCGGCGCGTTGCTCACCGAGCCGTTCGACCTGCGGGCCGGGCACCGGGTCGGTGCCGAGTTGGTCGCCGCGCACATCGCCTCCGCCGAAGGGCTGGGTCGTACCGTCGAGGTCATCCAGTTGCGCCTGGTGCGCGACCTGGGGTTGGTGGCCGAGGACGTCGAGGACCGGATGGCCCGCCTGCTGGCGGCCGTGGCGACCGGCTACGCCCGCGCGCTGCGCGACCGGACCCTCGACGAACAGGAGTCGATCCGTCGCGCCGCGATGCGGGCCCGCACCCAGGCCGAGCGGGCGCTGCGGGCCAGCGAGGCCCGGTTCCGGCACCAGGCCACCCACGACCCGCTCACCGGCCTGCCCAACCGGACGCTGTTCACCGAACGGCTCGCCGCCGCGCTCAACGAGCCGGGTCGGGGCTCGCAGCGGGTCGGGGTGTGCTTCCTCGACCTGGACCGCTTCAAGGTGGTCAACGACACCCTGGGTCACCAGATCGGTGACCTGCTGCTGGCCACCGTGGCGGAACGGCTGCGTAAGGCCATGGGTGAGCACCTGGTGGCCCGGCTCGGCGGCGACGAGTTCGTCATCCTGGTGGAACGCACGGCCGGCACCGACGACATGGTCGCGGTGGCCGAGACCGCGCTCGCCGCGATCCGCACCCCGGCGCTTGTCGACGGGCACGAGTTGCAGATCTCGGCGAGCCTCGGCATCGTCGAGCGCCAGGTGGCTGGAGCCAACCCCACCGACCTGATGCGGGCCGCCGACAGCACCCTGCACTGGGCGAAGGCCGCCGGTGGCGCGCGCTGGACGCTCTACGACGCCGAACGCAACCAGCAGGAGCTGGCCCGCTACGCGCTCTCCGCGGCCATTCCGGCCGCGCTGGAGCGGGGTGAGTTCTACCTCGACTACCAGCCCCTGACGTCGCTGCGCGACGGCAGTCTGGTCGGCGTGGAGGCCCTGGTCCGCTGGCGGCACCCGGAGCTGGGGGTGCTGCGGCCGGACAGCTTCATCGGGTTGGCCGAGGAGACCGGCCTCATCGTCCAGTTGGGTGGGTGGGTGCTGGCCGAGGCGTGCCGCGAGG
>NZ_JBEXYP010000015.1:0-189531 GCF_040630995.1 Micromonospora sp. NPDC005710 | reverse complement strand
GCCGAAGCTTCGCCGCGTCCGCGCAGAGAGCGTCAGTGCGCGGGTCCAGCTCCGCGGCTGGCCGGCCGAGCCCGGCGGGGTACGGGCGCCGGTTGCCGGCGCGCCCTTCGGTGGAGCGGTGGTTCGGGGGGAACTACATGCTGGAGATGTCGCCCTGCTTGGCGCGGACGGCTTCGGCGGCCTCCAGGAGGCTGGCGCGCTCGTCGGCGTCCAGATCGGTCTCGACGACCCGCTTGACGCCCTCGGCGCCGATCTCGGCCTCGACACCCAGGTAGACACCGGAGATGCCGTACTCGCCGTCGACCCAGGCGCAGACCGGCATGACGTCGCCGGAGTCCTCGGCGACGGCCTTCGCCATCCGGGCGGCGGCGGCGGACGGGGCGTAGTAGGCCGAACCGGTCTTGAGCAGCGCGACCACCTCGGCGCCACCGTTGCGGGTCTTGACGACCAGCTCTTCGATCTGCTCGGCCGGCATCGCGTCCCGCAGCGGCTTGCCGTTGACGGTGCTCTTCGACGGCACCGGGACCATGGTGTCGCCGTGCGAACCCAGGGTGAGCGTGCGTACGGACGCGACGGGCACGTTCAGCGCCTCGGCGACGAAGTTGCTGAACCGGGCGGTGTCGAGCATGCCGGCCTGGCCGAGCACCCGGTTCTTGGGGAACTGGGTGGCGAGCTGGGCCAGCGCGGTCATCTCGTCCAGCGGGTTGGAGACCACGATGACGACGGCGTTCGGGGCGTACTTGGCGACGTTCTCGGCGACCTGGCGAACGATCTTGGCGTTGGTCTCCAGCAGGTCCATCCGGCTCATGCCGGGCTTCCGCGGCAGGCCAGCGGTGATCACGACGACGTCGGAGCCCTCGATGCTCTCGTAGCCCTCACCGTTGGGGCCGGTGGTCACGCCGACGACCTTGGTCTCGAAGCCCTCGATGGCCCGGGACTGGTTGAGGTCGAGCGCCAGACCCGCGGGCTTGCCCTCCACGATGTCGGTGATCACGACGGTGTCGAAGACGTCGTACTCGGCCAGGCGCTGTGCGGTGGTGGAGCCGTAGAAGCCAGCCCCGACGACAGTGACCTTCTTACCCATGGTCGTCCCACTCCCTGATACCAGTCGGTTTTCCGGACCGTATCAGTCATCCTGGCACCGAACAGGCCAGGGGCGGCGGCCATCGCCGGGATGGGGTGAACGTCACGGGCGTCACGGATGCGACGGTCAGCCCCGTTCGGCGCGCTCCACGACGTTGCTGAGCAGCATCGCCCGGGTCATCGGGCCCACGCCGCCGGGCATGGGGACCAGCGCGCCGGCCTTCTCGGCCACCTCCGGGTCCACGTCGCCGGTGTAGCGGCCCTTGCCGTCCGCGCCGATCACGCGGGTGATGCCGACGTCCACCACCACCGCGCCCGGGTTGATCATGTCGGCGGTGAGCAGCCCCGGTACGCCGGCAGCGACGATGACGATGTCGGCGGCACGGGTGTGCGAGGCGAGGTCGAGGGTGCCGGTGTGGCAGAGGGTGACTGTGGCGTTCTCGCTGCGCCGGGTGAGCAGCAGGCCGAGCGGCCGACCGACGGTGTTGCCCCGGCCGACCACAGCGACGGTGGCACCGCGCAACGCCACGTCGTGGCGGCGGAGCAGCTCGACGATGCCGCGTGGGGTGCACGGCAGCGGACCGTCGTAGCCGAGTACGAGCCGACCCAGGTTGACCGGGTGCAGGCCGTCGGCGTCCTTGTCCGGGTCGATCAACTCCAGGACCCGCTGGGTGTCGAGGTGGGCCGGCAGCGGCAACTGGACGATGTAGCCGTGGCACGCCGGGTCGGCGTTCAGCTCGGCCAGCACGTCGTCGACCTGCTGTTGGGTGGCGTCGGCCGGCAGTTCGCGGCGGATCGAGGCGATGCCGACCTCGGCGCAGTCGCGGTGCTTGCCGTTGACGTACGCCTGGCTGCCCGGGTCCGTCCCGACGAGGACAGTGCCGAGCCCGGGGATGATGCCGCGTTCCGCGAGTGCCTTCACCCGGATGCGCAGCTCGTCCTTGATGTCCGCTGCGGTTGCCTTGCCGTCCAGAAGCGTCGCCGTCACGACCTGATCGTCTCACGGCCGGCACCCGCGATTCGGACGACCTCGCCCGGTCCGCCAACAGGGCTGTCAGCCGCAGCCGACCGGACGTGTGACCGTCTGTGACGTGGCGCTAATCACTCTTGGTCACATCTTGTGCATTCGATCACCGTCGAACCAGACGGACCGACACTCGGCAGCGGAGACCGCGCCTTCGCCTCAGCGGGCGCGGAGCCGACCCAGACGGGCCCATCCACCCCGTCAGATCCGCGACCTTCCGCAGCTCATCGCAGGGAAACGCGATCTCGGCTAGCAGATTCACTGGCGTACGACAAGGGGGGCAACACCGGACCGTTACCCATCCGCAACCGCGTCGTTGTCGAAGGTCCACCACCGACCTACCGTTACCGCTTGTTGCGCAGCGTAACCCAGCGTCGGGCCTGACTGCGCAGCGTGAGGAGATGAGGAGGCTCAATGCGAGTTCGTAGACTCGCTGCCTGGACCGCCCTCCCGCTCGCGGTGACGCTGGGCCTCGCGGCCTGCGGCAGCGGCGGAGACGGTGGATCCGGCGGCAGTGACAGTTCGGCGGTCAGCATCCAGATCGCCGAGCCGAAGCACCTGGTTCCCACCAACACCACCGAGACGTCCGGGTCGCAGGTGCTGGCCGGCCTGTTCAGCCCGCTCGTCGACTACGACGCCCAGAACAAGCCGTTCGAGGTCGCCGCGCAGTCGATCACCTCGTCCGACAACAAGGTCTGGACGATCAAGCTCAAGGACGGTTTCACCTTCCACAACGGTGAGAAGGTCACGTCCGACGACTACATCAACGCGTGGAACTACGGCGCGTACGCCCCGAACGGCCAGGACAGCAACTTCTTCTTCGAGAAGATCGCTGGGTACGCCGACCTTCAGGGCAAGGCGCCGAAGGCCAAGGAGTTGTCCGGCCTGAAGAAGGTCGACGACCTCACCTTCACCGCGACGCTGTCCGACCCGTACATCGACTTCAAGACCACGCTGGGCTACAACGCGTTCTTCCCGATGCCGAAGGCCGCGTTCTCGGCTCCGGGCGTGCTCAAGGACTCCTACGAGCAGGCACCGATCGGGCAGGGCCCCTTCAAGATGAAGGGCACCTGGCAGCACGACAGCAAGATCGACGTCGAGCGCTACGACGCGTACCCGGGCGACAAGCCCAAGGTCAAGAACATCGAGTTCCGGATCTACCAGCAGCTCACCGCGGCGTACGCGGACGTCCTGGCGGACAACCTGGACGTGCTGCCCACGATCCCGACCGAGAGCCTGAGCACCGCGCCGACGGACCTGGGTGACCGGTACAAGACGAGCCCGATGTCGTCGTTCCAGTTCCTGGCGTTCCCGACGTTCGACAAGGACTACAGCAACCCGGACGTGCGCAAGGCCATCTCGATGGCGATCGACCGTGACGAGATCACCAAGTCGGTCTTCAAGGGTTCGCAGACGTCGGCACGTTCCTTCGTCTCGCCGGTCCTGCCGGGCTACCGGGAGAACACCGCGGGCAAGGCCGGGGAGTTCAACCCGACCGAGGCCAAGAAGCTCTACCAGGCCGCCGGCGGTCCGTCGAAGATCGTCATCTCGTACAACGGCGACGGTGGGCACAAGGACTGGGTCGACGCGACTGTCAACCAGCTCAAGGCCAACCTGGGCGTGGACGCTGTGGGCTCGGCCGAGCCGAAGTTCGCCGACCTGCTGACCAAGGTCGAGAAGAAGACGCCGGTGGGTGCGTTCCGGATGGGTTGGGTCATGGACTACCCGACCATGGAGGACTACCTCGGCCCGCTGTACAGCACGAACGGCTCGTCGAACTACTACGGCTACAGCAACCCGCAGTTCGACAAGCTGGTCAAGGAGGGTTCCGCCGCCAAGACGCAGGACGAGGCGATCGCCAAGTACCAGCAGGCGGAGGACATCCTGGCCAAGGACATGCCGGTGATCCCGCTCCGCTTCGGCGAGAACGTGTTCGGCCACTCGTCCAAGGTCAAGAACGTGGAGATGGACCTGTTCCAGCGGGTCAACCTCGTCAAGATCGAAGCAGCCAACTGAGCTGACCATGGTGCGGGCCACCCGGGCGTCGAAGCCCGGGTGGCCCGGACCGCACCATCGGGGCCGGGCCGCAGCAGCGGACCCGGCGCCGGTGGCGCCGGCTCCCCCGGGCCGGACGGCGCGTCTCGGATATTTCGGGTACGACCAGAGATGCCGTCCTGCGACCCTTTCGCACATTTCCGGAGAGACTGCTAAGCATGTTCCGCTACATCCTGCGGCGCCTACTGCAGATGGTCCTGGCCTTCTTCGGGACCACCCTGATCGTCTACGCGCTGACATTCGCCGGGCAGAGCGACCCGATCCAGGCGCTCGCCGGTGAGCGGCCGGTGACGCCAGCGCAGCGGGCCTACCTGACCGAGAAGTACCACCTGGACGCCACTGGCGTCGGCGGCTTCTTCTACCGCTACTTCGACTACGTGAAGAACCTGCTCCAGGGCAACCTGGGCGAGTCGCTGACCGGTCGGAACATCGGTGACATCCTCCAGCAGGCCTGGCCGGTCACCGTGCGGCTCGCGCTCATCGCGCTCGCTGTGGCGATCATTTTCGGCGTCACCGCCGGGGTGCTCGCCGGCATCCGGCGGGCCAGCATCTTCGACAACTCGACGCTGGTGCTGACCCTGCTGGTGCTGGGCATCCCGACAATCGTGCTGGCGCCGCTGGCGCAGTACTTCCTGGGCGTCAAGTGGCAACTCTTCCCGCCCACCGCCGGCTCCGACCCGACGTTCTACGCGCTCCTGCTGCCGGGCATCGTGCTCGGCTCGCTGTCGCTGGCCACCGCCCTCCGACTCACCCGGGCCTCGGTGGCAGAGAACCTGCGCGCGGACTACGTCCGGACCGCTCGGTCCAAGGGGCTGGTCAAGCGGCGCATCGTCGTCGTCCACGTGCTGCGCAACTCCCTGATCCCGGTGGTCACCTTCCTCGGTGTCGAACTGGGCAACCTGATGAGCGGCGCAATCATCACCGAGGGCGTCT
Organism: Micromonospora sp. NPDC005710; assembly: GCF_040630995.1. Taxonomy (NCBI): domain Bacteria; kingdom Bacillati; phylum Actinomycetota; class Actinomycetes; order Micromonosporales; family Micromonosporaceae; genus Micromonospora; species Micromonospora sp. NPDC005710. The sequence goes on along the minus strand of NZ_JBEXYP010000015.1, from coordinate 184,436 downwards.
TCAACATCCCCGGCGTCGGCTTCAACCTCTTCCGCGGCATCCGCACCGAGGACGGCCCCCTGGTGGTCGGCATCGTCAGCGTGCTCGTCGTGGTCTACCTGGTCTCGAACCTGGTGGTGGACGTCCTGTACGCCGTACTCGACCCGAGGATTCGCTATGAGTGAGCAGGCATGAGCGACTTTGAGACTGTGGCGGCCACCGAGAACCAGGCCGCGCGACGTGGCCCCTCCGGGGAGCCGGGCGCGCCCAACCAGGTGGGCGTCGCGCAGAAGCCTCGCAGCCTGGCCGGTGACGCCTGGCGCGACCTGCGCCGCAACCCGATCTTCTGGATCTCGCTGGCGCTTGTCGTCGTCTTCACCCTGATGGCGCTGTTCCCCGGAGTGTTCACCGCCAACAACCCGAACGACTGCCTGCTCGCCCGGCAGCACGCCGGGCCGTCCGGCGGGGCCATCTTCGGGTACGACTTCCAGGGCTGCGACACGTACTCCCGGGCGGTCTACGGCACCAGGGCGTCGCTGCTGGTCGGTTCGCTCGCCGCGCTCGGCACCGGGATCATCGCGCTGGTGATCGGCATGCTGGCCGGTTACTTCGGCCGTTGGGTCGACGCGGTGCTGTCCCGGGTGATCGACGTGGTGCTCGGCATCCCGCTGCTGCTGGCCGCGATCGTGCTGCTCAAGCGGGTGTCGAGTGACAGCCAGTGGGCTCGGATCGGTGCTGTCATCTTCGTGTTGGCCCTGCTCGGCTGGACCACCGCCGCCCGTGTCGTCAGGTCCTCGGTGATCACCGCGAAGGAGCAGGACTACGTGGCCGCGGCCCGGATGCTCGGCGCCGGCAACAGCCGGATCATGTGGCGGCACATCCTGCCGAACTCGCTGGCCCCGGCCATCGTCGTGCTGACCATCGCGCTCGGCTCGTTCATCGCGGCCGAGGCGACGCTCTCGTTTCTCGGCATCGGCCTGAAGGCGCCCACCATCTCGTGGGGTCAGGACATCGACACCGGCCGGATCCACATGCGGGAGGCGGCCACCCCGTTGATCGTCCCGTCGGCCTTCCTGGCGCTGACCGTGCTGGCGTTCATCATGCTCGGCGACGCGATCCGTGACGCCTTCGACCCGAAGCTGCGGTGATTCCTCATGACCGTTCGACCCACGCCCGCCTCCGCCACACCCGAGGGCGGTCACCTGCTGGAGTTGCGGGACCTGCACGTCGAGTTCCGCACCAACGAGGGTGTCGCCCGGGTGATCAACGGTGTGTCGTACCACCTGGACGCCGGCGAGACACTTGCCGTGCTCGGCGAATCCGGCTCGGGCAAGTCGGTGACCGCCCAGGCGATCATGGGCATTCTGGACACCCCGCCCGCGTTCGTCCGCTCCGGCCAGATCCTCTACCAGGGTGAGGACCTGCTCACCCGCACCGAGGAGCAGCGTCGGCAGGTACGCGGCAAGGAGATCGCGATGATCTTCCAGGACGCGCTCTCCGCCCTCAATCCGGTCTTCCCGGTCGGATGGCAGATCGGTGAGACGCTGCGCCAGCGCGCCGGGATGTCCCGGGCCGACGCGCGACGTCGCGCCGTCGAACTGATGGATCTGGTCAAGATCCCGGGTGCGGCGAAGCGGATCGGCGACTACCCGCACCAGTTCTCCGGCGGGATGCGGCAGCGCGTCATGATCGCCATGGCGTTGGCGCTGGACCCGAAGGTGCTGATCGCCGACGAGCCCACCACGGCACTCGACGTGACGGTACAGGCCCAGATCATGGACCTGCTGGCCGACCTGCGCCGGGATCTGAACATGGCGATGATCCTGATCACCCACGACCTGGGCGTGGTCGCCGGTGTCGCAGACCGGATCGCTGTCATGTACGCCGGCCGGATCGTCGAGCACGCCGACGTCCGCTCGCTCTACAAGGCGCCCGCCCACCCGTACACCAAGGGGTTGTTGGAATCGATCCCGCGCCTGGACGTCCGCGGCCAGGAACTGTCGACGATCAAGGGGTTGCCGCCGAACCTGATGCGCATCCCGTCCGGCTGCCCGTTCCACCCCCGGTGCCCGTACGTCCAGCAGGTCTGCGTGGACGAGGTGCCGCACGACCTGGTCCTCGGCGACGGCCGGACCAGCGCTTGCCACTTCGCGCAGGAGGTCCGTGATGACAGCGTCGCCCGCTGACTCGACGAAGGTCCGCGGAGAGACCATCCTCTCCGTCGACAACCTGGTGAAGCACTTCCCGATCACTCAGGGCGTGCTGTTCCAGCGGCAGATCGGGGCGGTGAAGGCCGTCGACGGGGTGAGCTTCGAGCTGCGTCGGGGCGAGACGCTCGGCGTGGTCGGCGAGTCCGGCTGCGGCAAGTCCACCCTCGCCCGGCTGCTGATGCGGTTGGAGACGCCCACCTCCGGACGCGCCACCCTGGAGGGGAGGGACCTGTTCAAGGCCTCCGGCGGCGAACTGCGCCGACTGCGGCGCAACATGCAGATGGTGATGCAGGACCCGTACACCTCGCTGAACCCACGGATGACCGTCGGCGACATCATCGGCGAGCCGTTCGAGATCCACCCGGATGCCGCGCCGAAGGGCAGCAAGGGCAAGCGGGTCCAGGAACTGTTGGACCTGGTCGGGCTCAACCCGGAGCACATCAACAGGTACCCGCACCAGTTCTCCGGCGGTCAGCGTCAGCGCATCGGCATCGCCCGCGCCCTCGCGCTGAAGCCTGAGATCATCGTCTGCGACGAGCCGGTGTCGGCGCTCGACGTCTCCATCCAGGCTCAGGTGATCAACCTGCTCAAACAGCTCCAGGGCGAGCTGGGGCTCTCGTACATCTTCATCGCGCACGACCTGTCCGTGGTGCGGCACATCGCCGACCGCGTCGCGGTCATGTACCTCGGCCGGATCGTCGAGATCGGCACCGAGGACGAGATCTACGAGCGGGCCACCCACCCGTACACCCAGGCTCTGCTCTCCGCCGTGCCGGTGCCGGACCCGGAGGCCCGCGACCAGCGCAACATGATCCGTCTGGTCGGCGACGTGCCCAGCCCGGCCGACCCGCCGAGCGGGTGCCACTTCCGGACCCGTTGCTGGAAGGCCCAGGACATCTGTGCGGTGGAGGACCCGGCAACGGTGCCCCGGGCTGCGGACCCCCACCCCTCCGCCTGCCACTTCGCCGAGCTGCGCCCAACCACCGCAGCCTGACCACCGCAGCCTGACCACCCACCAGGGTGATCATGGGGTTGACGGGCCGTTCGTCCGGCCTGTCGCCCGTCAACCCCATGATCAACCCGTATGGGGGTGGGTGGGGGTGGGGGGTTAGTGGAAGAAGTGGCGGGTTCCCGTTAGGTACATCGTTACGTTGGCCTTCTGGGCCGCTGCGATTACTTCTTCGTCGCGGATCGAGCCGCCGGGCTGCACGATGGCGCGGACACCGGCGTCGATGAGGATCTGCGGGCCGTCGGCGAACGGGAAGAACGCGTCCGAGGCGGCGACCGAGCCGCGGGCCCGGTCGGCGCCGGCGCGGGTGACAGCCAGCTGCGCCGAGTCGACCCGGTTGACCTGACCCATGCCGACCCCGACGGTGGCGCCGCCCTTGGCGAGCAGGATCGCGTTGCTCTTCACCGCGCGCACCGCCCGCCAGGCGAACGCGAGGTCCCGCAGCAGTTCCTCGTCGGCGGCCTCGCCGGTGGCCAACGTCCAGTTCGCCGGGTCGTCACCGGGCGCGTTCACCCGGTCGGCGACCTGGGCCAGCACCCCGCCGGTCACCTGCCGCAACTCCACCAGCGCCGGCGTCCAGGCCGGTGCCCGCAGCAGCCGGATGTTCTTCTTGCCCCGCAACACCTCGACCGCGCCCTCGTCGAAGCCGGGGGCGACCACTACCTCGGTGAAGATATCGGAGACCTGCCGGGCCAACTCGACCGAGACCGACCGGTTGACAGCGATCACGCCGCCGAACGCGGACACCGGGTCGCAGGCGTGCGCCAGGCGGTGCGCCTCGGCGACGTCCGCGCCGACCGCGATGCCACACGGGTTGGCGTGCTTGATGATCGCCACGGCCGGCTGGTCGGCGAAGTCGTTGGCGGCCCGCCACGCGGCGTCCGCGTCGACGTAGTTGTTGTACGACATCTCCTTGCCGTGCAGCTGCTCTGCCTGGGCCAGCCCCGCCGGGGCGTCCGGGTCGGTGTAGAGCGCTGCCGGCTGGTGCGGGTTCTCGCCGTAGCGCAGCGCTGTCGACTTGCGCAGCGCGAGCCCCGCGAACTGCGGCCACGAGTCGTCGGCGGGGGCCAGCTCCCGGGCGCACCACTGGGCCACCGCGACGTCGTACTCGGCGATGTCGGCGAACGCACGGGCGGCCAGCGCGCGACGCTGGGCCAGTGTGAAGCCACCCTCGCTGAGCGCGCCGACGAGCGCCGGGTAGCCGGTCGGGTCGGTGAGCACGGCGACCGAGGCGTGGTTCTTGGCGGCGGCCCGCACCATCGCCGGGCCACCGATGTCGATCTGCTCCACGCACTCCTCGACGTCGGCGCCGAAGGCGACCGTCGCCTGGAAGGGGTAGAGGTTGGAGACCAGCAGGTCGAACGCCGCCACTCCCAACTCGTCGAGCTGGGCGACATGGGTGTCCTTGCGCAGGTCCGCGAGGAGACCCGCGTGCACCTTCGGGTGCAGGGTCTTCACCCGGCCGTCGAGCACCTCGGGAAACCCGGTCACCGTCTCCACCGGCGTCACCGGCACTCCGGCGGCGGCGATGGTGCCCGCCGTGCTGCCGGTGGAGACGATCTCCACACCGGCCGCGTGCAGGGCCTGAGCCAGCTCGACCAGCCCGGTCTTGTCGTAGACGCTGACCAGCGCCCGCCTGATCGGGCGGCGCCCGTCCTGAGTGGGACTCACGGAACCGTGACCTTCCTTCCGGTGATGGTCCAGCCTTCGCGGACCAGCCGACCGACCTGCTCGACGAGCTGGCGCCGCTCGGCTTCCTTGATGCGCTCGGTGAGCGTGTCGACGTCGTCGTCGTCGAGCACCGGCACGGCGACCTGCGCGACGATCGGCCCGGTGTCCATGCCGGCGTCGACGAAGAAGAGGGTGGCTCCGGTGAGCTTCACGCCGTAGGCGAGGGCGTCCCGCGGGCCGTGGATGCCGGGAAACGCCGGCAGCAGCGTGTTGTGCGTGTTCAGGTAACGGTCGCCGAAGGCGGCGAGGAAGTGCGGCCCGACCAGCTTGAGGAAACCGGCGGAGATGACCAGATCGGGTTGGTGCTTCGCGACGTGCGCGGTGAGCGCCCGATCCCAGTCCTCCCGGGTGTCGTGGTCGCGGACCCGCTCGACGAAGGTCGGCACCCCCGCCGCGTCGGCCCGATCCAGGCCCGCGATGCCGTCGCGGTCCGCGCCGACAGCGACGACCTGCGCGCCGTACGCGGGGTCGACGGCAGCATCCAGCAGCGACTGAAGGTTGCTCCCGGAGCCGGAGATGAGGACGACGATGCGGGCGACAGGCGCGGGCTCGGTCACCGGGCCACCCTATCGGGCAGGTCAGGGACGCCCTCCGGCCGGGCGGGACGCCGATCTTCGACCCGGCCGACGTGCGCCGACCCGGTACGCTGCCGGTCGTTCGGGCCGAACGCCGCGCCGACCCCACACCACGACGGATCGGCACACCTGAGCGGCCAAGCAAGGGATTTACCGCACTTCGCGAGATATGTCGTCCCGTTGTCGTACTGGGCATTGGGAGGACTGACCGCGATCATGGATGGAAACACAGAGCACCACTGACGGAACCAGTCCAAGGAGCTTCTCGAATGCAGCCCGGTAACCCCGGTCAGGACCCGTACGGCCAGCAGCCCAACCAGGACCCGACCGCACCCCAGCCGCCAGCCGCCCCGTACGGCCAGCCCACCTCCGGCCAGCCGTACGGCCAGCAGCCGCAGGACCCGTACGCCGCGCCGCAGGCCCCGTACGGTCAGCAGCCCACCTCGGGGCAGCCGTACGGCCAGCAGCCGCCGTACCAGGACCCGTACGCGCAGCAGCAGCCCCCGTACGGCGCCGGCCCGACGTACCCGAACGCCGGTTACCCGCAGGGGCAGGGGCAGAACAACACCCTCGGCCTGGTGTCGATGATCCTCGGTATCGCGTCGATCCCGCTGGTCTGCTGCCTGTACCTGGGCATCCCGGTCGGCATCGCCGGCATCGTGACCGGCTACCTCGCCAAGCAGAAGGTGGCCCAGGGTCAGGCCAACAACGCCGGCCAGGCCAAGGCCGGTCTGATCTGCGGCGCGGTGGGCGTCGGGCTGGGCATCGTGTTGCTCATCCTGAGCGTCGTGGCGCAGGTGAACCTGCCCACCCAGCCCTGACCGGCTCGGATTCGACGGGGCGCTCCGGGTTCGCCCGGGGCGCCCCGCGCTCGTTTGCCGTCCGGACTGCCCCGGGTCGCCGCCGGACGGCGGCGGCCCTACTGCGTGGCGCCGCGGGTCAGCGCGCGGGTGGCGGCGGCGCCGAGCAGTGCCCCGACCGCTACGACACCGGCCGCCACCGCCCCGACCTGCCAACCAACCGGCCCGACCTCTGCCAGCCGGCCGGCGCCGAGCGGCCCGCCGGACACCGCGGCAGCCGCGCCGAGCACCAGGCCGGCGATCGGCCCGGCGAGCGCCGCAGGGGCCAGCAACTCGGCCCAGCGACGCGCGGCCCGCTCCGGCCCGGCAAGTCGGGCCACCCGACGGGCGAGCAGCCAGCCGGCGACCATCCCGGCCAGCACCGGCACCGCGAGCAGCAGGGCGCCGAGGCCGTCCACCGGGCCACGCGGGAGGCCGGCGAGCAGCGGCACGGCCGGCAGCGCGCCGACCGACACCTCGCTGGTGCGGACCGCGGTGTCGGTCCCGACCGCGAAACCCGGCCCGAGCAGGTAACTTGCCGACCAGACCGCCGCGTTGGGCGCGTACGCGACGCTGACCAGGGTGATGCCGGCCTGTCCGGCGACCCCGGTCCGGTACGCCCCGATCATGTCTGCCGCGTCGCCGCCGCCGGTGGCCACCGCCAGGCCGGCCGCGCCCGCACCCGCGCCGAGCAGCAGCAGCCCCGCCACCAGACCGGTGCGGACGCCGTCGCGCACCGGACCCGGCATCCGGCTGACGAGAAGCCTGGTCACTGCGGTGATCCGAACCGCGCCGACCAGCGCGGCGAGTGTGCCGACCACAGCGAACGTGGCCGCGGCCCGGAGCACTGACGCATTCGGCCCGCCGGCACCGACCAGCAGTGCCGCGAGCGCGCCGAGCAGCGCGTACCCGATGCCCACAGCGACCGCCGCGACCAGTGCCTGGCGCGGTGAGCGGGTGTCCCGAGCGCCCAACGCGCGGCTGACGTGCACACCGGCGCGGGTCAGCCGCCAGAGCGCGAGCACTGTCAGCGCGAGCGGGGCGAGCCCGAGCGGACCGGCTTCGGTGTGCAGTGGGACGCCGTGCCCGAGCAGCCAGCCGGCCAGCGCGGTGCGCAGGGTGCCGGTGAGCGTGGTGCCGTCCGCGCCGAGCTGCACCAGGCCGAGCACGACGGCCACCGGCAGGTACGACGTGAGGGCGGCCCAGCAGGCGGCCACCCCGGCGGCGACGGGCAACGGCGCCCTCCCGCGCGGCGACCCGCCCACACGGGGCGCGGGCACCCGTCGGGCCGGTGCGGCACGGTCGACCGGCCGGTCGTCGGCGCTCACACCGCCGGGACGGCTGGGACGGTCAGGGGTGACGGGGGACATCCGCTCTACTCTGGCACGTCGCGCGGGCGGTGGCAGTCCGTTAACCCCTCCTGAGGACGGCGAGTTCACCGAACCGGCGTCCCGCCCACCCGGGCCGGTCTAGCCTCGGCCCAGAGGGGGCGCGAGTCGCCGCCACCCGGGACGGGCCCACCGGTAGCGGTCCGGGCCGACACGTCGCCCACGACCGCTCGGAGGAAGCTGTGACCACGCCATACCCGCCTCCCCCACCACCACCGGCCCGGGGACGCGATCGCACCACACTGTGGGGCGTGCTGGGCATCGTGCTTGGGCTGATCTGCTGCGGCATCTTCGGCATCGTCTTCGGCTACCTGTCCATCCGCGACGCCCGGCGGTACGGGCAGTCGCCGCTGCTCGGTTACCTCGCCATCGCGTTCGGCGTGATCAACATCATCGGCGGGGCGATCCTGCGCGCGACAGGCAACTACCCGTTCTGGAACAACGACTGACGCGTACGCCGAAGGGGGTCGACCGTGACCGGTCGACCCCCTCCGTGGTGCCTGCACAGCTCAGCTGCCGGACATGATCTCCCGCATCAGCTTGGCGGTCTCGGTCGGCGTCTTGCCGACCTTGACGCCGACGGCCTCCAGGGCCGCCTGCTTCGCCTCGGCGGTGCCCGCCGAACCGGAGATGATCGCCCCGGCGTGACCCATGGTCTTGCCGGGCGGAGCGGTGAAGCCGGCGATGTAGCCGACCACCGGCTTGGTGACGTTGGCCTTGATGAAGTCGGCGGCCCGCTCCTCGGCGTCGCCACCGATCTCACCGATCATGACGATGGCGTCGGTCTCCGGGTCGGCCTCGAACGCCGCGAGGGCGTCGATGTGGGTGGTCCCGATGATCGGGTCACCGCCGATGCCGACGCAGGTGGAGAAACCGATGTCGCGCAGCTCGTACATCATCTGGTAGGTGAGCGTGCCGCTCTTGCTCACCAGGCCGATCCGACCGGAGCCGGTGATGTCGGCCGGGATGATGCCGGCGTTGGACGCGCCCGGCGAGGCGATGCCCGGGCAGTTCGGCCCGATGATCCGGGTCTGCTCGCCCTGCGCCACGTTGTACGCCCAGAACGACGCGGTGTCGTGCACCGGAACGCCCTCGGTGATCACCACGGCCAGCGGGATCGCGGCGTCGATCGCCTCGACCACGGCGGCCTTGGTGAACTGCGGCGGCACGAAGATGACAGTCACGTCGGCCCCGGTCTCGGCAATCGCGTCCGCGACGGACGCGAAGACCGGCAGCTCGGTGCCGTCGAAGTCGACAGTCTGGCCCGCCTTGCGCGGGTTGACGCCGCCCACCACGTTGGTGCCGGCGGCCAGCATCCGCCGGGTGTGCTTGGAACCCTCGGAACCGGTCATCCCCTGGACGATGACCTTCGAGTCCTTGGTCAGCCAGATAGCCATGATCAGACCCCCGCAGCTGCCAGCTCGGCGGCCCGCTCGGCCGCACCGTCCATGGTGTCCACCCGCTGCACGAGCGGGTTGTTCGCGCTGTCCAGGATCGCCCGGCCAGCTTCGGCGTTGTTGCCGTCGAGGCGGACGACGAGCGGCTTGGTGACCTGCTCGCCGCGCTGCTCCAGCAGGGCCAGCGCCTGGATGATGCCGTTGGCGACCTCGTCGCAGGCGGTGATGCCGCCGAAGACGTTCACGAAGACGCTCTTCACCGCCGGGTCGGAGAGCACGATCTCCAGCCCGTTCGCCATCACCGCGGCGCTCGCGCCGCCGCCGATGTCGAGGAAGTTGGCCGGCTTGACGTTGCCGTGCCGCTCACCGGCGTACGCGACCACGTCGAGCGTGGACATGACCAGACCCGCGCCGTTGCCGATGATGCCGACCTCGCCGTCGAGCTTGACGTAGTTGAGGTCCTTGGCCTTGGCGGCCTGCTCCAGCGGGTCCACGGCGGCCTGGTCGACGAGCGCCTCGTGGTCCGGGTGCCGGAACGCGGCGTTCTCGTCCAGGCTGATCTTCGCGTCGAGCAGCAGCATCCGACCGTCGCCGTTCTTGGCGAGCGGGTTGACCTCGACCAGTGTGGCGTCCTCGGCGACGAACGCCTGCCACAGGCCGACGGCGATCTCGACCACCTGGTCGGCGACAGCGGCCGGGAAGCCGGCGGCGGTCACGATCTCGCGGGCCTTGGCCTCGTCGACGCCCTTCACGGCGTCGATCGGGGCCTTCACGACCTTGTCGGGGGTCTCGGCGGCGACCTGCTCGATGTCCATGCCGCCGGCGACGCTGGCGATGCAGAGGAAGGTGCGGTTCGCCCGGTCGAGCAGGTACGAGAAGTAGTACTCCTCGGCCACGTCCGCGGTCACCGTGATCATGACCTTGTGGACGGTGTGACCCTTGATGTCCATGCCGAGGATGTCGGTGGCCCGAGCCACCGCCTCATCCGGGCCCTCGGCCAGCTTGACGCCGCCGGCCTTACCTCGGCCGCCGACCTTTACCTGCGCCTTGACGACCACACGGCCGCCAAGACGTTCGGCGATCGCGCGGGCCTCTTCCGGGGTAGTGGCGACGCCGCCGGCCAGCACGGGCAAGCCGTGCCGCTCGAACAGGTCCCGCCCCTGGTACTCGTACAGGTCCACGATTGCGCGTCCCGTCCCGTCTCCGCGGCGCGCCGTCGCGCCGCCACCAGCGTTCAGAAAACAGTTTGACGCCTGTCATCAGTTGAAACAGGCCATTGGCCGCAGCCTAGCGAGGTCGGCACCACCGGCAACCGAGCGGGTGCACGGTGTGCGGTAATGCACAACCGAACATCAGATGTGGCTGCTTTCCGGCGATGACCCGGCTGACATCCACCGTCCGGGCGATGTTGTCCGGCGTGCGTAACCCCGCCGTGGGGGCGTCGTTGAGTCAGATGTCGGAGCGCTGAACAGCGCAAAGACGGGATGCGGCCGATGCCCTGTCGGTCGAGGGGTGGCGGCGGGGCATCGTGCATAGAGGGGCCGGACGTGTGAGGGGTGCGTCCGGCCCCTCCCCCGTGCCCAAATCCGTTCGGGCGGCCGGCAGATCGGCGTGCCTCAGGAAACCGGCTGTGCCACGTTCTGTCGGACCCACTCGACGATCGCCTGGGTGGTGGCGCCCGGCGTGAAGATCATCGCGACGCCCAGCTTCTCCAACTCGGGAATGTCGCCCTTGGGAATGATGCCGCCGCCGAACACGACGATGTCGCGGGCGTCCCGCTCACCGAGCAGTTCCAGCACCCGCCGGAAGAGCGTCATGTGCGCACCGGAGAGCACCGACAGGCCGACGGCGTCGGCGTCCTCCTGGATCGCGGTTTCCACTATCTGCTCGGGGGTCTGGTGCAGGCCGGTGTAGACGACCTCCATCCCGGCGTCGCGCAGGGCGCGCGCGACGACCTTCGCGCCCCGGTCGTGGCCGTCGAGGCCGGGCTTAGCGACGACGACCCGAATCCGAGAGCTCATCAGCGCACACCTTTCACCGGCTTGACCGCCTTCACCTTAACGAACGGTAACCCGGCGGGCCCGGCCCGGGAAATCCGGGCTCTGTCACCAGCCGTTACCCGGCGTGTCCGTCGTGCAACCCGGCGCGTCCGGCCGGCGCCCTTCCGGTGCCGCCATCTTTGCGCCGCCGACCGGGCCGCGAACACTGACGCGACGCGGTTCGGAGTCAAGCCGGACGACTCCGCCGGAACGGTCACGCTCGGCGACGAACGGGCAGCGATGGGGGCACCGTTTGGCGTCGCGATGCATGACAATCATGGACGCAAACGGACAGATCGACACGCCAATTTTTCCGTCTAGCTTGTGACTCGCCTGGGGGTTGGCTAACGTGTCCACGGTTGTCATCAGGTCCATGGACGGGTGACGACGCGGTCAGCGGGCGATTCACTGGAACGTCAGGGACGCCCACCGGCCGCTTCGGAACCCCGACAACGGAGGGTGTGCGTGCGCCAGCGCCTGTCGTCTGAGCCCGATCGATATCGCGGTCGCCGCCGCGTACCCACCCCACCCCGCAGCCGTTACGCCGCGGTCGTCACCACAGCGTTCGTGGGTGCCGGCATCGTGGCCCTCGGGGCGAGCGCCCTGCCGGACGCCAAGGACGTCAGCCCGACGGTCCTCGACGAGCTCAAGCAGGCGTCGGTCACCAGCCAGGACGCCGCGGCCCGTGCGGACAACGCCGACCGCGCCTCCCGGGACAGCCGCAGCAAGGACAGCGCCGAGCCCGAGGTCTGGCTGCTGCCGCTGCAGGGTTACGACTTCAACTCCCCGTACGGGATGCGCTGGGGCAAGCTGCACACCGGCGTCGACCTGGTCGCCGGCGAGGGCACGCCCTACGTGGCGATCCACGACGGGCTGGTCACCAAGGCCGGCTGGTTCGGCGGGTACGGCAACGCGGTGATCGTCCAGCACGCTGACGGCAGCGAGGCCATCTACGGCCACTCCTCCGCGGTGAGTGTCAAGGAAGGCCAGCAGATCAAGGCGGGCGACCAGCTCGGCCTCGTGGGTCAGACCGGGCACGCGTACGGCACCCACCTGCACCTGGAGATCCATGTCAAGGGGCAGCCGATCGACCCGGTGCCGTTCCTGCAGGAGCGCGGAGTGGACATCAAGCTGCAAGTCGAGGCAATCTACAGCGAGGTAGCCGGCTCCTGACGGTGCGTAACGACCGTTGACCGCCCGGATCTGTCGATCCGGGCGGTTTCGCGTTCTGCCCCGCGAAGCGATGTATTCCCGGTCACAGACCCGGTTGTGACCGACAGCACCGGCCTACCTGATCACTTATCCGGATGTAGCGCCGCACAGCGGGTCATATCTGGGCAGCTGACCGCTCGCTCTCCGCCCAGGGGTCCGGTCCCCCCGCCTGCCCCACCTCGGCCCGACACCAGTATTTCGAGGTCAAGTGCCCCTCGACTGCGAAGGTCCGCCGTGCAGGAAGACAGCCCCGTCCAGAACGAGAACACCCCCGACACCAGCCAGACCGAACCACCGCGGCGCACCGGCCGGCGGAACCGCCTCATCGTGCTCGGGGCCGCCGCCCTGGTAGCCCTCGGCCTCGGCGGTGTCGCCGTCGCCACCAGCGGCACGGACCACCCGGCACCCGCCGCCGTCTCCCTCGATGCCCAGTCCCGGGCCGACGCCGCGAGCCGCGCCGACCGCTCGGCCCGCGAGTCGAGCGCCCCGGTCGCCCCTTCGCTCAGCCCCACGCCGAGCCCGTCGGCGGTGAGCGTCAGCCCGACCCCCACCAGGACCGCCGTCGCGAAGGCCAAGCCGAAGCCGACGCCGAAGAAGACCACCAAGCGCACCCCCGCCTGGGTCGACCCGATGCCGGGAGCGGCCGTCACGTCCTGCTACGGGCAGCGCTGGGGCACCCTGCACGCCGGTATCGACCTGGCGCTGCCCTCCGGTACGCCGATCCACGCTGCGGCCGCCGGCACCGTCACCCAGGCCGGCGACGCCTCCGACGGGTACGGCAACTCCGTCTTCATCGACCACGGCAACGGATACCTGACCCACTACGCCCACCAGAGCCGCATCGCGGTCACCGTCGGCCAGAAGGTCACCGCCGGCCAGGTCATCGGCTACGAGGGCGCCACCGGCGACGCCACCGGCCCGCACCTGCACTTCGAGGTGCACCAGGGCATGTGGAACCAGATCGACCCGGCCCCGTTCATGCGGGCGCGCGGCGTCGACCTGGGCTGTTGACCACAAGCCACCACAACGGGGGAAGGGTGGCCTCGGCACTGCTCGAGGCCACCCTTTTCCGTGAAGTTGTGCGCTACGGGGTCAGAGCTTGTCGACCGGGGCGTGTCGGAGCACCAGCCACATGGTCTGGTCGCCGAAGTCGATCTGCGCGCGGGCACCCGGACCGTGCCCTTCGACGGCGAGCACCCGGCCCAGCCCGTACCGCTGATGGTTGACCCGGTCGCCCGCTGACACCTTCGGCCCCTGCGGCAGCTCGCTGGCAGTGGTCAGCCGGCTGGCGTCCACACCGAGCCGCTGGGCCAGCTGCGCGGCCTTGGGCGTGCCGCCGGTGAAGGTGCCACGGCCGCCGGGCGCGCGGTCCGCACGGCCGCCGACGCCACCGCCCCCGCCGGCCCACGAGGTGTACGACCCCTCGGTGCGCTCCCAGTGCACCAACTCGGTCGGCAGCTCCTCCAGGAAGCGCGACGGCGGGTTGTAGGACGGCTGCCCCCAGGCGGAGCGGGTCACCGCCCGGGACAGGTAGAGCCGCTGCCGGGCGCGGGTGATGCCGACGTACGCCAGCCGGCGCTCCTCCTCCAGCTCGCGGGTGTCGCCGAGCGAGCGTAGGTGCGGGAAGACGCCGTCCTCCAGCCCGCTCAGGAAGACCACCGGGAATTCCAGCCCCTTGGCGGTGTGCAGCGTCATCAGGGTGACCACACCCTGGTGGTCGGGGTCGTCGGAGGGGATCTGGTCGGCGTCGGCCACCAGCGCCACCTGCTCCAGGAAGCCGGCCAGGGTGGCCCGCTCCCCCTCCTCGCCCAGCGCCTCGATCCGCTCGGTGTACTCGCGGGCGACGCTCACCAGCTCCTGGAGGTTGTCCACCCGGCCGGCGTCCTGCGGGTCCAGGCTCTCCTCCAGCTCGGTGAGGTAACCGGAGCGGGTCAGCAGCGATTCCAACACCTCCTCCGGGGTGCCGGTCTCGGCCAGCTCACGCGCGCTGTCGAGCAGGGCCACGAAGTCGCCGATGCCGTTTGCGGCCCGGCTGGAGATGCCCGGCGCCTCGCGGGCCCGGCGCAGCGCGGCACCGAAGGAGATCCGGTCGCGGCTGGAGAGCGCCTCGACGCACGCCTCGGCGCGGTCGCCGATGCCCCGACGTGGGGTGTTGAGCACTCGCCGCAGGCTCACCGTGTCGTCGTCGTTGACCACCGAACGCAGGTACGCCAGCGCGTCGCGGACCTCCTTGCGCTCGTAGAAGCGCACCCCGCCGACCACCTTGTAGGGCAGGCCGACCCGGATGAACACCTCCTCGAAGACACGGGACTGGGCGTTGGTGCGGTAGAAGACAGCGACGTCGCCGGGGCGGGTCTCGTCGGCGTCGACGAGCCGGTCGATCTCCCGGGCCACCCAGTCGGCCTCGGCGTGCTCGGTGTCGGCCACGTAGCCGACGATCTGCTCACCGGCGCCGGCCTCGCTCCACAACCGCTTGGGTTTGCGGGAGGTGTTGCGGTCGATCACCGCGTTGGCCGCGTTGAGGATGGTCTGGGTGGAGCGGTAGTTCTGCTCCAGCAGGATCGTCCGCGCGTCGGTGAAGTCCCGTTCGAACTCCAGGATGTTGCGGATCGTCGCGCCCCGGAACGCGTAGATCGACTGGTCGGCGTCGCCGACCACGCACAGCTCGGCGGGCTCCAACCCGTCGGTGCCGGAGACCAGCTCCTTGATCAGGACGTACTGGGCGTGGTTGGTGTCCTGGTACTCGTCGACGAGCACGTGCCGGAACCGGCGCCGGTAGCTCTCGGCGACGTGCGGGTGGGACTGGAGCAGGTGCACCGTGGTCATGATCAGATCGTCGAAGTCCAGGGCGTGCGCCTCACGCAGCCGCCGCTGGTAGAGCGTGTACGCCTCGGAGAGGGCCCGCTCGTTGGGCCCGCTGGCCCGCGCCGCGAACTGCTCCGGGTCGACCAGCTCGTTCTTGAGGTTGGAGACCTGGGCGGCCAGCCCACGCGCCGGGTAGCGCTTCGGGTCGAGATCCAGTTCACGGGTGACCAACTGCATCAGCCGGCGGGAGTCGTCCGCGTCGTAGATCGAGAACGTCGACTTGAGGCCGGCGTGCTCGTGCTCAGCGCGCAGGATCCGGACGCAGGCCGAGTGGAACGTCGACACCCACATCAGGCGGGCCCGGGGGCCTACGAGCGCGGCGACGCGCTCCTTCATCTCGCCGGCGGCCTTGTTGGTGAAGGTGATCGCGATGATCTCGCCGGGGTGCACGTCCCGTGCGGCGAGCAGGTAGGCGATCCGGTGCGCGAGCACCCGGGTCTTGCCGGACCCGGCGCCGGCCACGATCAGCAGGGGCGAGCCGGCATGGCTGACGGCGTCGCGCTGCGGCCCGTTCAGCCCGGCGAGCAACTGCTGCGGATCGAGGCGTACGGCGGTCGCTGCGGGTCGGTGCGGGCGGGCCGGCGCGGACTCCGGCGCAGGCGGGGACGCGGGGATGTCGAAGAGAGGATGCATCGCCCGACAAGTCTATGCCGCCGGCCGGACACTGCGCCGTTGGCGCTCAGCAGCACGTGCCGGACGGCGCGCACCCACCACCCCGTACGCCCGCCGGTGGAAAGGTGCCGTCAGCGACACGGAATGCTTGCGCACCCGGCAACGACGTGGGCATACTCGACGGCGTGATCGCTGTGCGCTTCTCGTTTTACTATGGCACCGGGAGTCCGGCTGCCGTAGGTCGCGCCTGATCGATTCAGACCTGCTAAAGCCCCGGGCTCCTGGAGTCCGGGGCTTTTTCCGTCCCAGGTTCCGGGCACCGGGCACCACCGCGCGAGAGGTACCCGATGATGACAAACGTGATGGAGCAGAGCGGCAGCCCGATCCGGCCGGGGCAGCCCGCGGCGCAGGAGGCTGAGCCGACGGTGGCCGCCGCACCGGCGGTTCCGGGCGCCGAGCCGGCCGAGCAGCAGACCGGCACCCAGGAGCCGTCCGCCTCGGCGCGGATCGTGCAGATCAGGGAACGGATCAACGAGATCGACAACGCGTTGATCACCCTCTGGCAGGAGCGGGCCGCGTTGTCCCACGAGGTCGGGGTGACCCGGATGGCGTCCGGCGGGACCCGCCTGGTGCTGTCCCGGGAACGCGAGATCCTGGAGCGGTTCCGGGTCGCGCTCGGCGCCGACGGCACCCAGTTGGCCCTGCTGCTGCTCCGCGCCGGCCGCGGCCCACTGTGAGGCGGACCGGGCCGCGGTCGGCACACCCGGCCCACTGACGCTGCCGTACGACTCGCAGGCGATCTCCGGGTCACCCGGACAGACGAAACCGCCTGCCGTCGTCGTGGTGACGGCGGCAGGCGGCTTCGGTGACTCACACCTCGTGGCTGGCGACGATCTCGCGCTTCTCCGCGAAGTGGCAGGCGCTCGGGTGGTCCGACGAGCGGCGGATCTCCAGCAGCGGGACCTGCTCGGCGCAGACGTCCTGCGCCTTCCAGCAGCGGGTCCGGAACCGGCATCCCGAGGGCGGGCTGATCGGCGACGGCACGTCACCGGTGAGCCGGATGATCGTCTTGTTGTTCCGTTGCGTCGGGTCCGGCACCGGCACGGCAGACAGCAGAGCCTGGGTGTACGGGTGGGTCGGTCGCTCGTAGATCTCGTCCTCGGTGCCGATCTCCACGATCTTGCCGAGGTACATCACCGCGACGCGGTCCGAGAGGTGGCGGACCACCGACAGGTCGTGCGCGATGAAGACGTACGAGAGGCCGAACTCGCCCTGCAACTGCTCCAGCAGGTTCATGACCTGAGCCTGGATGGAGACGTCCAGCGCCGACACCGGCTCGTCGCAGACGATGATCTCGGGCCGCAGCGCGAGCGCGCGGGCGATGCCGATGCGCTGACGCTGACCGCCGGAGAACTGGTGCGGGTACCTGTTGATGTGCTCCGGGTTGAGCCCGACCAGGTCGAGCAGTTCGCGGACCTTGGCCCGGCGGCTGCCCTTCGGCGCCACCTCCGGGTGGATCTCGAACGGCTCACCGAGCAGGTCACCGACCGTCATCCGGGGGTTCAGCGAGGTGTACGGGTCCTGCATCACCAGCTGAATCTGCCGGCGCAGACGCCGTAGCGCCCCACCGGACAGCTTGGAGATGTCCTGGCCCTTGTAGACCACGTTGCCGGCGGTCGGCTTCTCCAGGTTCATCAGCACCCGGGCGAGGGTCGACTTGCCGCAGCCGGACTCGCCGACCACGCCCAGCGTCTCGCCGGCGCGCAGACTGAATGAGACCCCGTCGACCGCCTTGACCTGACCGACGGTCTTCTTGAACACCACACCCTGGGTGACGGGGTAGTGCTTGACCAGGTCGTTGACCTCGAGGATGTTCTCAGACACGGTTCACCAGCTCCTCGGCGAAGTGGCAGGCGCTGGCCCGGGCGGGGCCGACCTGCAGCAGCGGCGGGACCTTCTCCCGGCACACCGGCTGAGCCATCGGGCACCGCGGGTTGAACGGGCAGCCCGGCGGGATGTTCATCAGGTTCGGCGGGAGGCCCTTGATCGTCCGGAGCTGCTGCCCCTTCTCGTCGAGGCGTGGAATCGAGTCGATCAGACCCATCGTGTACGGGTGCGCCGGCTTGGCGTACAGCTCGTACACGTCCGCTTCCTCGACGATCCGGCCCGCGTACATGACCGCGATCCGGTCCGCGACGTCGGCGACCACACCGAGGTCGTGGGTGATCAGGATCAAGCCCATCTGCCGCTCGCGCTGGAGCTCGGCCAGCAGGTCCATGATCTGGGCCTGCACCGTCACGTCGAGGGCGGTGGTCGGCTCGTCCGCGATCAGCACCTCCGGGTCGAGCGCCAGCGACATCGCGATCATCGCGCGCTGCCGCATACCGCCGGAGAACTGGTGCGGGTAGTTGTTGAAGCGATCCTTGGCGTTCGGGATCTTGACCTGGTCGAGCATGTCGATCGCGCGCTTCTTGGCCTCCGCGCGACCCATGCCCCGACGGAACCGGAACTGCTCGGCGATCTGGAACCCGACGGTGAAGACGGGGTTCAGCGCGGAGAGCGCGTCCTGGAAGATCATCGCGATGCCCTCGCCGCGGATGCGGCGGCGCTCCTCGTCGGACATGCGGAGCATGTCCTTGCCGTGGAAGCGGACCTGCCCACCGGTCACGAAGCCGGGCGGCGTGTCGAGGATGCCCATGATGGTCTGGGCGGTGACGCTCTTACCGGAGCCGGACTCGCCGAGCACGGCGAGGGTCTCCCCCGCGTCGACGTGGTACGTGACCCCGTTGATGACCTTTGCGACGCCGTCCCGGGTACGGAACTCCACCCGCAGGTCGTCGACCTCGAGCAGCCGGCCGGAGGGACGCCCGGACCCGCCGGGTCCCGGCGCGGACTGCTCGGACACGAGAATGTCGGACACTGGATCTCCCCTAGCGGAGTTTCGGATCGAGGGCCTCGCGGACCGACTCACCGAGCATCACGAAGCTCAGCACTGCGGTGACGAGGAACGCGGCGGGGAAGAACACCAGCCCTGGCGCGACCCGGACGAAATTCTGCCCGTCGCTGATCATGATGCCCCAGGACACCACCGGCGACTTCAGACCGACACCCAGGAACGACAGGGTGGCCTCGGCGCCGATGAACGAGCCGACCATGATCGTGCCGTAGACGAGCAGCGGGGCCAGGCAGTTCGGCAGCAGGTGCTTGAGGATGATCCGACCGGTGCCGGCACCCAGCGCGCGGGCCGCCACGATGTAGTCGGCCTCCTTGGTGGCGAGCACCGAGGAGCGCATCAGCCGCATCACGACCGGCCAGCTCAGCACGATCAGTGACGAGATCACCAGGCCCATGATCTGGGCCTTGCTGTTGCCGGCGCCCGACCCGTTGAACGTGGTCAGGATGACGATCGCGCCGAGCACGAACGGCAGGCCGAAGAAGACGTCGGCGATCCGGCTGAGCAAGCCGTCCACCCAGCCACCGCGGTAGCCGGAGATGATGCCCATCGTTCCACCGATGAGCAGGGTGCCCATCACGGAGAGCACGGCGACCACGATGGAGGCGCGTGCACCGTAGATGACCCGGGCGTAGACGTCGCGGCCCTGCACGTCGTAGCCGAACCAGCCATTGGCGGACGGCTTGTCGAGGCTGCGGGACAGCGAGCCGTTGACGGCGTCGCCCGGGGCGAACAGCGCCGGGAAGGCTGCCATCAGCAGGAAGATCACGATCAGCGTGGCCGAGATCCAGAACAGCGGCTTGCGCCGCAGGTCCCGCCAGGCGTCGGCGAGCAGGCCGCGCGGCTTCTCGTTGCTCTGCGGCTGGCCCAGGGTGGCGGGGGCGGCGGAGTCGGTGGGGTGTGCGCCAGGGGTGCTGACGATCGATGCGGTACTGGGGTCACTCATAACGGATCCTCGGGTCCAGGGCGGCGTAGAGCAGGTCAACCAGCAGGTTCATCACGAGATAGACCAGCACCAGGACGACCACGATTCCTACCACCGTGGCGCTTTCCTTCGTGATGATCGCCCGGAAGACCTGGCGGCCGATTCCGTTGATGCCGAAGATTCCCTCGGTGACGATCGCGCCGCCCATCAGGGCACCGAGGTCGGTGCCGAGCAGGGTCACCACTGGGATGAGCGAGTTGCGCAGCAGGTGTACGCCCACCACCCGGCGCATCGGCAGGCCCTTGGCGATGGCGGTGCGCACGTAGTCCGCGCGACGGTTCTCCGCGATGCTCGTTCTTGCAACCCGGGCGATGTACGCCACTGACGCGCTACCCAGCACGAAGCCCGGCACGATCAGCTCGGACCACCGCATCTCGGAGGAGACGGTCGGCTTGATGATGCCCCACTGCACGCCCAGCAGCCACTGCAGCACGAAGCCGACGACGAACACCGGCAGCGCGATCAGGAAGAGGCTGGAGACCAGGACCAGGTTGTCCAGGAAGCCGTTACGCCGCAGACCGCTCAGGACGCCGGCGCCGAGGCCGATGATCGCCTCGATGGCCAGCGCGACGACGGCCAGCTTCAGGGTGTTCGGGTAGGCGGTCGCGATGATGTCGCTGATCTCGCGTTGCTGGAACGTCTGACCGAAGTCGCCCTGGAACAGGTTCTTCATGTAGTTGCCGTACTGCACGAAGACGTTCTGGTCGAGGTGGTACTTCTCGGTCATGAAGGCGATGTACTGGTCCGGGCAGCGACGCTCACCGCACTTACCGGCGAACGGATCTCCCGGGACGGCCCAGACGAGCCAGTAGATCAGGAACGTCGTACCGATGAAGACCGGCACGAGTTGGAGCAGCCGTCTCAACAGATAACGGCCCATGGGGTGGTCCTCCAGACAGGGGGCGCGTCGGACGGCCGACACGGTGGTGACAACGTGCGAGTGGAGTGTTGTAACACCCAATCGCGGAACGGCCCCGGGTCGGGCTCACCGGATGTGGCGAGCCCGACCCGGGGTCAGACCGAACGGATCAGAGCTCGACCGAGGTGATGTCGATCTCGCCGACGTTGTTCAGCTCGAGCTTCTTGATCTTCTCCGAGTGGCCGGACTGCTGACCGTAGAAGTAGACCGGGATGCTCGGGACGTCCTGGTCGACCTTCTCGACCGCCTTGGCGAACGCCTCGTGCGAAGCCTCCAGGCTCGGAGCACCGCTGGCCTGCTTGGCCAGGGTGTCGACCTCGGTGTTGCTGTAGAGGCCGTCGTTCGAGGAACCGTTGGTCACGAAGAGCGGGTTGACCCAGTTCTCGACGTCCGGGTAGTCCTGCTGCCAGGCAGCCCGGTACGGGCCCTTCATCTTGTGGGCGTTGATGTTCTGACGGAACACCGCGAAGGTCGGAACACCCTCGGCCCGAGCGTTGATGTTGAGGTTGGTCTTGATCTGCTGCGCGACGGCGTCCATCCAGTCCTTGTGGGCGGAGTCCGCGTTGTAGTAGAAGACCATCTCACCGGTGAAGCCACCGGCCTCGGCGAGCAGCGTCTTGGCCGTCTCCGGGTCGAACTTGCAGGCGGTGCAGTTACCCGGCTTGGCGCCCGGGGTCAGCGGGTTCGCCCAGCTGTCGGCCGGCTTGCGGGTACCGAAGAAGATCTTGTCCGAGATCTCCTGCCGGTTCACGGCCAGCGACACCGCACGACGCAGCTTCGGGTTCTGGAAGCGCTTGTCGTAGATCGGGAACGCGATGAACGCGGTCGACGGGGTGACGGTCGAGCGGCCCCGGTCACCGAGGTCGGTCTTCCACTTGTCACCGGCGAGCGCCGAGGTGGGGACAACCTCCATGAAGTCGAGGTTGTTCGCCAGCAGGTCGGCGTAGGCCGCGTTGTCGTCCTGGTACAGCTTGACGTCGACGTCCTTGATCTTCATCTTGTCGCGAAGATTGTAGTCGTCGAAGCGCGTCAGCTTGATGAGAGCGTTGTCCTCCCACGACACGAACTTCACCGGGCCGTTGCCGATCGGCTTGCGGCCGAACTCCTCGGGCTTCTGGGTGAAGAAGGCGTCCGGCAGCGGCATGAAGGCGCTGTAGCCGAGCTTGGTCGGGAAGACCGCGGTCGGCGCGGCGAGGGTGACCTCGAAGGTCTGCTCGTCGATGACCTTCAGGCCGGACAGCTCCTTGGCCGTCGGCTCGGGGGCCTTCTTCGGGCCCTCAGCGCCGTCCGGGTCGGAGGTGTAGGTCTTGTCGAAGCCCGCGATGTCCGCGAAGAAGGTGCCGTTCTGCGCACCGTTCGGCGAGTAGGCGGCCCAGTTCCAGGCGTCGACGAAGTTCTTCGCCTTCACCTCGGTACCGTCGTGGAACTTGGTACCGCCCTTGATCTTGATCGTGAAGACCTTGGAGTCGGTGGTGTTGATGGACTCCGCCAGCGCGTTGCGCGGGGCGCCACCGTCGTTCGGGTACTCGACGAGGCCAGTGAAGAGCCAGTCGATGATCTTGCCGCCACCGGTCTCCGTGGTGTTCGACGGGACCAGCGGGTTCTCCGGCTGGACGCCGTGCACAACGATCGAGCCGTCCGCGCTGCCGGCAGTATCGCCGTCGTCGCCGCTCGAGCAACCGGTCGCGACAAGCGCGACAGCTGCGCTGAGCGCGATGGCGCTCGTCGCCCGCTTCGAGACTCTCATTCCGAGGGGCCTCCTCTTTCTAACCAGGTTCCGTCGTGGGATTCACGCACGTTTGGGGGTGACACCGCCCGACCACCCCGGGGCGGGGGTCGCCGGGACCACAGGGAAGTTGGGGACACCCCTGATGTTCCGATCCGCCGGGCTCCCCGCCAACGAGGCGCGACACGACGCAATCGACACAGCCACGGGCCGCCGTGATCGGCAGGAATCGTGGTCGTGGGGCGTACGGAGTGCCACACACCGATGGTGAGGTGCTGCCACTGTGACACCCACTGGCCTCTTCCGTGAAGGTGCCGTTATCAAGCCGTTAGTTGCCCGCCACGTTGCCGATACTTGAAAAATGATCATAAAACGGTCGACGCGGGCGGCACTGACCAGGAAATACGTTGCGCCGCCAGCGCAACAGGCCTCGGCGCGAGCGCGCACCCCGGGGTCAGCCGGGCCCGGTGGGACGTCCGTCACCACTCACGTTTCGAGCCATCCGGATGAGGGCGACTACGGCTACCCGGCCACGATCAACGGCTGGGTGTACGAGGGCGCGCCGAAGGTTTCTCTGATCCTCGACGCACGGTCAGACGAGCCGACGATCCGCCGCCCACCGGGAAAGCTCGTAGCGGTTGGACATCTGAAGCTTCCGCAGCACGTTCGACACGTGCGTCTCCACCGTCTTGATGGAGATGAACAGCTCCTTGGCGATCTCCTTGTACGCGTACCCCCGGGCCAGCAGCCGCAGGACCTCCCGCTCACGGTTGGTGAGCTGGTCCAACTCCGGGTCGGCCACCGGCGCGTCCGGCCGGGCCGCGAAGGCGTCCAGCACGAACCCGGCCAGCCGTGGGCTGAACACCGCGTCCCCGTCGGCCACGCGACGGATCGCGGCGGCCAGCTCGTCCGGGGAGATGGTCTTCGTGACGTACCCGCGGGCGCCGGCACGGATCAGCCCGATCACGTCCTCCGCCGCGTCGGAGACGCTCAACGCGAGGAACTTGACCTGCGGGTGCGTACGCCGCATCGCCTCCAGCACCGCGCGACCGCCACCGTCGGGCATGTGCACGTCCAGCAGCACCACGTCCGGGCCGACGGCGGCGATCCGGGTGACCGCCTCGGCCACAGTGCTCGCCTCGCCCACCACCTCGACGTGGGCGCCCAACTCCGCGCGTACCCCGGCCCGGAACATGGCGTGGTCGTCCACCAGGAACACCCGTAGCCGCTCGGGGCGGGCGTCCGCCGGGTCGAGGTGCTCGGTCGACTGCTCGGCCATGGTCACTTGTTCCTCTCCGCTGCGGACGAGTCCCGGGAGATCGGCAGGATCAACCGGACCTCGGTCCCCTCCCCCGGGCCGGACCGGATCTCGGCCCGTCCGCCGTGCCGCTTCATCCGCCCGATGATCGAGCCGCTCACGCCGTGCCGGTGGTCCTTTACGGTATCCGGATCGAAACCCTTACCCCGGTCCCGGACGAAGACACTTACCTGATCCGGCTCCACCTCGGCGTAGAGCGAGACGGTCTGCACGCCGGCGTGCCGGGCGGCGTTCACCAACGCCTCCCGTGCGGCCGCGACCAGCGCGCCGACCTTCTCGTCGGTCTCCCGGTCCCCCACCACCACCGCTTCCACGCTGATCGCGAACGTGTCCTCGACCTCGGCGGCGGCCTGCTCCAGCGCGGCGGCGAAGCGCTCGCTCGGCGAAGCGGTCGGCTTGTAGAGCCAGTTGCGCAGGGAACGCTCCTGCCCCCGGGCCAGCCGCTGCACCGTCTTGACGTCGCTGGCGTTGCGCTGGATCAGGGCCAACGTGTGCAGCACCTGGTCGTGGACCATCGCGGCCAGCTCGGCGCGCTCCTGCTCCCGGATGCGCCCCTCGCGCTCCGAGCGGAGCTGGCTGTACGTGCGCCACAGCACGGGCGCGGCCACCACCCCGACGCCGGCCAGCCCGACCAGCGCGAAGATCACGCCGTTGATCACCGCGTCGAAATTCTGCGCCGGTGAGTAGACGGCCGCGACGCCGATGATGCCGACCGCGACGAGCACCCCCCCACCGATGAACCGGAGCACGAAGGCCCGCCGGTCGCTCTCCTCGACGACCGCGCCGAGCCAGGGCACCGGCATCGCGTCGCCCCACTGTCGCCGCCGCTCGGGCGCGGACTGGTGCCAGATGACCCCGGCGCCCACCGCGATGATGGCCACCAACCAACCGGCGGTGCCCGCCGCGCCGACCGAGTCGAAGACCATCACCTGGATCAACAGGACGCCGAGCCCGATCCCCACGAACGGCAGGAGTTGGGCGACGTCCCGCCGGGGCGGGACCGCTGTGTCACCCGGACGCAACGGCACCACCGCCCAGAACGCCGCGTACAGCAGCAGGCCGAGCCCGCTCAGCCCGAGCAGCACCATGAACGCGACGCGCACCCGCAACACCGAGATGCCGAGATGGTCGGCGATGCCGGCGGCGACGCCGGCGGCCATCCGGTGCTCCGGGGCGCGGTAGAGGCGCGGGGGCGAGGTCACGGTGCTGATCGGAGGCTCCCTGGTCACGGTGGCGGACAGGTCGAGGTCGGGTGACTCGATCGTCACACGCTGCGGCGTCCACGACCACGGGGACGCCCCCGACATTCCGGCCGCCGGATCTCAGGGTGGGGTCAGGGTCGGGTCCTGAGGTCGTTCGGGTGGACCGGGCAGCAGGATCGAAGCATGACCGAGGAAGCTGCCCCGCCACCCCGACCGGGGACGGCACAGCCGGGCGGTTCAGCACCGCCCCCGCCCAGCACCACGCCCACCGCATGGACCGAACCCAGCACGTTCGGTCCGCAGCCTGACACCGACGCGACCACCGACACCGCGCCCGGCGATCCGGCCGACGGCTACCCCCCGCCCGCGGCGGGCACAAGCCCCGGCCCGGGCTCCGCAGCCGGCTACGGTCCCGGCCCAGGCTTCGCGGCGGGCGCCGGCTCCGCGGCCGGCTACGGTCCCGGCCCGGACTTCGCGGCGGGCACCGGCTACGGCCCGGGTGGTCCCGGTCCGTCCACGCCGCCACCGCCGCTGGGCGGCGCCGGCTTCACCTCGCGGTACGGGCTGGTCCGGCCCCGCGAGGGGCGGTACCTCGCAGGTGTCTGCGCGGCGATCGGGCGCGCCACGAACACCGATCCGGTGCTCTGGCGGGTGCTCCTCGCGGTGCTCGGGTTCTTCGGGGGCATCGGCATCCTGGTGTACGTCGCCGCCTGGCTGATCATCCCGAACGAGGGCGACACCGCCTCCCCCGTCGAATCCATGCTCGGTCGTGGTCGCTCCAGCATGTCGCCGGTGACGGTGATCGTGCTGGGCATCCTGGTCGCGGCCAGCTTCGCGTACATCGTCACCGACGCCTTCCGCGCGGTGCTGCTCGGCGCGGCCATCCTGGTCGCCGGCGCGCTCCTGCTCAACCGGGACGGCCGCAACCCACGGCCCGGCACCCCGGGTGGTCCGCCGCCCGCCGCACCGCCCGGCAACCCGACCGGCCCGGTCGTCCCACCGGTGACCTGGCCCGCACCGTCGTACGGCGCGGCGCAGGCCACCGGCCCTGCGGTGACGCCGCCGATGTTCGGCACCGGTCCGGAGTACGCCACCGCCACGACGGGGGCCGCGCCCACCGTCACCATCCCGGCGTACGACGCACCGCCGGCACGTGCGACGCAGCAGGTGTCCGGGGTCGGCCCGGTGTCCGGGCAACCGGCCGGCACGACGGCTGCCCAGCCCGGCTGGCCGAGCGCCGCGATGCCCAGCGCCGGCTGGCCGTCCGCGCCGGTGAGCAGCGCATCCGCCGCCCCGGCCGCCTACCCGACCGCCCAGCCGCCCTCCGGCTACCGCCCCCCGTTCGCGCCCCACGGCCCGTACGCGTCGCCGACCCCGCCCGCGCCTCCGCCGCCCAAGCCACCGAAGCCGCCGAAGCGCCCCAAGGAGCGATCCCCGCTCGGCGCGGTGACCTTCTCGCTGATCTTCCTGGTGCTCGGTCTGGTCGCCCTGCTCGACCTGCTGGACGTCTTCGCCATCAGCGCCTCGGCGTACTTCGCGGCCGCGCTGGCCACCATCGCGCTGGGGCTGCTGGTCGGGACCTGGTTCGGGCGGGCCCGCTGGCTCATCGCGCTCGGTCTGGTGACCGCGGCGGCGCTCGGCACCGCGACGGTCGCCGAGTCCTACGACCGGATCCGGGGGGTCGACGGCGCGGTGACCTGGGCGCCCACCGACTACCGCGACCTGGCCGACAGGTACGAGAACAGCTTCGGCGACGCAGTGCTCGACCTGCGCGGGATCGACTTCGCGAAACGGGACAGCCAGGTGACTGTGGCAGTCAACTTCGGCAAGGCGACAGTGGTCGTTCCGCCGAACGTGGACGTCACCACGGTGGCCGACGTCAACGCGGGCGACGCCACCATCTTCGGAAACCGCTCCGGCGGGCTGGACGGCCGCCTGCGGGAGTCCACCGACGTCGGTGCCGACGGCGCCGGCGGCGGCGCCCTGCGCCTCTACGTCCACGTCAATGCCGGCAACCTGGAGGTGACCCGGTGAAGGCTCACCGCACGGATCTGGTGTCGTTCGCCTTCGGGCTCGTGTTCCTGGCGCTGTCCGCCTGGTGGCTGCTCGCCCAACTGCTCGGGCTCGCGCTGCCGCCGGTCGGCTGGTTCCTGGCCGGCGCGCTCATCCTGATCGGGGTCTTCGGGCTGGTCGGCGCGCTGCGCTCGAGTCGGCCGAATCAGCCCGACCCGACCGCCGAGGCAGGTGCCGCCGCGCCCGTCTCCGGCATGCCAGTGCCGGTCTCCGGAGCCGCCTCGTCGACCTCCGGCACTGCCCTGCCGGTCTGGGAAGCCGAACGGTCCACCTGGGACGCCCCCTCCTCCGACCCGAGTTTCAGCACGGACCCGGCGTTGACCACGGACTCGGCGTTGACTACGGACCGGGCGTTGACCACGGACCCGGCACTGTCCACGGACCGGGCGCTCGAGACGCCGACCACCGAGATGCGGACGGAGGTCGCACCGACCACCGATGTGATCCACCCGGCGTGGTTGGCACACCCGCCGTCGGAGCCGCCGACCGAGCGCGTCCCCGGCCGATCCGCTGCCGGAGACGAGGAGCCGACGAACGGGAACCTCACCCGTCCGGCCTCGTCCGAGGGCGACGGGCCGCACCGGTCCGACCAACCGGTCGAGGCCACCGGCGACGAGCCGGGCGACGAGCGGGAGGGTCCGCGCCGGGAAGCCTGACCTGGGGCACCGGCCCGCGTCGGCCCACCGCATCCCGACGGCGGTGCGATCGGCGCGAACGGCCGCATATGCTGACCGGTGGAGATATCGCCTCCGCCGGCCGGCCCGTCCCGCCCATGGCGGTCCCGCCGCGAATCCCGTCTCTACCCCCGTCAGGAGCCCGCCCGACATGACCCAGTCCCCCGCCGTGCGTACCACCGGCCGGTCCGGTCCGGTCCGCATCGGCGAGCGAGCCGCCCGCACCCTCGTCGCCGAGCTGGCCCGGATCAACGACGCCAAGGCCGCCCTGCTGGTAGGGGTTACCCCGGACTCCGCGGTGCTGGCTGCGGCTGTCGAGGCGCTGCTCCCCGGTGACCGGCTCACCGTGGTGCCCGCCGAACCGTTCGGCGGCGCCGCGCTCCGCGAGCACGTCACCGCCCAGGGCAGCTGGGTCGCCGACCGGGTGAGGGTCGTCGACTCGTTGGCCGAAGCCGAAGCCGCCGGTGTGGTCATCGCCGGTGAGGTGTTCACCGGCACCGCCGAGGCGACCCGCAGCGGCATCGAGGGGTTGGTCAAGTACCTGACCGACGGGGCGGTGCTGAGCGTGGCCACCGTCGCCGCACCCGGCCGGACCGAGGGTGCCGCCGCCGAGTTGGGCCGACAGGACGCCCTCTACGGCGTCGGCGCCGACCTGGTGCTGCGCAACTCGCCACCGGTACGGGTCTACCGACTGCGGTTCACCCCGGCCAACCCGGCCGCCGCCGACAGCCTGGCCCCCACGTACCGGCCGTCGAGCGTGCCGCTGACCCGGGGCATGCACATCGACTCCAACGGTGTGGCGGCGGCGGGCATCGCGCTGGGGCTCGCGGCGCTGGCCCGGGTGGCGCGCCCGTCGTCCAAGCTGTGGCTGCTGCCGGCCCTGGCCGCCGGGCCGGTCGCCGCGTTCTTCCGGGATCCCGAGAGGGACGTGCCGGAGGACCCGAGCGCCGTTGTCGCCAGCGCGGACGGAAAGGTCCTGTCGGTGCAGCGCCTGCACGACGAGCGCTTCGGTGACGGCGAGTGGCTACGGGTCGCGGTGTTCCTGTCGGTGCTGGACGTGCACGTCAACCGCGCTCCGGTCGCCGGCAAGGTGGTGGACTACTTCGTCGCCGACGGCGGCTTCGTCAACGCGATGAAGCCGGACGCCGAGCACAACGTCGCCGCGTACACGGTGCTGGACACCGCGCGCGGCACTGTGGTGGTCGCGCAGCGGACCGGGCTGATCGCCCGCCGGATCGTGCAGCGCGCGCCGATCGGCGCGCTGCTGGCCAGGGGCGAGCGGTTCGGGCTGATCCGGTTCGGCTCCCGGACCGACGTCTACCTGCCCGCCGAATCCGCGGACCCGCTGGTCGGGCCGGGCGACAAGGTGATCAGCGGGTCCACTGTCATCGCCCGCTGGCGCTGACCCACGAACGAGGAACGGGGCGCCGCTGTCCGCGGCGCCCCGTTCGTTCTGCTCAGATCAGGCGGTACGACGTTGCCGCAGCCAGAGAACCGGCCCGCTGACCAGGTATCCCACCACGATCAGGGCGAACGTGAGCCGGATGTCGACAAGCGCGCCGATGACCGGGGCCAACCAGAGCCACGGCGGCAACTTCACCAGGCGGGCGAGCTTGGCGTACGGGAAGCTCGACACCATCGCGAAGGCCAGCAGCGCCACCCCCGCGACCAGCACGGCACCGGGCACCGGCAGGCCGATCGCCACTGTCACGGCGAGCACAGCGGCGGCCATGGTGGTGGGCACCCCGCAGAAGAAGCGGCCGTCCTTCGGCGAGACGTTGAAGCGGGCCAGTCGAATCGCGGCACACGCCGCGACCAGGGCACACGCCACCGCCGCCGCAGCAGTGGAGACGGAGCCGGCGAGCGAGGCGTAGACCACCACCGGCGCGGCGAGGCCGAACGAGCACATGTCGGCCAGCGAGTCCATCTGCGCGCCGAACGGGCTGGCCACCCCGAGCCGTCGGGCCAGCGCGCCGTCCAGACCGTCGAAGCCGACGCAGGCGATCAGGCAGAGCGCCGCGACGCGTACCTCGCCCTGCATGGCCAGGAAGATGGCCAGCATGCCGAGCATCAGGCTGGCCAGCGTGCAGGCGTTGACCAGGGCGAACTTCATCCGGCGCGCCATCGTGTGCTCGCCGGGGAGCAGCGGGATGGACCCGGCCTCGTCGGCAGGCGCCATCGGCGGCATCGCCGGGCTGACCGGCACGATCGGCTTGAAGTCGGCGCGGTCCAGGCTCAGCGTCGGGTCCACGCCAAGCGTCGGCCGGCTGAGCCGGTCCAGGCCGTAGCGACGGCGCTGGCGGTCGGCGTACCGGTGCTCGGTCGGGGACAGGTCACTCGGGTGCAGGTCGCCATCACGGCGACCCACGCGGACCAACAGCACCTGGCGGGCGAACGTGCTGCTGCGGCGCAACCGGCCCGCCCAGCGACGCCCTGCGGGGCGCGGACTGTCAGTGGTACGACGCCGGCGCCATGGGGCTCTCGGCACGTTTCCTCCATCACCGGATCTACTGGCCGCCACGTGGCGGTTGTCCGGCTGTCTCGTGCCGGACCTTGCAGGCCCGGCAGCCGTTTTGCGGAGTACACCATCGCATAGGGGAACATGGCTTGGCGATAGCTGCCGGCGGTACTTGTATCTGGCTTAAACCGCTCTAACCGCTCGCTTGTTCCCATCCCGGGCTTCATCGCCCGTTTCCTCCATCATTCCCGTCTCTGACTGTACCGGAGGGCCACCAAGTCGGCTCACCGAGCGGTGTGCTATCGGCCACTCTGTCCGATTGCGACGGCAGCGATGTCGCTCAACGGCAGGTCAACCGTCTCTGCGCGGGTGAACCACCCCGCCCGGGCCGTCGACCCTCCGGCGGACTCGGTGACCACCGCATCAGTAGGTACGTCCACCAGCACCCGATAGATCACCCGCACGCCATGCCAGTCCAGCGGCCGACCCTCCGGGCCCAGTGCGGCCGGATTGTGCAGGTTGTTCACGCCGAGCAACTCCACGACCCGGCCCACCTGACCACCCTCCTCGACCAGCTCCCGAAGCAGGCCGGTGGTCGGCTGCTCACCGTGATCGGTGCCACCGCCGGGCAGATGCCACAGGCCGGCCCCCGGATAGCCCTCCGCGATCTGGGTCAGCAAAATCCGCCCAGCAGGGTCGGTGACCAGCCCGTACGCCCCGAAGCGCAGCCGACGGTCGGGGTGCGGCGGCGGGAACGGGTCCCGCGACAGGTGCGCTCCGGGCGGCAGCGGGGTCACCGGCAGGCCCAATGCCTCGGCGGCGAACGGGGTCAGCGGCAACTCCGCCACCTCGGCCAGCGGGAGCCAGCGAGCCCGATCGGCGAACCCCTCCCCGGGCCGCGCGTCGTCAGGTGGGCGGAGTTCGAACAGCAGCCGGTCGGTGTGCAGTACGACCTCGTCCTCCGGAAAGGTGGTCACGTCCGCAACTACCGCGCGTAGCCGGGTCACCGTCACGGTCAGCCCAGCCTGTTCGGCAACCTCGCGGACCACCGCGTGCTCCGGGTCCTCGGCGTGCCGAACGGCACCGCCCGGCAACCGCCAGAGTTCGGGAGCCTCACCCTTTACCCCTTCCCGCACCACCAGGACCCGGCCCGAATCCCACAGGAGCCCGTCAACCCCGACCCGCCGCGCCAACTGCACCCCTGCCGCCCCCTCGGTCCCGCATTTGGGACCTGTTGTCGCCATCCCTCTCGCCTCCGACAATCGACTCGGGTTCACGGAAAGCGCGGTGTTCGAGCGAGGCGGAATGCGCGTCTTCCTTGAAGCCGAGTGGATCAGGCCGGAGCGGAGCACGCCGGACCTGGACGACAGGTCGGCGGCACACGGATGCCGCCGAGCTGCCGGGGGCCGGTCGGGGTCAGGTGAGTTGGGCTGCCTGGACTGCTTCGGCGGTGACCTCGGTGAGGCGGTCGGTGGGCAGGGCGCCCAACTCCTCGCGGCCGAACCAGCGGGCCTCGCAGGTGGAGCCGCCCACGTCGATGACGGTCAGAGGGTTGGGCTGGTCGACGACGACCCGGTAGAAGGCGCGTACGCCGTGCCAGTCGATCGGGTAGCCCTCGGGGCCGAGCGAGGCCGCGTCGCGGTGGCTGGCGACTCCGAGCAACTCGACGAGCCGGCCGGCCTGGCCGGTCTCCTCGACCAGTTCTCGGATGAGTGCCGCGCCGGGCTGCTCGCCGTAGTCGGTGCCGCCGCCGGGCAGGTGCCAGCAGCCGGCGCCCGGGTAGCCGTCGGAGATGCGGGTGAGCAGCACCCGGCCGGCGGGGTCGGTGCAGACCGCGTACGCGGCGAAGCGCTGGGCCCGGTGCAGCCCGTCGGGGCCGGGCACGGCGTAGAAGGAGGGGAACTCAGGTGCCTCGTCGGGCACCACGTCGGCCGAGGAGGTGGGCAGCCCGAGGGCGCGTGCGGTGAACGAGCGCAGCGGCAGGTCGCGCGCCTCGTCGAGGGTGTACCACCGGGCGAGGTCGGTGGGACGTTCGCCGACCCGGTCGGCGAGGGTGCCACCGCGAAGGGCCACCCGGTAGATCAGCCGGTCGGTGTGGATGGTGATGCCCCGGTCCGGGAGTGCCCGCATGTCGGCGAGCACGTCGGCCAGGCCGGAAACGGCGACGGAGAGGCCGGTCTCGGCGGCGGTCTCGCGAACGACTGTGTGGTTGGGGTCTTCGCCGTGGTCGACAGCCCCGCCGGGCAGCGACCACGCCCCGGGGGTGCCGGAGTGCTCCGATGCGCGGACCAGCAGAACTCGGCCGCTTGAATCAGCACAAACTGCGTATGCCGCGATCCTGCGGAGCGGCTTGAGCAAAGTGGTCACGGAAGCAAATTCTCCCCGCGCCTGGTTACCGGGACGGAAAAGAGTCGGATTCCTGACTGTCTGGCACTGATCAGGGATTGGTCAGGGTAAGGATCCGGGCGGTCACCGAGGGCGAGCGGGGCGCCAGCGCGGACGGTAGGGGTATGACATCGACCACCGCTCCCCGCGCCCCGTACAAGCAGCTTCGGCGACCCACCACCGACCGCATGGTCGCCGGGGTCGCCAGCGGCGTCGGCCGCTACTTCGCCGTCGATCCCACACTGGTCCGGGTGATCTTCGCGGTCACCGGCCTGCTCACCGGCGGGCTCGCGCTGTTCGCGTACCCGATCATGTGGTTCCTGATGCCGGAGGAGCCCAGCGGCGCGCCGGCCTGGCCGCACACGGCGGGCGTCGCGCCGCACAATGGCCCGCCGCCCACCGCCGGGCCCGCGCCCGGCGTGCCTCCGCAGGGGTACGTCCCGACGCAGCCCTACCCGCCGACGACCCCGTCAAGCCCGCCGCCGGTCGCCTGAGCGGCGGTCACTCCCACTCGATGGTGCCCGGCGGCTTGCTGGTGACGTCCAGGACCACCCGGTTGACCTCGGCGACCTCGTTGGTGATCCGGGTGGAGATCCGGGCCACCACGTCGTAGGGCAGCCGGGACCAGTCGGCGGTCATCGCGTCTTCGCTGGAGACCGGGCGCAGCACCACGGGATGCCCGTAGCTGCGCCCGTCTCCCTGCACACCGACGCTGCGGACGTCGGCGAGGAGCACCACCGGGAACTGCCAGACACCCCGGTCGAGGCCGGCGGCGGTCAGCTCCTCGCGGGCGATCAGGTCGGCCTGGCGGAGCAGGTCGAGGCGGGCCTGGTCGACCGCGCCGATGATCCGGATGGCGAGGCCGGGCCCGGGGAACGGGTGCCGCCAGACCATCGCCTCGGGCAGGCCCAGTTGCAGGCCGAGGGCTCGGACCTCGTCCTTGAACAGGGTGCGCAGCGGCTCGACGAGCGCAAACTTCAGGTCCTCCGGGAGACCGCCGACGTTGTGGTGGCTCTTGATGTTGGCGGTGCCGGTGCCGCCGCCGGACTCCACCACGTCGGGGTAGAGGGTGCCCTGGACCAGGAACTCGACGTCGCCGTGTGCGGCGATCTCGCGGGCCGCGGCCTCGAAGACCCTGATGAACTCCCGGCCAATGATCTTGCGCTTCTGCTCCGGGTCGATCACTCCGGCGAGCGCGCCGAGGAACCGGTCGGCGGCGTCGACGACCTTCAGCTTGATGCCGGTGGCGGCGACGTAGTCCTTCTCCACCTGCTCGGCCTCGCCGGCCCGCAGCAGGCCGTGGTCGACGAAGACGCAGGTGAGCTGGTCACCGACCGCCTTGTGGACGAGCGCGGCGGCGACCGCCGAGTCCACCCCGCCGGAGAGGCCGCAGATGACCTCCTTGTCGCCGATCTGGGCGCGGATCCGGGCGACCTGCTCGTCGATGATGTTCTCGGGCGTCCAGGTCGGCTCGATGCCGGCGATGTCGTAGAGGAAGCGGGTGAGCATCTCCTGGCCGTGAGCGGTGTGCCCGACCTCCGGGTGGAACTGCACACCGGCCCGACGCCCGGCCAGGTCCTCGAAAGCGGCGACCGGGGCGCCCGCCGACTCGGCGGTCACCGTGAAGCCCTCGGGCGCCTCGGTGACGGCGTCGCCGTGGCTCATCCAGACCGGCAGGTCCGCGGGCAGGTCGCGCAGCAGCACACCGGGGTCGAGGAGACGGGGGCGCAGCGGGGTGCCACCGTACTCACGGTTTCCGGTCCTCGCGACAGTGCCGCCGAGCGCCTGAGCCATCGCCTGGAAGCCGTAGCAGATGCCGAAGACCGGCACGTCGGCGCTGAACACGCCCGCGTCGATCTGTGGCGCACCCGGGGCGTAGACGCTGGACGGCCCGCCGGAGAGGATGATCGCGGCGGGGTCTTTGGCCAGCATCTCAGCGATCGGCATCGAGTGCGGCACGATCTCGGAGTAGACCTTCGCCTCGCGGACCCGACGGGCGATGAGCTGGGCGTACTGGGCTCCGAAGTCCACCACGAGGACGGGGCGAGGCAGGCTCATGTGCACAAAGCCTACCGACCGCCGAGGCCGCTCCCGGCACCGGCTCGCCAGCAATCCCCTCTTCCCGCGATCTTGCACTTTCTGTCCCGACAAAAACCGCAAATGCCACACAACAACAACCGAAACCGCAAGATCGCCGGGCCGGGCCGGGCCGAGCCGAGCCGGGCCGGGCCGGGCCGGGCCCGGGGGCGGTCAGGGGCGTAACGCGCCCGGGGCGTCCGCCGGCACCGCCGGCTGGTTCGGGGGTACGGACGCGAGCCGGCGGTACGCGGATCCGAGCGGCGGACGTGGGTCCTCCTCGCCCTTGTTGGGCCAGAAGGACATTGCCCGTTCCGCCTGTGCGGTGATCGTGAGGGAGGGGTTCACGCCGAGGTTGGCCGAGACGGCCGCGCCGTCGACGACGTGCAGCCCGGCGTGCCCGTACACCCGGTGCCAGGGGTCGATCACCCCGTCGGCCGGTGTGGCGCCGATGACCGCCCCGCCCAGGATGTGCGCTGTCATCGGGATGTCGAAGGGTTCGGTGAGCGAACCGCCGGGGGTGCCGCCGATCTCGTCGGCGAGAAGTCGGGCCGCCGTGTTGCCGGCCGGGATCCAGGTGGGGCTGGGCGTGCCGTGGCCGGGGGCGGTGACCAGCCTGCGGCCGAGCGGGCCACGCCGCCACCGGGTGGTGAGCGAGTTGTCCACCGACTGCATGACCAGGGCGATCACGGTTCGTTCCGACCAGCCGCGGACGGACAGCATCCGCGCGGCCAACCGGGGCTGCCGGACGATGCTGCCCAGCCAGCGGCGTACCCGGTGCGGGCCGCCGTCGACGAGCAGTGACTGGAGCAGCCCCATCGCGTTGGAGCCCCGCCCGTAACGGACCGGCTCGATGTGGGTCTGCGGGTCGGGGTGGAACGAGCTGGTGATGGCGACCCCCTCGGTGTAGTCCAACCGCTCGGACCGGGCCTGTTGGCGGGGCACCGAGGCACCGAGGATCGCCTCCGAGTTGGTGCGGGTCAGTTCGCCGAGGCGGGGCGAGAGCCCGGGTAGCGCCTCCTCGGCCCGCATGGCGTGCAGCAGCCGCTGGGTGCCGAGCGCGCCGGCGGCGAAGACCACGTGGTCGGCGTGGATGACCTGCCGGCCCTTGCGCAGCCAGGCGCCGGTGCGTTCGGTGTGCACCTCGTGCCCGCCGCCGTCGGCGAGCCGGACGGCGGTCACAGTGGTCAGCGGGTGGACCGTGACCCCGAGCCGTTCGGCGAGCCAGAGGTAGTTCTTGACGAGCGTGTTCTTCGCCCCGTGCCGGCAGCCGGTCATGCACGAGCCGCAGTGCAGGCAGCCGGTGCGTTCCGGGCCGGCGCCGCCGAAGTACGGGTCGTCGGCCCGCTGGCCGGGTCGGCCGATGTGTACGCCGACCGGGGTGGCGTGGAAGGTGTGCCCCACCCCCATCCGCTCGGCCACCGCCCGCATGGCGCGGTCCGCGCCGGTGTCCATCGGGTACGTGGTGACGCCGAGCATCCGTTTGGCCTGGTCGTAGTGCCGGGCCAACTCGTCGCGCCAGTCGGTGATGTCGCGCCACTGCGGGTCGGCGTAGAAGGCCGGCAGTGGTTCGTAGAGGGTGTTCGCGTAGACGAGCGAACCGCCGCCCACTCCGGCGCCGGAGAGCACCAGCACCCCACCACCGGATCGTCGGTCGGCCGGGCGGAGCAGGGTGAGCCGTTGGATGCCGTAGCAGCCGAGCTTCGGTGCCCAGAGGAACCGGCGGAACCGCCAGGATGTCTGCGGGAACTCGTCGTCGGCGAAACGGCGGCCGGCTTCCAGGACCGCCACCGAGTAGCCCTTCTCGGCCAGTCGGAGCGCGGTGACGCTGCCGCCGAAGCCGGACCCGATGACGACCACGTCGTACCGCATGGACGCATCATTACTCGCGAGTAGCGCTCGCGCCAGGGCACTTTTCGCGCGATCATGCTCCGGCCGACCGACCCGGCGTCTCCCGGCCGCAACCCGGAGCACCCGTCGGAGCGTTGTTCACCAAGACGGGTGGGAGGAATCCAGGATGGTTCTCGGGTCGATGGCGCCGCGCCGACGGTGGCTGGTGCTGGGGTTGGCGGCCCTCGCCGTCGTGGCTCTCATCGCGGCCGGCACCGTGGTGATCACCCGGCTGACCGGGAACGACAAGCCGGCCGGTGCTCCGGTGGCCGGCTCACCGACTCCGTCGCCGGTCGGCACGCCGACTCCGAGCCCGAGCGGTCCACCGCCGGGCGCCGACATCACCGGCCCGCTCAACCTGCTGCTGGTGGGTGTGGACACCCGGGTCAGCGTGCCCGGCTGGGAGCCGCACTCGGACGCCGTGCTGGTCCTGCACGTACCCAAGGGGTTGGATCGGGCGTACCTCTTCTCGCTCCCCCGCGACCTGTTGGTGGACATCCCGGCGTTCCCGAAGGCCGGCTACAAGGGTGGCAAGACCAAGCTCACGCACGCGATGAGCTTCGGAAGCCGGGTGCCGGGCAAACCCAAACAGCCAAGCACGGCGCAGGGGTACGAGTTGCTGCGCGCCACGGTGAGCGGTTATACCGGGCTGCGCATCGACGCCGGCGCGGTGCTCACCTTCAACGGGTTCGACCGGCTGGTCGACACCCTCGGCGGGGTGGACATCTACGTCGACCAGCGGGTCGAGTCGTTGCACCGCCGGCCGGACGGCAAGTACCGGGAGAGCGCGCCGGGTGGGTACAAGGGGCCGCAGCAGGTCTACGAGAAGGGCGAGCGGCACCTCAACGGTTGGCAGGCGCTCGACTACGCGCGGCAGCGCTACATCACCGGCGGTGACTACGCGCGGCAGCGGCACCAGCAGCAACTGATCCGGGCGATGACCCGCAAGATCCTGGACGAGGGCCTGGCCAAGCAACCCGAACGCGTCGACCAGGTGGTCTCCGCGCTCGGCGACACGCTCGTCTACGTGGGCGGGCGCAAGATCGTCGACATCGCGTACGCGCTCAGTGGCCTGCCGGAGAACCGGTTCACGCTTGTCGGGCTGCCCGGTTCCGGTGTCGGCAAGGGCAGTGCCTACCGGGGTGAACAGCTGACCGGCGAGGGCCGCACGTTTCTCACCGAACTCCGCGCCGGCCGCGCCGACGCGTACCTGACCGCCCACCCCAAGCTGGTAGTGAAGAACTGACCGCCGCTCAGAGCCGCTTGGGCAGGGTGGGCCTCTTCGTGCCGTAGAGCCAGGCGTCGAAGATCGCGTCGAGCTGCCTGCCGGAGATCCGCTCGGCCACTGCCACGAACTCGGCGGTGGTGGCGGTGCCGTCGCGCTTCTCCGCCGCCCAGGTCTTGACGATGTCGAAGAACGCCGTGTCCCCGACGGCCACCCGCAGGGCGTGCAGTGTCATCCCGCCGCGCTGGTAGACCGACTCGCTGAACAGCTTGTCCGCCCCCGGCTTACCCGGCGGTGTCTGCCACACCCGGGCGGACATGCTGGCGTACCTGCTGTCGAACGCCTTCTTGGCGGTGTACGCACCGGTGTGCTCGGCCCAGAGCCACTCCGCGTACGTCGCGAAGCCCTCGTTGAGCCAGATGTCCTCCCACCTGGCCAACGAGACGCTGTCGCCGAACCACTGGTGGGCCAGCTCGTGGGCGACGACCTCGGTGTTCTCGCCCTGCCGGAAGAAGCTCGCCGCGTAGACCGGTCGGCTCTGCGTCTCCAGTGCGTACGAGATCCGGCTGTCGGAGATCACCACCCCGCCGTACGCGTCGAACGGGTACGGCCCGAACACACTCTCCAGGTAGTCGGCCACCGTGACGGTCTGCGCGATGGACGCGTCCGCGTTTCCCTTGGCCTCGGTGGTGGTGACGGCGTTGTAGACCGGGCGGCCCTTGTGCTCGCCCGTGGTGATCCGGAACCTACCGATCACCAGGGTGCTCAGATAGCTCGCCATCGGCGACGTCTCCGACCACTTCCAGGTGGTCCAACCGCCCGAGCTGGCCTTCCCGCCGGGAACGCCGTTGCTGATCGCGGTCAGGCCGTCCGGGACGGTGACCTCGACGTCGTAGGCGGCCTTGTCCGACGGGTGGTCGTTCACCGGGAACCAGGTGCTCGCCGACTCGGGCTGGCCCAGCGCGATGGCACCGTCGGTGGTGTGCAGGAAGCCGCCGTCACCGAGCGCCTCGTTCTTCAGCGGCTTCGGCTTACCGGCGTAGGTTATCTCGGCGACGAACCCGTTGCCGTTGATCAGACCGGAAGCCGGCTTGACCACCAGCTCGTTCCGCTTGCGGCTGTGGGTGGCGGGTGCGCCGTCCACGGTGACCGCGCTGACGGTCAGGCCGGCCAGGTCGAGGTTGAACGTCGACAGGTCCGCCGTCGCGGTGGCCCGCACCGTGGTCGTACCAGTCAACTGGTCCTTGGCCGGGTCGTAGCGCACCTTCACGGTGTACCGCCCGACGTCGTAGCCGCCGTTGCCGTAGGTCGGGAAGTAGGCGTCACCGACCCCGTCGGCGCCCGCGGTGAACATCCGCGGCGGCGTGGGGGACGCGCTCGGTGGTGGTGCCGCGTCCGGGCCCGTCGAGTCGCATCCGGAAACCACGAGCGCGGCGGCCACCAGCAGGCCGGCACCCGTTCGCAGTCTGTGCCGCGTCCGCCGCATCCCACACCCTTTCGCACGGTGGCCGGTCACGGCCTGCGCCGCTCCGCGCGGACGGCGGCCACCCGCCGTTCGCAGGCGGCAGCATATCGACCGGGCGGCGGCACTTGATCACGGCAGTGTGGGGGCCGAGCCACCCACCAACCAGGCGCCGAAGAGCGGACGCAGTTGCCGTCCGGCGACCCGCTCGGCCAGCGCGACGAGGTCCGCTGTGGTCGCGTTGCCCGCCGCCCGCTCACTGGTCCAGGTGCGCAGGATGCGGAAGAAGAGGTCGTCGCCGACGGTCCTGCGCAACGCGTGTACGGCGAGAGCCCCGCGCTTGTAGACGGCGGTGCCGAACATCTGCTCCCGGCCGGGCTCGACCGACGGCTGCGTCCAGTCCGTCGCCGCGTACTGGATCTCGAAGTTGCGCTGGGCGGTCCGGCCGCCGTCGTGCTCCTCCCACAGCCACTCGGCGTAGCTGGCGAAGCCCTCGTTGAGCCAGATGTCGCTCCATCTGGTCAGCGACACGCTGTCGCCGAACCACTGGTGTGCCAACTCGTGCGCGACGACGCCCGGGTTGGGCCTGTCGTCGGAGAAGAAGGCAGGCCCGTAGACCGGACGGGACTGGGTTTCCAGCGCGTACCCGACCCGGTCGTCGGCGATCACGATCCCGCCGTACGAGTCGAACGGGTACGGGCCGAAGCGGCTGGCCAGGAAGTCGACGATCGCGCCGGTGCGGGCGACCGAGGTGGCCGCCCCGCCGGTCGCCGGCAGACTCGCGGCCACCGCCGTGACCATCGGTCGGCCGGCGTGCGTGCCGGTCACCACCCGGTAGTCCCCGATCACCAGCGTGCTCAGGTAGCTGGCCATCGGGGTGCGCTCCGACCAGCGCCAGGTGGTCCATCCGTCGGCGCTGCTCTTCGGCCCGGGTACGCCGTTGCTCAGGGCCACCAGGCCACCAGGGACGGTCACCGCCAGGTCGTAGGTGGCCTTGTCCGACGGGTGGTCGTTGACCGGGAACCAGGTGGCGGCCGAGTCGGGTTGCCCGAGCGCCACAGCGCCGTCTGCGGTGTGCAGGAAACCGCCACTGCCCAACGCCCCGTCGTCGACGGCCGTGGGGACGCCCGCGTACTCGACAGTCACTGTGAACTGCCGGCCACGCGGCAGGCCGTCGCGGGGCGTCACCACCAACTCGCCGTCGCCGCGCCGGTGCTCGGCGGGTGCGTCACCCACGCTCACCGCCCGGACCTCAAGGCCGACCAGGTCCAGATTGAACCGGGACAGGTCCTGGGTGGCGGTGGCCGTGATCACGGCTCGGCCGGTCAGCCGATCGGTCGACGGGTCGTAGCGGACGTCGAGGCCGTAGTGCCCGACGTCGTAACCGCCGTTGCCGTGCCCCGGCACGTACGGGTCGCCGACGTCGGCGGCACCGGGCCGGAAGCCGTCGCCGTCGTCACCGGTGCAACCGGTGGCGGAAAGCCCGATCACGCAGGTCAGCGCGACGGCGACGCGCAGTCTCCGTCCGGTCAGGACCATGCCCACCCCTCCTGCGGCACCCCGCTCAGGCCGAGCGTAGCCAGCATCGCGGGCCGCCCGACCGGAATCGACGATCATCAGTGACTTTCGTCGAATCGAACAAAAGCTGACGTCGATCGAACCTTTCTTTCGACTTAGACCGACGTTAGTGTCGGTCTCCGACCACCGTCCCGAAAGGTGGAACCATGCCAGACCACACCGCCCCCGACGCCACCCCCACCGGCCGGCTCAGCCGCCGATCCCTGCTCGCCGCCTCCGCCGGGGCCGCCGCCGCGATCGGCGCGGCCGGCCTACCCGTCCTCGCCACCGGCACGCCCGCGCTCGCCAACCCCGCGAGCAAGCTGCGGGTCGAGCCGCTGATCCCGGCCCGCAACCGCGGCATCATCCTGTACAGCGTCCGCGACCGGATCACCGCCGCGCCCGACGACAGCGGTGTGCCGTACGGCTTCGAGCGCGTCCTCGCCCGACTCGCCGAGATCGGCTACAAGGAGATCGAGTTCGCCGGCTACACCCAGAGCACCGAGATCCTGGGCCGGCAGATCACCCCCGCCGAGATCCGCAAGATTCTCGACGACAACGGCCTGGTGGCCAACGGCACCCACGCCACGATCCAGCCGACCACCTTCCAACAGCAACTCGACATCGCCGAGGAACTCGGCATGAAGAACATCGGCACCGGCAGCGACCCGACCAGCAGCGCGTACAAGGCCGAGTGGGACGCCGCCGCGGACATCTGGAACGAGCTGGGCCGGCAGGCCAGGGCCCGGGGCATGCGGCTCTACACGCACAACCACGACGCCGCGTACAACTTCCTGATCGACAGGGGCCCACGCGACGCGCAGGGCCGGCAGACCCGGTCCTCCGGCATCCGCCGACTGGAGTACTTCTTCGAGATCACCGACCCGCGGTACGTCTTCTTCGAGCTGGACATCTACTGGGCCTACGTGGCCCGCTACAAGCACCAGAAGTACGTCAACCCGGCCGGCCAGGAGGTCACCGACCTGTTCGATCCGATCCTCACGGTGGCCGACCGGACCACCCGGTTCCCGCTCTTCCACGCCAAGGACGGCGACCGGGACACGAGCGTCCCCAACGGGTACCAGATGGTGCCGCTCGGCGACGGCGACCTCAACTTCCAGCAGTTCTTCCAGACCATCGGCGAACGCAACTTCCACCACGCCAACTGGGAGATGGACACCGCCCCCGGCGGCGCGGACAACAAGGGCCAGTCGCTGGACTTCGCGGCGACCAGCTACCGCAACATGTCCGACCTGACCATCTACCTGGAGAAGTAACTCCCGGGTCGACGCGCGAAGGCCGGCCCCGCACCAGGCGGGGCCGGCCTTTCGGCGTCTGACGGACCGGTCAGCGGTCGAGGACCAGGCCGACCTTCTGGAACTCCTTCAAATCGCGGTACCCGCACTTGGCCATCGCCCGACGCAGCCCACCGAACAGGTTGAGCTGACCGTCCGCCTCATCGGCCGGCCCGAAGAGCAACTGCTCCATCGACCCGAGCGGCTCGCCGGAGACCTCGAAGGCACCACGGGGAAGCGACGGGTGACTCGCCGCCGAGTGCCACCAGGCACCACCGGCCGGGGCCTCGTCGCACAACGACAGCGGCTCACCGAGCATCACCGCGTCCGCGCCGCAACCGAGGGCCTTCGCGATGTCACCAGAGGTCTGCATGTCACCGTCGGCGATCAGGTGCACGTACCGTCCACCGGTCTCGTCCAGGTAGTCGCGGCGGGCCGCCGCGGCGTCGGCGATCGCGGTGGCCATCGGCACCCGGATGCCCAGCACCGACTCGGTGGTCGACCACTCGTCGCCGCCGATGCCCACGATCACGCCGGCCGCGCCGGTCCGCATCAGGTGCAGCGCCGTCTTGTAGTCGGTGCAGCCACCGACGATCACCGGCAGGTCGAGGTCGGCGATGAACTCCTTGAGGTTCAGCGGCTCGTCGGTGGTCGACACGTGCTCGGCCGAGACGATGGTGCCCTGGATGACCAGGATGTCCACCCCGGCGTCCAGGATCACCGGCGCCAGCGCGAGGGTGTGCTGCGGGGAGACCCGCACCGCCACGGTGCCGCCACC
The DNA here is from genome assembly GCF_040630995.1 of Micromonospora sp. NPDC005710. NCBI lineage: Bacteria > Bacillati > Actinomycetota > Actinomycetes > Micromonosporales > Micromonosporaceae > Micromonospora > Micromonospora sp. NPDC005710. Next base: position 141,604 of record NZ_JBEXYP010000015.1, on the reverse strand, counting down.
GGCACGCAGCTCACGAACCCGCTCCGCGATCAGGTCCGGACGGATCGGCTCGGCGTACACCTCCTGGAGCCGCTTGGTGGCGCGGGCCTCCTCGTCGAGGCCGGCCAACTCGTCCAGCACCTTCGTCGGATTCTCGTAGCGGGTCCAGAGCCCTTCCACGTTGAGCACGCCGAGGCCGCCGAGCTGACCGAGGCGCACCGCCGAGGACGGGCTCATTGTGGCGTCGGAGGGGTGGCCGACGCACGGAATGCCGAACTGGTACGCGTCGAGCTGCCAGGACGTCGAGACGTCGTCGACGTCCCGGGTGCGGCGGCTCGGCACGATGGCGATGTCGTCCAGGTGGTAGCCGCGCTGCGCGGTCTTGCCCAGCCCGATCTCGACCACGTCACGCATGGGGGACTCCAGGTGGTTGGGGGTGGTGGGTCAGCGGGTGTGGTAGTTGGGCGCCTCGACGGTCATCTGGATGTCGTGCGGGTGGCTCTCCTTCAGGCCAGCCGCGGTGATCCGGATGAGCTGGCCACGGCGGTGCAGATCGGGGATGTTCTCCGCACCGGCGTACCCCATGGCCAGTCGCAGGCCACCGACCAGCTGGTGGGCCACCCGGGAGAGCGGCCCCCGGTAGGGCACCTGACCCTCCACGCCCTCGGGGACCAACTTGTCGTCGTTGAGCACGTCCTGCTGGAAGTAGCGGTCCTTGCTGTACGACTTGGCCTGACCCCGGGACTGCATCGCGCCCAGCGACCCCATCCCGCGGTACGTCTTGAACTGCTTGCCGTTGACGAAGATCAGCTCGCCGGGGCTCTCCTCGCAACCAGCCAGCAGGCTGCCCAGCATCACCGTGTCGGCGCCGGCCACCAGGGCCTTGGCGATGTCGCCGGAATACTGGATGCCACCGTCGCCGATCACCGGCACGCCGGCCGGACGGGCGGCCCGGGCCGCCTCCATGATCGCGGTCACCTGCGGCACGCCGACCCCGGCGACGATCCGGGTGGTGCAGATCGCACCCGGCCCCACGCCCACCTTGACGCCGTCGGCGCCAGCGTCGACGAGCGCCTTCGCACCGGCGTACGTGGCCACGTTGCCGCCCATGATGTCGACAGCCACGTCTGCCTTGAGCCGGCGAACCATGTCCAGCACGGCCCGCTGGTGACCGTGCGCGGTGTCCACGATCAGCACGTCGACGCCCGCGTCGACCAGGGCACGGGCCCGCTTGTACGCATCCTCGCCCACCCCGATGGCGGCGGCGACCCGCAGCCGACCGGCGTCGTCCTTGCTGGCGTCCGGGTACTGCTCGCTCTTGGTGAAGTCCTTGACCGTGATCAGGCCCCGCAACCGGCCCGAGTCGTCGACGATCGGCAGCTTCTCGACCTTGTGCTGACGCAGCAGCGCCAGGGCTTCGTCCTTGCTCACCCCGACCCGGGCGGTGACAAGCGGGGTGTGGGTCATGATCTCGCGGACCGGCGTGTTCGGCTCGGACACGAAACGCATGTCCCGGTTGGTGACGATGCCGACCAACTGGCCGTCGCCGTCCACCACCGGAACGCCCGAGATGCGGTAACGCCCGCACAGCTCGTCGACCTCGCGCAGCGTGTCGTCCGGGCTGGCCGTCACCGGGTTGGTGATCATGCCGGACTCGGAGCGCTTGACCAGGTCGACCTGAAGGGCCTGGTCCTCCAGGGAGAGGTTGCGGTGCAACACGCCGATGCCGCCCTGGCGGGCCATCGCGATCGCCATCCGGGCCTCGGTCACCGTGTCCATCGCACTGGACAGCAACGGGATGGACAACTCGATGTTGCGAGTGAGCTTCGTCCGGGTATTGACGCGGCTGGGCACCACATCCGACTCGCCCGGCTGGAGCAGCACGTCATCGAAGGTGAGACCGAGCGGAACCACCCGGGCGGAGCCGGCCGGCAGCTCGGGCAGGTGGCCGCCCAGGTCGGCGTGCTCGACGCCGGCCGGAAGATCAATGCTGGGCGAATTTTCCACGATTGCTCCCCTGAGCTGCTCGGATGGGCTTCAGCGAGGTGGCGCGGGCGGGCACCGGAGCGCGCCACGGTGCCGGCACGTCGCCTCATCGTACCCAGTGAGCTGGGCGACCCGTCCGTGGCAGGCCGGCCCGGCCCGGAGGCCGGGGGGCGGACGTCCGCCCCGCCGTGGGTCTACGGTGAAGGGGTGCACGACGAGCCCATCGACCCGTTCAACGGCGACCCGGCCGATCCGACAGCGGGTCTGGATGACCCGGGCGACGACGCGACGCCGGATCCGCTCACCGACGTCGAGCGGCAGGACGTGCTGGAAGACCTCGCCGACCTGGAGATCTACCAGGCTCTGCTGGCCCCGATCGGGGTGCGCGGGCTGGTGATCGAATGCGAGGACTGTCGCGAGCCGCACTACTTCGACTGGGACCTGCTCCGCGGCAACCTGCGGCACCTGCTCAACTCCGGGCGGCCCCGGGTGCACGAGCCCGCGTACGACCCCGACCCGGACCACTACGTGACCTGGGACTACGCCCGGGGGTACGCGGACGGGGTGCACGACACCCTGTCCGAGGGCACCGAGGACGAACCGGGCCCCCCGACCGTCACCACGTGACGCCGCCACGCGGCTGAACGGCGTACCCCCTGCTGTCGCGTGGCGTACCCCGCTGAGCCCGGCGCCCTACGGGGCCCTGCTTCCGCGCGGAGTGCCCGGCGGCGGCCCTGCGGGGTGTCAGGCCACCAGGCCGGCGCGGAACCCCGCCGCCACCGCGTGCGCCCGGTCCCGGGCGCCGAGCTTGCGGAACAGCCGGCGGGCGTGCGTCTTGACGGTGTCCTCCGAGACGAACAACTCCCGGCCGATCTCCGCGTTGCTCTTGCCCTCGGCCATCCCGAGCAGCACCTGAAGCTCGCGTTCGGTGAGGCCGATCGACGCCCGACTCGGCCGGGCGTTCGGGGCGGGACGGCCTGGGTCGGTCTGCGTCGTCGACTCGCCGGACCCCGCCTCCGCCTCGTCGTCGCCCCGCTGAACCGGCACCGACGGCACACCGGCCGACCCGTCAGCGGCAGCGGCCGCCCAGGCGGGATCACCGGAACCACGTGGCGACGGCCCGGAACGACCGGAACCACCCACCGCGGCGGCGTCGCGGGCCGGATCGGTCACCCGCTGCCGAGAGGCACGGCCGGGCGCGGTGAGCAGCAGGAGCGCCTTCGCCACCGCGCTGGTCAGGTCATGGTCGACATTCTGGATCAGCCCCCGGGCCCCGGCGCTGATGGTGGCCGCCGCGGCCTCGGACTCCTCGGTGCCGAGCAGCAGCACCGCCGCCTGCGGCGCACGCGCCAACACCCGGCGGACGAAGCCGGCGCTGTCCGGCCGGGTGAGGGCCGTGTCGGCCAGAACCACGTCGGCCGGTCGCTCGGCCAGCCGCAGCATCACCTCGGGATCAGAGACGGCGGTACGAACGATCGCGGACAACCCCAGTCGCGCGGCAGCAGAAGTAAGGTGCTGGGCCGCGAGTGGTGTCCGAACGCACACAAGAACGGTACGCACTGTGGTCTCCTCTCCGCCAACGAGCAGACCATGACGGGGTCGGCTGGGGAGGGGGTTCCGGGCAATCCTTCGAACTTTTCCGACAGATGGGGCAAAAGCCGCAATATCCCGGACGTTTTCGATCACACACGTGTGAGTTGACGACGGCCCGGGTACCGGGAGATCCAGGCCGGGAACGGTGCGCCTGCGCGGCCCGCCGCCCGGATGCCGGCCATAAGGATTCTCGCGGAGCCGCGCGGGAGGAGGGGTGCTGATGTCGAACGTACGTAGACTGCCCGGACCCATCGTCGATCTCTGGGACTGGCAGCGACTCGGTGCCTGTCGAGGGCGCGACAGCGCCCAGTTCTTCCACCCCGACGGTGAGCGAGGATCATCCCGGCTGCGCCGCGAGTCCGCCGCCAAGTCGGTCTGCCGCGCCTGCCCGGTCCGCGCCGAGTGCGCCGCCCACGCGCTGTCCGTACGAGAGCCGTACGGCGTGTGGGGCGGCTTCAGCGAGTCGGAGCGCCTGCGACTGCTCGCCGTTGGCTGGGAGGACCTGGCCGACCGCCGGCACGCCCGGGTCGACGTCGCACGGCTGGAAGCCCGCCTGGGCCGCCCGCACAAGTCGACAGTCCCCGCCCAACGAAACGTCGCCTGACCCGACCCGTCCCTGACGTCCGCGAAACCGCGCCCCCGATCTGGAGGCGCGGTTTCGCGCGTTGTGACAACGACCGCCCACGACCACCTCACGCTGACCGTCGGGGGCGATGATCGACAAGATTTCCTTGATGTCGGGGCATCCCGCTCTCCCCGGACACCGCGATTTCCATCAAGCCGAGTGGATCAAGCCGAGCCCGCCGAAAGGCGGCGCCGGGCCGTGGCTCAGCGGACGGTGACCGTGACCGTGTGCCAGCCGGTGGCGCCGTCGGGGACGACGTCCTGCGTACGTTCGGTCTGGGTCTCGCCTGTCGCGTCGGTCGCGCGGACCTGGAGCCGGTGTTCGCCCGGTGTGGCGTCCCAGCGCCAGGACCACTGCACCCAGGTGTCGACCGAGACGGTCGGCGCCAGCGTGGCTTCCTGCCACTGGCCGTCGTCGACGCGTACCTCGACTCGGCTGATGCCCCGGTGCTGCGCCCAGGCGACTCCGGCGACGGTCACCGGGCCGGTGGTGAGCCGGTTGCGTCCCCGCGGCGCGTCGATCCGGGACTGCGTCTTGATGGGCCCTTGGGGGGACCAGCCGCGCGGCACCCAGTACGCGTCGAAGTCGGCGAACCGGGTCAGCTCCAGTTCGGTCACCCATTTGCAGGCTGACACGTAGCCGTAGAGGCCGGGCACCACCATCCGGACCGGGAAGCCGTGCTCGACCGGCAGCGGCTCACCGTTCATCCCGACGGCCAGTAGCGCGTCCCGTCCGTCGCGCAGCGCGGCGGTGGGGGTGCCGCAGGTCCAGCCGTCGACCGACCGGCCGACGACCTGGTCGGCGTCGTCGTCGGGCTCGACTTCGTCGAGCAGTTCCCGCAGGGGTACGCCGAGCCAGCGGGCGTTGCCGATCAGGTCTCCACCGACCTCGTTGGAGACGCAGGCGAGCGTGACGTACCGCTCGACGAGCGGTCGGGCCAGCAGGTCCGCGTAGGTGTAGGTACGTTCCCTGCCGACCCGCCCGTGGATCCGCAACCGCCAGGTGTCCGGGTCGACCTGGGGCACCACGAGCGCGGTGTCGATCCGGTAGAACCCGAAGTTCGGGGTGACGTACGGCGCGAGCTGGGTCACGGAGAGGTCCGCGCCGGCCGGAACGGCCGGTGCGGGGGCGACCGGGGCGGGTAGGCGGATCGCGTCGCGGGCTGCGGAGACCCCCCGTCGACCTGCCAGCCAGCGTCCGCCCAGACCGGCCACCACCGCCGTGCCGAGAAGTACTCCGCTGCCGGTGAGGAAACGCCGCCGCGATTCCGGGTCCACTTCGTCAGGACCGGCCGGCGGGGTGGGTGGTGACCAGGACCAGGGGTTCAGTTCGAACGGTCCGGCGATGAACAGCCAGAGGACCACGGCGCCGAGGCCGGCGCCGACCAGGGACGGCAGCGCGTCGGCCAGGTCCGCGCCGGAACGGGTCACCGCGGCCGCGACGCCGATGACACCGAAAACGGCGATGCCGGCCAGGCCGAGTGCCAGTCGGCGGATTGCCAGTACGCCGAGGAGTGCGGCGAACGCGCCCAGCAACACGGCGGTGCCGACCAGCAGCGCGATCTTGTCGGCGGTGCCGAAGAGATCGATGGCCAGTTGCTTCAGGGACTCGGGGACGGCGTCGACGATGACCCCGCCGACCGCGACCAGGGGCGCCGACCGGGGGCCGGTCAACACCGCCACCGGTTCGGCGATCCCGATCGCGACGGCGGCGGCGGTGATTCCGGCCAACGCGGCGTACCGCCGTGACGTGGTGCTCATCGGCCCAGTGTGCGCGATCATCTTGCCCGGCCGCCAACAACGTCAGCGTTCGGTAATGACCTGCCTGGCCGGAGAACGAACCGGGGCACACCGCCGTACGACGGTGTGCCCCGGTTGTCGCTACCGGATCAGAAGCCCGGGCCGTGCTGGTGGCCGTGACCGTGGCCGTGCCCGCCGCCGGCGGCCGACTCGGCCTGCGCCGGCTTCTCCACCACGAGGCTCTCCGTGGTGAGCAGCAGACCGGCGATCGAGGCGGCGTTGGTGACCGCGTTGCGGGTCACCTTCACCGGGTCGATGATGCCGGCCTTGACCAGGTCGACGTACTCGCCCTTGGCGGCGTCGAGGCCGTTGCCCCAGTCGAGGGCGGCGACCTTCTGGGTGACGACGTAACCGTCGTGACCGGCGTTCTGGGCGATCCAGCGCAGCGGCTCGACGAGCGCCTTGCGGACGACCGAGACGCCGACCTTCTCGTCACCGGTGAAGCCGAGGTCGTCGTCGAGCACCGAGAGGATCTGCACCAGTGCGGCGCCGCCGCCGGGCACAGTGCCCTCCTCGACCGCGGCCTTGGTCGCCGCGATGGCGTCCTCGATGCGGTGCTTGCGCTCCTTCATCTCGACCTCGGTCGCCGCGCCGGCCTTGATGACGGCGATGCCACCGGAGAGCTTCGCCAGCCGCTCGGCCAGCTTCTCCCGGTCCCAGTCGGAGTCGGAAGCCTCGATCTCCTTGCGGATCTGGGACACCCGGTCGGTGACGTCGGCCTTCTGGCCACCGCCGTCGACGATAGTGGTGTTCTCCTTGTCGACCACGACCCGCCGGGCGGTGCCGAGCACCTCCAGGCCGACCTGGTCGAGCTTGTAGCCCAGCTCCGGGGCGACCAGTTCGGCGCCCGTGGAGATCGCGATGTCCTGGAGCATCGCCTTGCGCCGGTCACCGAAGCCCGGGGCCTTCACGGCGCAGACCTTGAGGGTCTTGCGCAGCGAGTTGACCACCAGGGTGGAGAGCGCCTGGCCGTCCACGTCCTCGGCGATGATCAGCAGGGGCTTGCTGTTCTGCAGGACCTTCTCCAGCAGCGGCAGCAGCTCCTCGATCGCCGAGATCTTCTGGGTGGTGACCAGGATGTACGCGTCCTCGAGGACGGACTCCTGACCCTCCAGGTCGGTGACGAAGTTCGGCGAGATGAAGCCCTTGTCGAACTGGAGGCCCTCGGTCACTTCCAGTTCGGTGGTGAGCATCGAGCCTTCCTCGACGGTGATGACACCGTCGCGGCCGACGCGCTCCATCGCCTCGGCGATCAGGTCGCCGATCGTGGAGTCCTGCGCGGAGATCGTCGCCACGTTCGCGATCGACTCCTTGCTGGTGACCTCGGCAGCCTTGCCGAGCAGCGCCTCGGAGACCTTGGTGGCCGCCGCGTCGATGCCCCGCTTGAGACCGGCCGGGTTGGTTCCGGCGGTCACGTTGCGCAGACCCTCGCGAACCATCGCCTGGGCCAGCACGGTAGCGGTGGTGGTCCCGTCGCCAGCGACGTCGTTGGTCTTGGTCGCCACCTCCTTGACCAGCTGCGCGCCAAGGTTCTCGTACGGGTTGGTGAGCTCGATCTCCTTGGCGATGGTCACACCATCGTTGGTGATCGTCGGCGCACCAAATTTCTTGTCCAGGACGACGTTGCGCCCGCGCGGGCCGAGGGTGACCTTGACCGTGTCCGCGAGGGCGTTGACACCGTGCTCCAGCAGGTGTCGGGCGTCGTCCGAGAAACTCAGGATCTTCGCCATAAATGTCCCTTCGAAGCGCCATTGCCCCGGCCCGGCGAGCCGGACCGGGGCAATGGCGCTGATCGGTTGCTTACTTCTCGATGACCGCGAGGACGTCGCGGGCGGAGAGCACCAGGTACTCCTCGCCGGCGTACTTGACCTCGGTGCCGCCGTACTTCGAGTAAAGGACGGTGTCGCCGACGGTCACGTCAACCGGAACCCGGTTGCCGTTGTCGTCGACGCGCCCCGGGCCGACAGCGAGGACAGTGCCCTCCTGCGGCTTCTCCTTGGCGGTGTCGGGGATCACGATGCCCGACGCCGTGGTGGTCTCAGCCTCGTTCGCCTGGACCAGGATCCGGTCCTCGAGCGGCTTGATCGCTACCTTGGTCGCCGTAGTCACGGGCATACCCTCCGGGGTACTGGTTTCGTTGCTGGCCGGCAAAGCCGACCAGCGTCAATTGCCTATACCACCGGGCGGGGCCGTCGTCGCGGGTGCCGGTCCGCCTGGTGTGCGCACCCGGGTCGCGAGACCCGGAAGCTGGCACCCTCAGGGTGAGAGTGCTAATCGCAGGTTATTCCGTGGCTAGCACTCCGTCAAGGAGAGTGCCAGCGCGTCGCGCCCCGCCAGCCAGTATTTCCCGGTCGGCCGGGACAATGACCGGGTGGATCTCGATCAGCTGGCGGCGCTGCGTACCCCCGAGGGGTCGGCCGCACTCACGGCGGCGGCCGAGCTGGCCGGCGGTGATCCACTGGTCGCGGCGTCGGCGCTGCGCGCGGCCGGGGTGCCGCCGACCCTCGCCGCGGCGGCGCTCACCCAGGCCGAGCTGCGCCACCGGGCGGTCGGCAAGTTCGGCTCGGCCGCCGCTGGGATGTTCCTCACCCGTCCCGGCCTGGAGCAGGCCACCCGCCGGGTCGTCGCCGACCGGCGGGCCGCCCGGTTGTCGGCGGCCGGCGTACGCACGCTGGCCGACCTGGGGTGCGGGCTCGGGGCCGACGCGCTGGCCGCCGCCCGCGCCGGCATCCGGGTGTACGGGGTGGAGGCGGACCCGGTGACAGCGGCCATGGCCGCCGCCAACGCCGCCGCGGCCGGGTTGGCCGAGTTGTTCACTGTCGAGTGCGGCGACGCGACCGGGTTCGACGTGTCACTGGTGGACGGGGTCTTCTGCGATCCGGCCCGCCGCGCCACCGGCACCGGGCGGCGGATCTTCGACCCACGCGCCTACTCACCGCCGTGGGACTTCGTCACCGGGCTGGCCGAGCGGGTGCCACGCACCGTGGTAAAGGTGGCGCCGGGCCTGGACCACGCGCTCATCCCGGCCGGCGCGGAGGCCGAGTGGGTGGGAGTGGACGGCGACCTGGTCGAGGCGGCTCTCTGGTGCGGCGAGTTGGCGGAGGTGCCCCGCCGCGCCACCCTGTACCGCCAGCGGGGCACCGAGGTCCACTGCCACCAGCTCATCGGCTCGGGTGCTACCGAGGCGCCGGTCGGGCCGCCGCGCCGTTACCTGTACGACCCGGACCCGGCGGTGGTCCGCGCGCACCTCGTCGCCGAACTGGCCACCGAACTGGACGCCACCCTCGGTGATCCGAGCATCGCCTACCTGTATGCCGACCAGCCGATCCGCACCCCGTACGCGCGCTGCCTGGAGATCACCGACGTGATGCCGTTCTCGCTCAAGCGCCTGCGGGCGCTGCTGCGGGAGCGCCGGGTGGGCCGCGTGGAGATCCTGAAGCGCGGTTCGGCGCTGACCCCGGAGCAGCTCCGGCGGGACCTGCGGCTGGCCGGGGACGCGGCGGCGAGCCTGGTGCTCACCCGGGTAGCCGGCGCACCGACCGTGCTGATCGGCCGGCCGGTCGACCCGGCGTTACGTCGACCTACCCGTGGGATACCCGGGGAGTAACAGTCGCGTTGCTGAATTGTTATCGCCCCCAACAAACTAGGCACGTGCGCGGTCTTGTGGAGCCGGTGTGACGCGAAATACGTTGCCGGACACAACAAAACAACACCTCCCCACCTCCGAAAGGACCCTGCACATGCGTAAGGGGATCCTCACCATCGCCGCCGTGAGCCTGCTCACGACCGGCGGCTTGACCGCCTGCAGCGACGACTCCGGCACCGGCTCGGCCGACTCCAAAAAGACTCCCAAGATCGGCGTGATCCTTCCGGACAGCAAGTCCTCCCCCCGCTGGGAGACGGCGGACCGTCGCTTCCTGGAGGAGGCGTTCAAGGCCGCCGGCGTCCAGTCCGACATTCAGAACGCCCAGAACGACAAGGCCGCCTTCCAGACCATCGCCGACCAGATGATCACCGGCGGCGTCACCGCCCTGATGATCGTCAACCTGGACTCCGGCACCGGCAAGGCAGTGCTCGACAAGGCCAAGTCGCAGGGCGTCGCCACCATCGACTACGACCGGCTCACCCTGGGCGGCTCCGCCCAGTACTACGTCAGCTTCGACAACGAGGTCGTCGGCAAGCTCCAGGGTGAGGGCCTGTCGAAGTGCCTGACCGAGAAGGGCGTCAAGAACCCTGTCGTGTCGTACCTGAACGGCTCGCCCACCGACAACAACGCCACCCTGTTCAAGGCCGGCTACGACTCGGTGCTCAAGCCGAAGTTCGACTCCAAGGAATACACCAAGGGCCCGGACGACGCCGTGCCGGGCTGGGACGGCCCCACCGCCGCGACCATCTTCGAGCAGCAGCTCACCGCGACCAAGGGCAAGATCGACGGCGTGCTGGCGGCCAACGACACTCTCGGCAACGCCGCCATCTCGATCCTGAAGAAGAACAAAATCAACGGCAAGGTGCCGGTGACCGGGCAGGACGCCAGCGTGGAGGGCCTGCAGAACATCCTCGCCGGTGACCAGTGCATGACCGTCTACAAGGCAGTCCGGGAAGAGGCCAAGGCCGCCGCGGACCTGGCCATCGCGCTCGCCAAGGGCGAGAAGAAGGACACCGGCCAGTCGGTGAAGGACGGTGACCGCGACGTCCCCTCGGTGCTGCTCACCCCGAAGGCCATCTACAAGGACAACGTCAAGGACGTCATCGCCGACGGCTACGCGACCAAGGAGCAGGTCTGCACCACGGCGTACGCCAAGTTCTGCGCCGAAGCCGGCATCAGCTGACCGACGCCGCAGTACCCGCCGGGACGACCATCGCCGCCCGGCACGGGAGCACCCTCCCGTGCCGGGCGGCGCCCGCCGGACGGGCCCCGACCCTCCCTTAAGAAGGAGACCCCGTGTCCGCGATTCCCCTGCTGGAACTCCGCGGGATCGACAAGAGCTTCGGTCCCGTCCAGGTGCTCCGCGACGTCGCCCTGAGCGTCCACCCGGGCGAAGTGACAGCACTTGTCGGCGACAACGGCGCCGGCAAGTCGACCCTGGTGAAGTGCATCAGCGGCATCTACCCCACCGACGCCGGTGAGGTCCTGTTCAACGGCGCACAGGTGAACATCGGCAGTCCCCGCGACGCCGCCACGCTCGGCATCGAGGTCGTCTACCAGGACCTCGCGCTCTGCGACAACCTGGACATCGTGCAGAACATGTTCCTCGGCCGGGAGAGGCGCAGCGGCATCGTCCTGGACGAGCCGACAATGGAACAACTCGCCGCCGAGACCCTGGCGGGGCTCTCCATCCGTACCGTCACCTCGCTTCGCCAGCACGTCTCCAGCCTCTCCGGCGGTCAGCGCCAGACCGTGGCCATCGCCAAGGCGGTGCTGTGGAACAGCAAGCTCGTCATCCTGGACGAGCCGACCGCCGCGCTGGGCGTGGCACAGACCGCCCAGGTCCTCGAACTGGTCCGTCGCCTCGCCGACAACGGCCTGGCAGTGGTGCTCATCTCGCACAACATGAACGACGTCTTCGCCGTCTCCGACCGGATCGCCGCGCTGTACCTCGGCCAGATGGTCGCCCAGGTGAAGACCACCGACATCACTCACGCCCAGGTGGTTGAGCTGATCACCGCCGGGCGCTCGGGCGGCCTCGGCCTCGCCACCGACCCGGGCGGCAACGGCGACGGCCCGCAGCCGGCCGACTCGATCTCAGGAGGCGTCCGATGACCACCACCGCCGTGCGCAAGGACGGCCCGGCGGCCGTCACACCGCCGCCGACCGTCGGGAGCCACGTCCGCAACTACGTGAGCCGGGTACGCGGTGGCGACGTCGGCGCGCTACCAGCCGTGCTCGGCCTGATCGTGCTCTGCACCGTCTTCGCGGTCATGCGGCCGTCGTCGTTCCTGTCGGCCGGCAACTTCGCCAACCTCTTCACCCAGGGCGCGGCGGTCACGCTGATCGCGATGGGCCTGGTCTTCGTGCTGCTGCTCGGCGAGATCGACCTCTCCGCCGGCTTCGCCAGCGGTGTCTGCGCGGCGGTACTGGCCAACGTGGTCACCGTGCTCGGCTACCCCTGGTGGGTCGCCGTCCTCGCCGCGGTCGCCACCGGTGTCGTCATCGGCACCACGCTCGGCATGCTCGTCGCGAAGATCGGCATTCCGTCCTTCGTGGTCACTCTCGCCGGCTTCCTCGCCTTCCAGGGCGTCGTGTTGCTGCTCGTGCAGGAGGGCACCAACATCTCGGTACGCGACGAGGTGCTGGTCGCCATCGCAAACCGCAACCTCGCCCCCGCGCTGGGCTGGGCGCTGACCGCCGTCGCCGTCGTCGGCTACGCGGCGGTGCAACTGCTACGCCACCGCAACCGGGCGGCCCGCGGTCTGATCACCGACCCGATCGCGGTGGTGGCGCTGCGGATCGGCGGGCTCGCCCTCATCCTCGGCACCGCCGTGTACGTGCTCAACCTGGAGCGCAGCCGCAACGTCCTCATCGTCTCGCTCAAGGGTGTGCCGATCGTGGTGCCGATCATCGCGGTGCTGCTGGTCATCTGGACCTTCGTGCTGCAACGCACCAGCTACGGCCGGCACATCTACGCCGTCGGCGGCAACCGGGAAGCCGCCCGCCGGGCCGGCATCGGAGTCGACCGGATCCGGATCTCGGTCTTCGTGATCTGCTCGTCCATGGCCGCCATCGGTGGCATCGTGGCGGCCAGCCGGGCCAACTCGGTCGACCCGAACACCGGGGGCAGTAACGTACTGCTCTACGCGGTCGGTGCAGCCGTGATCGGCGGCACCAGCCTCTTCGGTGGCAAGGGTCGCGTCCTCGACGCCGTGCTCGGCGGAGCGGTGGTTGCGGTGATCGAAAACGGAATGGGCCTGATGGGGTACAGCGCGGGAGTCAAGTACGTGGTCACCGGCATCGTGCTGCTCCTCGCCGCGAGCGTCGATGCGCTCTCCCGCCGCCGCGCGGCAGCCACCGGCACCCGCTGACCGCGCGGGAGGTGTCGCCAGCATGCGCCCAGGACCAAGCCAGGATGACGTCCGTCGGCAGAACCTCGGGGCCCTGCTACGGCACGTGCACGTCAACGGGGCGACCACGCGTGCCGAACTGACCACCACGCTGGGGCTCAACCGCAGCACCATCGGCGCGCTCACCGCCGACCTGTCCGCAGTGGGGCTGGTCAGCGAAGGGGCACCGAAGGAGACCGGCCGGGCCGGACGACCGTCGCTTGTCGTCCGGCCCGAGTCGGCCCGGGTCTACGCGTACGCGTACTCGGTGGAGGTGGACCGGCTGCGCGCGGCCCGGATCGGGCTGGGCGGCGCGGTCCTGGACCGCCGGGACCTGGACCGGCCGCGTGGGCTGCTGGCCGCGGAGGCCGCGCCGCTGCTGGCCGGCGCGGTCAAGGAGATGCAGCAGTTGGTCCCGGCCGACGCGATCTGCGTCGGCGCCGGCGTCGCCGTCTGCGGCATGGTCCGCCGGGACGACGGCCTGGTCCGACTCGGTCCCACCACCGGTTGGGTGGACGAGCCGATCGGCGCAGCGCTCGGCGCCGAACTCGGCCTCGACGTGCCGGTCACCGTCGGCAACGTGGCCGACGTGGCGGCGTTCGCCGAGCACGCCCGGGGGGTCGCGGCGGGGTGTGACAACGTCATCTACCTGTACGGCGACGTCGGCGTCGGTGCCGGCATCATCGCCGGCGGGCGCCGGCTGACCGGGCACGGCGGGTACGGCGGCGAGGTCGGCCACATGAAGGTGGTCCGTGACGGCAAACCCTGTGAGTGCGGGTCCCGGGGCTGCTGGGAGACCGAGATCGGCGAGCACAGCCTCCTACGCGCGGCCGGACGCTCCGACGCCCGGGGCCGCGACGCGTTGCTGGCGGTCTTCGACGCCGCCGACCGGGGGGACGCCCGGGCCCAGACGGCGGTCCGTCAGGCCGGCGACTGGCTCGGCTTCGGGGTGGCGAACCTGGTGAACGTCTTCAACCCCGAGATGGTCATCTTCGGCGGCACCATGCGCGACCTGTACCTCGCGGCGGCGGCCCAGATCCGCAGTCGGCTCAACTCCAACGCGCTCGGCGCCTGCCTGGAGCACGTCCGGCTGCGCACCCCGAAACTGGGCGCGGACGCCCCCCTGATCGGTGCCGCCGAGCTGGCCTTCGAACGGCTCCTCGCCGACCCCCTCGACGTGGGCTGACCCGCGTACGCTGTCCAGCGTGGATGTCGAGCTGCGCGCCTCCGACGACGACCGCAACCGGGTGGTCGCCGCGCTGCACCAGCACACCGCTGCGGGCCGGTTGACGCTCGACGAGTTCTCCGATCGGGCCGGTGCGGTGTGGACGGCACGCACCCTCGGTGACCTGGCCGCGTTGACCCGCGACCTCCCGACCCTGCCCGACCCGGTCCTCGACGCCAGCCCGCTCGGGCGCGGACGTCAGGAGCTGCTGATGGTCTTCGCCGCCGCGGCGCTCACCCTCCTGCTGCTCGGGGGCCTGCTCTCCGTCACCCGCTGATCCGCCTCGCCCCGAGATGAACTGATCGCGCGATCAGTCCGTACCAGTGGGCGGACGGGCAACCGGCAGGGTCGGCTGCCCGGTCCAGACGCGTTCCGGTCCGGACCGAGGAGGCACCACAGACATGGCACCGCTCAGATCCCCCCATCGCCGACTGGGCACCCGGACCCACCGAGCGGCGATGCTGCTCATCGCGATCATCGCGGGGGTCGGTGTCCTGCCCGGCATGGCAGTCGCCGCGCCCGCCGGCGGTCAGCAGCTCAACGCCGCCGACATGACACTGCTCAACGGGGTACGGCTGGCCGGGCTGTGGGAGATGCCAGCCGGCCAGATGGCCGCCGAGAAGGGACAGTCGGCGAAGGTCCGGGAGATCGGCGCGGGCATCGCCGGCGAGCACCAGCGGCTCGACCAGCTCGTCGTCGACGCGGCCAACAGGTTGGGTGCGACGATCCCCAGCGAGCCCACAGCCGAGCAGAAGGGCTGGCTGGCGGAGATGCAGAAGGCCTCCGGCGCCCGGTTCGACCAGATCTTCGTCACCCGGCTCCGGGTCGCCCACGGCAAGATCTTCCCGGTGATCGGCGCGGTCCGGGCCAGCACCCGGGACGCCACCGTCCGCAAGCTCTGCGACGACGCCAACGGGTTCGTCATGCACCACATGCAGATGCTGGAGAGCACCGGCCTGGTCCGCTGGCCGGAACTGCCGCCGGCCGCGTTGCCCGCTCCGGGTGAGGACGGGCTCCTGGCCGCCGCCGCCGCCAACTCCGGCCCGCAGGTCGGAGTCAGCAGCACAGTCGTCTGGCTGGTCTTCCTCGCCGCGCTGGGCACTGGCGGAATCGCCACCTACCGGATGTTGCGCCGCAGCTGAACGTTCAGCTCGATGGTGGCTCGCGTCAGCGGTCGACCTGGGTGAAGTCCCAGGAGTGCGGGGCGCGGGCCACCAGCAGTGCGGGAGGCTCCGGCAGTGGGCGCGGGTTGCTGCGCCACTTCGAGATGACCACCACCCGATGGTCGGTGGAGGAGAAGACCTCGCTGGAGACGTGGAGCGGGTCGTGTTCCAACTCGGGCAGGGCCGTGTCGCACACCCAGGTGATCAGGTCGGCGACCCCGTACGCCTCGGCGCGTGCCTCCCACATCCGCACGATCATGTCCGCCGCTCCCGTCACACGCTGACCGTGGTCAACGGCAGTGCCGAATCTGCTGGCAGGTCCAGTCGACTGGGAGCCACACCGGCGGCGACCAGGTGCGAACCGAGCGCGGCCACCATCGCGCCGTTGTCGGTGCACAGCTTCGGCCGCGGTACCCGGACCCGGATGCCGTACTTCTCGGCCCGTTGCTCGGCCATCGCCCGCAGCCGTGAGTTCGCCGCGACTCCCCCGCCGATGACCAGAGTCTCGATGCCCTGTGCGCGGCAGGCGGCGAGCGCCTTGCTGGTCAGCACGTCGCAGACCGCCTCCTGGAAGGACGCGGCCACGTCGGCCACCGGCACCGGCTCGCCGGCCCGCTGACGGGCCTCGACCCAGCGGGCCACCGCCGTCTTCAGGCCGGAGAACGAGAAGTCGTACCGGTGGGCGGCGAGATCCTTCGCGGCGGTCAGGCCACGTGGGAAGGCGACAGCGGCGGCATCGCCAGCCCGGGCCTCCCGGTCGATGGGCGGACCGCCCGGGAACGGCAGGCCGAGCAGCCGGGCGACCTTGTCGAACGCTTCCCCGGCCGCGTCGTCGATGGTGGCGCCCAGCGGGGTGACCCCCCGGGCCAGGTTGTCGACGAGCAACAGGGACGAGTGGCCGCCGGACACCAGGAGCGCGATGGCCGGTTCGGGCAGTGGGCCGTGCTCGAGGGTGTCCACCGCGACGTGGGCGGCGAGGTGGTTGACGCCGTAGACGGGTTTCTCGGCGGCGACCGCGTACCCCTTGGCGGCAGCTACGCCGACCAGCAGCGCGCCGGCCAGCCCCGGCCCGCAGGTGACAGCTATCGCGTCGATGTCGGCAAGCGTGACACCGGCCTCGGTCAGGGCCCGGTCCATGGTCGGCACGATGGCCTCCAGGTGTGCCCGGCTTGCCACCTCCGGCACCACACCCCCGAACCGGGCGTGCTCCTCGACGCTGGAGGCGAGCGCGTCAGCCAGCAGGGTGTGTCCCCGCACGATGCCGACGCCGGTCTCGTCGCAGGAGGTCTCGATACCCAGGATCAGTGGTTCGTCAGCCATTGTCGGGTGTTCCGTTTCCGGTCGGCTCGGCGTCGCGCCGCATCACCAGCGCGTCGGTGTTGCTCGGTTGGTAGTAGCCGCGCCGCACCCCGACCGGCTCGAACCCGTACGTCGCGTAGAGCCGCTGGGCTGCGGCGTTGTCCACGGCGACCTCCAGCAGGGTGCTGCGGGCGTCGCGCCGGACCGCCTCGGCGAGCAGTTCCTCCAGCAGGGCGCGGCCCACGCCGCGCCGCTGGGCGTCCCGGCGGACGGCGATGTTCTGCACCCACACCTCGCTCGGCGGGACACCGGCGAGTCCGGCGTAGCCGAGCACCGAACCGTCAGCGTCGACGGCGACCCGGTAGTGGTGCCCGTTGGCGAGTTCACTCCAGAACATGGCCGGCGACCACTGCTCGGCGCCGAAGAGGTCCGCCTCGATCGGCAGCACGTCGTCGATGTGCCACCAGCGGAACGGTTCGAGCCGTACCGACGTCATGGCAGGACCGGTTTGCGGCCGGTCGCCGCCACCGCGTCGGGGCGGCGCAGGTAGAGCGGGGTGAGCCGCTCACTTGGCGCACCCGCCCGGATCCGTTCGGCGGCGAGAAGCGCCAGCACTGTGGCGTCCGGATAGCGCGGCTCGACCCGAACGGGCAGGTTCAGGACCTCGGCGTACCGGTGTGCACCGTCGCCGACAGCGATCGTCGCGCCGAGTTCCTGGGCGCGCGCGGCGGCGACCGCCGGTGCGGACACCTCAGGCCCGACGATCCGCTCGCCGGCGCCGTCGTAGACGGCCCAGTAGAGCTCCTTCCGGCGGGCATCGCTGGCGGCCAGGACCGGCGCGCCGGACGCCGCCGGGTAGCCGATGGCGTCCAGCGAACAGACGCCGTACGTGGGGATGCCGAGCACCTGACCCATTGTCGCGGCGGTGACCAGGCCGACCCGCAACCCGGTGAACGGTCCCGGGCCGAGCCCGGCGACGATGGCGGTCAGGTCACGAGGGCGCGCGCCGGTGTCGGCGAGCACCGCATCCACCTGGGGCGCGAGCAGCTCACCGTGAGCGCGGGCGTCGACGGTGCACCGGAGCGCCCGCGACGCCACGCCATCTGCCGAGACCTCCACCAGCGCCGCGGTGACCGCGGGGGTTGAGCTGTCCACCACGAGTACGAGCACGGTAAGCCAGCCTAGCCGCCCCGCCCGGCACCCCGGTCACGCCCCGCCCCGCCACCTTCCCCCCTGCCTCGCGCCGCCCCGCCCCAGGCCCTGGCTGGCGCCGCTCCGCCCCGGCCCCGGATGGCGCCGCCTGGCCCTGCCCATCCGCCGCAGACTCACCTGCCGCCGTTGACCGCCTGGCCCAGCGCCCACCCAGGGACGAGCGCTGGAACCACATCCGTTGAACAGCGTGATGTCTGTGAGTCATCGTGATGACTCACAGACATCACGCTCATTGGAGCGAGGCCCGCCAGGTCATGCGCTCGGAGCATGCTGGGGCGCGCGGATCGCGCCGCAAGTCGCCGACCTGCCGCAGCGGGATCGCGGGCATTCCGCCCGTGATCCACCATGCCGGGATGACATCGAATCGCCTTGTCGCCCTGCTCGGTGCTGCCGCGCGGCACCAACGACATCTGCGCGACCTGAGCCAGCGTGAGCTGGCCGCGTTGGCAGAAATCAACCAGGCCGCAGTGGCCCGGTTCGAACGTGGTGAGCGCTCGCCGACCATCCCGGTGCTGGAACGGCTGTTCGCCGCGATGGACGTGCAGTTGGTCGTCGGAGTCGAGCCGTTGGACGCGCACCTCGACGCCCAGATCGACGGCTTGGCCGCCCGGCCGCTCGCCGAACGGATCGACGGGTTGGGGTTGGATCGGCTGCTGGACCGGCTCACCGACTTCCCACAGGTGATCACCGGTTGCACCGCGGCGTTGCTCCAGGGCGCGCCGGTGCCGGTCGACTCGTTGGAGATCGCCCTGCGTTGGCAGGACTCCAAACCGTTCACCCGCTGGCTGGAGACGAACTACGGGCAGCGGTGGAACGCCCGCTGGGGTGAGTTCGGCGGGGTGTGGTTGGAGCCCGAGGAGCCGGGCGATCACCGGTGGTCGACCCGGTACGGGGAGATCAGGGCCGCGATGTGCGACGAGCTGCCCGAGACGATCGAGGTGCGCCACGGCGAAAGGACCTACCAGGTGGTGCCGCTCGTCGAGCTGGAGATCAGCGAGCCGCGCGCCGCCGGACTGTTACGCCGCTACCGCAACCGGCAGTTGGCCAGCGAGAGCTGAGTCAACTGCCGGCTCGGCGGTGGGCGTCGACGAGCGGCTCAGCCGGCGGTGCGCTCCCAGTCGATGGTGGGTAGGCCGGCGTCGGCGAGTGCCTTGTTGGCGGCGCTGAACGGGCGGCTGCCGAGGAAGCCGCGCGGGTTCATCGGGCTGGGGTGACCCGCCTCCAGCACCACGTGCTGCGGACTGGTGACGAGCGCGGCCTTCTTTCGGGCGTAGCCACCCCAGAGCAGGAAGACCACCCGGCCCGGTGAAGCGTCGAGTGCCCGGATCGTCGCGTCGGTGAACTCTTCCCAACCGGCGTTGGCGTGCGAGCCCGGAGTGGCCTGACGGACGGTCAGGACCGCGTTGAGCAGCAGCACACCCTGGGCGGCCCAACCGTCGAGGTTGCCGCTGCGCGGCTTGGTAACGCCCACGTCCTCGCCCAGCTCCTTGAAGACGTTGCGCAACGACGGGGGCACCGTCACACCGTCGCGGACGCTGAAGCTCAGGCCGTGCGCCTGCCCGGCCCGGTGGTAGGGGTCCTGCCCGAGGATGAGCACACGGGTGCCCTGAGGCGGGCAGAGCCGGTATGCCGAGAACAGGTCCTCCAGCGGCGGGAAGACGGTCTGCGTCGCGTACTCCCGGGCGACGAACTCGCCCAGAGCGGCGGTGCGTGCCGGGTCGAGGTGCGGGGTGAGCACGGCACGCCACTGCTCGGGCAGGAGGGCCAGCAGGTCCAGGGCGGGGGCGTCGTCGGGCATCAGGAACCTCTCACAGTGCGGGTCGGTCCCCCGGACTCTAGGCACCGAGTACGACAGCAGCCGACCTAGCCCAGGTCGCCGAGCCGCCGGGCCCAGTCGCCGCCGACCGGGTCCAGCTCGACGATGCGGGTGTCGTCGTCGCGGCGGTCGATGCGCACGCGCAGGTGCGCGTCCACCAACTGTTCCACCAGGCCCTCGCCCCACTCCACCACTGTCACCGAGTCGTCGACCGACGCGTCGAGGTCCAGGTCGTCGATCTCGGCGCGCGGGTCGGTGGCGTCACCCAACCGGTACGCGTCGGCGTGCACCAGTGCCACCCGACCGCCGCGGGCGGGGTCGGGGCGGTGCACCCGGGCGATCACGAAGGTCGGCGAGGTGATGTCCCCGAGGACACCGAGGCCGGCGCCGACGCCCTGGGTGAGCGCGGTCTTGCCGGCACCCAACGGGCCGGTCAACAGCACCAGGTCACCGGCGCGCAGCAGCCCGGCCAGCCGCCGCCCGAAGTCCCGAGTGTCCTCGACGGTTGGCAGCTTGACGACATGACTCACCGTTCCTCCACGTTCTGCAATGACTCCAGGAACCGCGCCAGCGCGGCGTTCACCTCGTCCGCGTGCTCCAACATCACCACGTGGCCGCTGTCCTTGATCTTCACAAACTCGGCGTGCGGCAACCGGCGGACGATCTCCTCGGAGTGGGTCACCGGAGTGATCATGTCCTTGTCGCCGACCACTACCAGCACCGGAGCCGCCGCCAGCGTCGCCAGCGCCGGGAACCGCGAGTGGGTGGCCAGGGTCCGCAGGTAGCGGGTCACCGTGTCGGCCGACGTCCGGGAGTTCATCGTCTCCACGTAGGACACCAGCGAAGGGCTGGGCTTGCGGGTGCCGAAGCCGTACTTGCGGGTCAACAGCCAGGCCACGTTCGACGTGGACTTGCGGGCCTTGTCGATCACCGGCCCGCCGTAGCGGGTGGCGTTGCTGACCATGTACAGCATCGGGCCACCGACCCGGCCGAGCAGCGCGGGCGCGACGAGCTTGGTCTCCGCGATGAGCCCGCCCGACGTGGCCATCAACACGGTGCCCACCACCCGGTCGCCGAACAGTTCCGGGAACAGTTCGGCGAAGGCCATGATGGTCATGCCGCCCATCGAGTGGCCGACGAGCACCAGCGGCCCGTCCGGGGCGGTTCGGTCGATCACCTCGCGCAACGTCCGGCCGAGCACCGCGAGGTCGTACTCCCCGGTCTCCAGCCGGCCGGAGCGGCCGTGACCGGGCTGGTCGTACGCCACGATCCGGTAGTCGCCGCGGGCGGCGAGCATCTGGCGCTGGAAGTGGAACGTCCCCATGTCCAGGCAGAAGCCGTGCACCAGCACCACCGTCGGGTGCCCCGGCACCGGCCGGGTCGGCTCGACGACCTCGACGTGGATGTCAGTGCCGTCCGGCAACTCCAGGCGGAACGCTTCGTCGTACCGCTGGTTGTCGAACGTCTCGTGCGTGTAGCGGTCGGCCGGGTCGGCCTTCAGCCGGCGGACCAGGGTCCGTTCGGTGGCGACCCCGGCCGCCAGACCCGCCGCGGCCACCCCCACTGCCGCGCCGACGATCCCCGCGACCCGACCCGCTGCGCTCCGGGGGCGCGGGATGCGGTAGCTCACGGCGCCACCATGGTTCGCGACTGCGGGGCTCGCAACCCCGGCTCACTCCTCACGCTCACGGTTTCTCGCCGTCGTAGACCCGGGGCACCCGCGTGCTGCCGAACCGGGTGACGATCTCGTAGTTGATCGTGCCGACCGCCTCGGCCCAGTCGTCCGCTGTCGGTTCGCCGTCGGCACCGCTGCCGAAGAGCGTCGCCACGTCGCCGTCGGCCACCGGGTCGTCGCCGCAGTCGAGCACGAACTGGTCCATGCAGACCCGCCCCGAGATCGTCCGGCGTACGCCGCCGAGCTGCACCGGACCGGTGTTCGACGCGTGCCGGGGAACCCCGTCGGCGTACCCGAGCGGCACCACGGCAAGGTTCGCGTCGGTTTCGGTGGTGTAGGTGTGCCCGTAGGAGATCCCGGTGCCGGCAGGCACCCGTTTGGTGAGCATCACCCGGGCGCGGGCGGTCATCGCCGGCCGCAACCCGTACGTCTCGCCGGCCACCGGTGAGAGCCCGTAGATGGCCAGGCCGGGGCGGACCAGGTCGAAGTGCGTGTCCGGGCGGGTGAGAGTGGCGGCCGAGTTGGCGAGGTGCCGCCAGCGCGGTCGCAGCCCGGCCTGCTCGACCATGGCCAGCCCCTCGTGGAAGACGGCCAGTTGACGGTCGGTGGTGGGGTGGCCGGGCGAGTCCGCGTAGACGAAGTGGCTCCACACGCCGACCACCTCGATCAGACCGTCGGCCTGCGCCTTCGCGGCGGCGTCGAGCAACGCGGGCCAGTCGGCGACTGTCGCGCCGCCCCGGGACAGCCCTGTATCGATCTTGAGGTGCAGGCGGGCGGGGCGACCGGCGAGGCGACTCGCCTCGATCATCTCGTCGAGTTGCGCCAGGCTGGCGGTGCCCAGGTCCACCCCGGCGCTGACCCCCTCGTGCAACGGCAACCCGGGGGCGAGCAGCCAGGCCAGCACCGGCACTGTCACCCCGGCCGCCCGGCGCAGCGTGAGCGCCTCGTCGAGGGTGCAGACGCCGAGCCAGTCAGCCCCGGCGTCGAGCGCCGCGCGGGCGGCCGGGAGCATGCCGTGGCCGTACCCGTCGGCCTTTACCACCGCCATCAACTCGGCGGTGGTGCCGGAGCGGAGCCTGCTCACGTTCTCGCGGATGGCGTCAAGATCGACGCGTACCTCGGCCTGCCACATAGGCCCAGCCTACTTTCCGCCGTGATCACCGCGGGCGGCGACGCACGTCCCGGCGCGGCGATCCGGTCACCGCACCCCGAACAGGCCCGTTCAGCCCAGCCGGGCCAGCACCGGACGCAGGGCGGTCACCACGTCGGGCGCTGTCACCGGCCCACCCCGGGCCGCCTCCCGCCCGGCGAGCCCGTGCAGGTACGCGGCCGAGGCGGCAGCGCGTTCGGCGGGCACCCCGGCCGCCAGCAGCGAGCCGAGCAGCCCGGCCAGCACGTCGCCGGTGCCGCCGGTGGACAGCGCCGGAGAGCCGGTCGGGTTGACGTACGCCTGACCGGCCGGCGTGCCGATCACCGTGCGGTCCCCCTTGAGCAGCACCACGGCGTTCATCCAGGCGGCCAGCCGCAGCGCGGCGCCGACCCGGTCGGCCCCCGGCTCCTCTCCGCAGAGGCGGGTGAACTCCCGGTCGTGCGGGGTGATCACGATCGGGGCGTCCCGACCTCGCAGCCGGTCGGCGAGCGAGCCGTCCACCAACAGGGTCAGGGCGTCGGCGTCGAGCACCACCGGCACCGGGGCGGCCAGTACGGCACGCAGCTCGGCTGCCGCCTCCGGGCCGGTGCCCAGCCCGGAGCCGCAAACCCAGGCCTGCACCCGGCCCGCGTCGGCGACCCGCCCACTGGCGATCACCGAGGGGTGCTGGTGCAGCACCTCGGCGCGGGCGCTGCCGGCGTAACGGACCAGGCCGGTCGGCCCGGCGAGCGCGCCGCCCACGGAGAGCACCGCCGCACCGGGGTAGGTCGCCGACCCGGTGGCCACCCCCACCACACCCCGGGTGTACTTCTCCGATGCCGGGCCGAGCTGGGGCCACCAGTCGACCAGGTCGGACCACTCGGTGACCCGCAGCGCCGGGGTGCCGCGCAGCCACTGCCGCAGCCCGATGTCGACCAGCTCGACCTGCCCGGCCAGCGCGGCGGCCGGCCCGACCACCAGGGCGGGCTTCAGCGCACCGAAGGCCACTGTCACGTCGGCGCGGACCGCGTTGGGCCGGCCGGAGGCGGACAGCGGCACGTGGCCGGTGTCGACAGCGACCCCGCTGGGCACGTCGACCGCCAGCACCGTGGCCCGCTCCCCGTCGCGTCCGCGCAGGTCGCCGAGGCGCTGGACCACCTCGTCGGCGTTCGCCCGGAGCCCACCGGTGCCGCCGATGCCGACGATGCCGTCGAGGACCAGGTCGACCGGGCCGGCCGGAGCCGACACCAGCCGACCGCCGGCGGCTCGTAGCGCGGTCAGGCCAGCGGCGTGCGCCCGGCCGGGGGTGAGCAGCAGGGCGGACACCTGGACACCTCGGCGGGCCAGCCGTTCCCCCGCGTACAGCGCGTCGCCGCCGTTGTCACCGGAGCCGACGAGCAGCAGCACCCGACCGCCGTAGATCCCGCCCCGGTCGGCGAGCAGCAGCGCGGCGCGGCGGGCCAGGCCGGCGGCTGCCCGCTGCATCAGCGTCCCGTCCGGCAGCGTGCCCATCAGCCCCGCCTCGGCCGCCCGTACGTCGGCGACCCGCCACACCGCTCTCATGCCACGATCACCACCCCACCCTACCGGCGGTCGGGGCCGCAGATTAGCCGTCGGGCTCGCGCCGGGCAACGCCTGTGGACACCCCGGGTGTACGCCTCGACGCCGCTGTCCACAGGGCACCCCGCGACCCGCGGCGCGCGCCTAGCGTCAGCGCGTCGATGCCGATCGTCAACGGGGGTGTTTTCATGACCGATGAGCCGTTCGCCGTCCGGCCGGAGGAGTTGCGGGCGGTTTCCGTCCTGCTCGATGACGAGGCGCGTCGGTTGGCGTTGGGCCTCGCTGGGCTGCCCGGGCTGGTGCTGGTGGCGCCCGAGTGGCGGGCCGGCACGGCCCTGGCCGGGTTGGAGGCGGCCGGGCACTACTGGTTCTGCGGGCTTGGTGCCCAGGTCGCGGCGACCTCCGGTGGGGTCCGGGCAGCGGCCGAGGCGTACGAGACGGTGGATGACCGGGCCGCCGACCGGTTCGCCGCCCTGCCCCGGTGAGCGGCGTCGGCTACCGGCAGCTGTGGGCTGTCGATCCGGGCGGGTGGCGGGCCGCCGGGGCGGCGTGGGCCGGGTTGGTGGGGCCCGTCGATCGGCGCGTCGGTGGGCTGCGCGGGGCCGGCGGGCGGTTGCGGGGCGGCTGGTCCGGTGTGGCGGCGACGGCGGCGGACACTCGGCTCGCCGTCCTGCGGGACGACCTGGCCTCGATCGCACCCGCGCTGATCGAGGTCGACCAGGTGTTGGCCGAGTTGGCCGGGCGGCTGACAGTGGCGAAGGCCCGACTCGCCGAGTCGGTCGCCCAGGCCGGTGCGGCGGGCCTGCTGGTGGATCGCTCGGGCGGGGTACGGGTCGACCCCGCCGGGGTTCGGCCGACCGACCGGGCCGGGGCGGCAGCCGCAGGGATGGCGGCGGCGGGGGTGGCCACGGCTCTGCGGGCCGCGCTCGACCTGGCAGCCGTCGCGGATCGGGTGGCCGCCGACCGGTTGGATGAGTTGACGAGGGCCGCCGGCACCGGCTGGGCGTCCCCGCCGCCCCCGGGCCGACCGGCTCCCGGTGCCGCGCCCGCGCTTGTGGGGGCCTGGTGGTCAGGGTTGACCCCGGCGCAGCGACGGTGGCTGATCGGGCATGAGCCGGCCCTGGTCGGCCGGTTGGACGGGCTGCCGGTGGCCGCCCGGGACCAGGCCAACCGGTTACGGCTCGACGTGTGGCGGGCGGAGTTGCTGGCCGAGCGGCGACTGTTGCTGTCCCGGGTGCCGCCGGGTCCGCTGGCGTCGATCCGGTTACGGGGGCTGGTCAGGCGGCTGGCCGGCCTGGATGAGCTGGTCGGGCGGCTGACGGCCGGCGGGGCGCCTCGGGCGTACCTGCTCGGGTTGGATCCTGGCGGTGAGGGCCGGGTGGTGGTGGCGCTCGGCGACCCGGACCACGCCGACCGGGTGCTGACCTACGTGCCGGGGATGACCGCCGGCCTGGACGACGCCCCCGGCGAGTTGGGCAGGGCGGCCCGGGTGCTGGACCGGTGCACGGCGCTGGCTCCGGGTGAGCGCAGCGCGGCGGTGCTCTGGTTGGACTACGACGCGCCGGATTTCCTGACCGAGGCCGCGTCGGCGGGCCAGGCGCGGGACGCGGGCCCGGCGTTGCACAGTTTCCAGGAGGGGCTGCGGGTCAGCCACGACGGGGCGCCGGCCCGGCAGACAGTGCTCGGGCACAGCTACGGGTCGCTTGTGGTGGGGGTGGCCGCCCGGGAGCACGGGCTCGCCGCTGACGCGCTCGTGTTCGTCGGGTCGCCGGGTGTCGGGGCGTCGCACGCCGCCGAGTTGGGCGTGCCGCCCGGCGAGGTGTGGGCGAGCAGCGCACCCGACGACGTGATCCGGGTCGCTCGGCCTCCGGACGAGCTGGGTCGACGGGCGCTGCTCGGCGCGGCGCCACTCGCCGCGGTGCTGGGGTGGCCGGGCCGGACGGGGCACGAGCTGTGGTTCGGTCACGACCCGGCCGACCCCGGCTTCGGTGGGCGGGTGTTCCCGAGTGGTCGCGGCGGGCACACCGGTTACTGGGCACCGGGGAACCCGGCGCTGGACGGCATGGCACGTGTCGTGCTGGGCCGACCGCTGTGACGACGAAACCCCGGCCGCCGCAGGGTGCGGCGACCGGGGTTCGGGACGTGACGGTGGCTACTCGACGGTGACCGACTTGGCCAGGTTGCGGGGCTGGTCCACGTCGTGCCCCCGGGCGGCGGCGATCTCGGCGGCGAGCACCTGCAACGGCACTGTGGTGACGAGCGGTGCCAGCAGGGTGGGCGTACGCGGCACGTAGATCAGGTGGTCGGCGTACCGGACGACCGCCTGGTCGCCCTCTTCGGCGATGACGATGGTCCGCGCGCCCCGGGCCCGGACTTCCTGGATGTTGGAGACGACCTTGTCGTGCAGCATGCCCCTGCCGACCGGCGAGGGCACCACGCAGATCACCGGGGTGCCCTTGTCGATCAGGGCGATCGGGCCGTGCTTCAGCTCACCGGCGGCGAAGCCCTCGGCGTGCATGTACGCCAGCTCCTTGAGCTTGAGCGCGCCCTCCAGGGCCACCGGGTAGCCGACGTGCCGGCCGATGAAGAGCACTGTCGGTTCCGACTTCAGCTCCCGGGCCAGCTCGCGGACGGGCTCGATCCGGTCGAGCAGTTCCCGCAGCTTGCCGGGAATCTCCTGCAACTGGGCGACCACGGCGCCCACCTCGTCGGCGAACTTGATCCCGCGCACCTGGGCCAGGTGCAGGCCGATCAGGTAGCAGGCGACGACCTGGGTGAGGAACGCCTTGGTGGAGGCGACGGCGATCTCCGGCCCACCGTGGGTGGAGAGCACGGCGTCCGACTCGCGGGGAATGGTCGAGCCGTTGGTGTTGCAGATTGCCAGCACCCGGGCCTTCTGCTCCTTGGCATGGCGCAGCGCCATCAGCGTGTCCATCGTCTCGCCGGACTGCGAGATGACCACGATCAGCGTGGACCGGTCGAGCACCGGGTCGCGGTAGCGGAACTCGCTGGCCAGCTCCACCTCACACGGGATCCGGGTCCAGTGCTCGATGGCGTACTTGGCGACCATGCCGGCGTGGTACGCAGTGCCGCAGGCCACGATGAAGATCTTGTCGACGTCGCGCAGGTCCTGGTCGCTGAGGCGGACCTCGTCGAGGGCGATCTCGCCGCTCTCGGTGAGCCGGCCGAGCAGCGTGTCGGCGATGGCCTGCGGCTGCTCCTCGATCTCCTTGAGCATGAACCAGTCGTAGCCACCCTTTTCGGCGGCGGAGGAGTCCCAGTCGATGTGGAAGTCCTTGCCGGAGGCGGGCTGGCCCTCGAAGTCGGTGATCTCGATGCTGTCGGAGGTGATCAGCACGATCTGGTCCTGGCCCAGCTCGACCGCTTCCCGGGTGTGCTCGATGAACGCGGCAACGTCGCTGGCCAGGTAGTTCTCCCCATCGCCGCGGCCGACAACCAGCGGCGAGTTGCGCCGGGCGCCGACGACCGCACCGGGCACCGAGGCGTCCACCGCGAGCAGGGTGAACGCGCCTTCCAGTCGTTGGCAGACGACGCGCATGCCGGCGGTGAGCAGTTGCGGGCCGTCCGGTTGGCCGGCGGCGCGCAGGTCGGCGAGCGCGGCGGCGAGCAGGTGCGCGGCGCATTCGGTGTCGGTGTCGCTGGTGAACTGGACGCCGTCGGCCTCCAGCTCGGCACGGAGCTTGGCGAAGTTCTCGATGATGCCGTTGTGGATCACCGCGACCCGCCCGTCGGGGGCGACGTGTGGGTGGGCGTTGCGGTCGGTCGGGCCGCCGTGGGTGGCCCACCGGGTGTGCCCGATGCCTGTGGTGCCGTCACCGATGCCGATCGGGCTGGCCGCACAGGAGGTGGGGTCGTCGGCGGCCCGCTCGGACAGCACCTTCTCCAGGTTGGCCAGCTTGCCGGCCTTCTTCTCGGTCAGCAGCTGGTTGTCGCAGACGATCGCGACGCCTGCCGAGTCGTAGCCGCGGTATTCCAGCCGCCGCAGCCCGTCGAGGACGATGCCGAGTGCGGGGCGCGCGCCCGCGTATCCCACGATTCCACACATGGCCCGCAGCCTAACCCAGTTTCACTCACGATGGGTGCTCGAAAGTCGGGTTATCAATCACGCGATCTGAGCGATCGGTGGTGGGAAGGCCGCAACCGGGACGAGCTTCGCGACCCACCTACCCGTGTTCGGGGACGACGGGGTTGCGGCGCGCCCTCGGTTACGACAGTCTCTCGGCGGGTTCGGCGCGGCCGTCCTCGGCCCGTTCGTCCCATACCCACTTCCGCCCGGAGCAGCCATGTCCGACGCGCCCCCGCCCGATCCGTCGCCCTCCTCCGCACCGGACCCGGCCTCCTCCGCACCCCCGCCGGATCCGACGGCACCGCCCTCGGCCGGGTTCCCGGCCCCCGACCCGCTGGCACCGGGTCAACCGTGGGCACCGCAGGCACCGTGGACCCCGCCGCCGCCGGCCGCGCCCTGGTCACCACCGCCGCCGGCGACCCAGTGGACGCCCCAGTGGCCGGCGACACCGTCGACGCCGGGCCCACCGACAGCCCCGTGGTCCCCACCCGACGCCTCCGGCTCGACGCCCGCCGGCCCGCCATCGCCAGGCTGGCCCACGCCCGGCTATCCGCAGCCGTACTCGTACCCCGGCTACCCGCAGCCCGGGGGTAACCCGGCCTCGCACACCGGTCGGACCGTGGGGATCGTCGTCGCGGTCGTGGTGGCGCTCGTGCTGACCGTCTGCGGCTGCCTCTGCGTGGCCGGCCTGGTCCTCGACAGCAACGACAGCGACCCGTTCGCCGAGCAACCCTTCGGCAGCGACGACGACGGCTGGACGGAGCCCACCGCCGGGCCGATCATCCCCGAGCGGCCCACCGCACCGCCGCCGCCCGCCGCGTCTCCCACCCCCACCAAGGAGCCGATCACTCGACCCACGTCGGGGCCGGCACCAGTGACAGTGGTCTACGAGGTCACCGGCTCTGGTACGGCAGACATCGCGTTCTACGACGCTGAGAGCGACCTCATTCACGTCGACGGCCAGAGGTTGCCGTGGCGCACCACGATCCGCACCAACGGCAAGGGCCGGGTCATGGTGGAGGCCAGTTGGGCCGACGACGAGGGTCAGCGACCACTCGACTGCACCGTCACGGTCACCGGTGCCGGCAAGCCGGTCGTCGACAAGACCCGGGGCTATTGGTCGACCAGGTGCACGCACGAGTGAGGGTGGGGTTCGGGCGGCGGGTGGCCGTAGGCTGGCGCCTGTGACGACGAGCACCGATGTCGACCCGCTGGTGGCCCGGATGCGGCCGTTCGGCACGACGATCTTCGCCGAGATGTCCGCCCTCGCCGTGCGCACCGGCGCGGTCAACCTCGGCCAGGGCTTTCCCGACACCGACGGCCCGCCGGAGATGCTGGTCGCCGCCGCCGAGGCGCTGCGCGGCGGCCAGAACCAGTACCCGCCCGGTCCGGGAATCCCCGCCCTGCGCGCGGCGGTAGCGGCCCATCAGCTGCGGTTCCACGATCTGGCGTACGACCCGGACGGCGAGATCGTCATCACGGCGGGCGCTACCGAGGCGGTGGCGGCGAGCATCCTCGCTCTCTGCGAGCCGGGTGACGAGGTGGTGTGCTTCGAGCCGTACTACGACTCGTACGCCGCTTCGATTGCGCTTGCCGGCGCGGTCCGCCGGCCGGTCACGTTGCGTCCGGCGGCCGACGGCAGGTATGCGTTCGACCCGGCGGCCCTGCGCGCGGCGTTCGGCCCGCGCACCCGGCTGGTCCTGCTGAACTCGCCGCACAATCCGACCGGAAAGGTCTTCACACCGGCCGAGTTGTCGCTGGTCGCCGAGTTGTGCCAGGAGTTCGACACGTACGCGGTGACCGACGAGGTGTACGAGCACCTGGTCTTCACCGACGCGTCGAGTCCGCACGTGCCGTTGGCCAGCCTGCCGGGGATGCGGGAGCGGACGCTGCGCATCTCGTCGGCCGGCAAGACGTTCTCCTGCACGGGGTGGAAGGTCGGGTGGGCGAGCGGTCCGGCGGCGCTGGTCTCGGCGCTGCTCCGGGTGAAGCAGTTCCTCACCTACGTCAACGCCGCGCCGCTGCAACCGGCGGTGGCGGTGGCGCTGTCCCTGCCGGACGACTACTACACCGGTTTCCGGGACGGTCTCCAGCAGCGGCGTGACCAGCTCGTCGGTGGTCTGACCGGCGCCGGGTTCGAGGTGCTCGACTCGGAGGGGACGTATTTCGTCACCGCCGACATCACCGCCCTCGGCGGCCGGGACGGGGTGGAGTTCTGCCGCTCGCTGCCGGAGCGCTGCGGTGTGGTGGCGGTGCCCACCCAGGTCTTCTACGACGACGTCGAGGCGGGCCGGCGGCTGGTCCGGTTCGCCTTCTGCAAGCGCCCCGAGGTGCTGACCGAGGCGGTCAGCCGGCTGCACGCTCTGGGCGCGAGCCGCTGACGTCGAGCTGTGGAGCTGATGCCGTGAACGGTTCAGCTCCACAGCGTCCAGTCGTCTTATGCGACAGGGCTCGCGGTGCGGACCAGCTCGGCGATGCGTTCGGCGACCTCACGGGCGGTTTCCTCGGTGGCCGCCTCGACCATCACCCGGACCAGCAGCTCGGTGCCCGACGGGCGCAGCAACACCCGGCCGGTCTCGCCCAGTTCCGCCTCGGCCCGCTCGACCTCGGCGCGCACGGCGGGTGCGGCGGCGCCGACGGTCCGGTCGCCGACCGGCACGTTGATCAGCACCTGCGGCAGCTTGGTGATCACCGAGGCCAGCTCGGCGAGGGTCTTGCCGGTGGCTGCCATCCGGGCCATCAGGTGCAGGCCGGTGAGCACCCCGTCGCCGGTGGTGGCGTGCGCGGGCATCACGATGTGGCCGCTCTGCTCGCCGCCGAGCGCCAGCCCGGAGGCGCGCAGCTCCTCCAGCACGTACCGGTCGCCGACCTTGGTTTCGATCAGGCGGATGCCCTGCGCGGACATCGCGAGTCGCAGCCCGAGGTTGCTCATCACGGTGGCGACCAGAGTGTCCTGGGTGAGGGTCCCGGCGTCCCGCATGGCCAGCGCGAGGATCGCCATGATCTGGTCGCCGTCGACCTCGTCGCCGTCGGCGCTGACCGCCACGATGCGGTCGGCGTCGCCGTCGTGGGCGATGCCCAGGTGGGCGCCGTGCTCGACAACCGCCTCGCGTAGGGCGTCGATGTGGTTGGAGCCACAGTCGTCGTTGATGTTCAGGCCGTTCGGTTCGGCGTGGATCGCGATGACCTCGGCGCCGGCCTCCCGGTAGGCGACCGGGGCGACCTCGCTGGCCGCGCCGTTGGCGCAGTCCACCACGACCTTGATCCCTTCCAGCCGGTGCGGCACAGCGCCGACCAGGTGCTGGACGTAGTGGTCCGCGCCGTCGAGCAGGTCGTGCACGCGGCCGACGCCAGCGCCGATCGGCCGGTCCCAGGCGGTGGTGGCGTTCGTCTCGACGGCCGCCTCGATCTGCATCTCGATCTCGTCGGGCAACTTGTGCCCGCCGGCGGCGAAGAGCTTGATGCCGTTGTCGGGCATCGGGTTGTGCGACGCGGAGAGCACCACACCCAGGTCGGCCTTGGCCTCGGCGGTGAGGAACGCCACCGCGGGGGTGGGCAGCACGCCGACCCGCACCACGTTGGCGCCGGCGCTGGTCAACCCGGCGACCACGGCGGCCTCCAGCATCTCGCCGCTGGCGCGGGTGTCCCGGCCGACGACGGCGAGCGGCGGATGGCTGCGGTCCGTCTCGGCGAGGGTGTGCGCGGCGGCCACCGCGAGCGCCAGCGCCAACTCCGGGGTGAGATCCGCGTTCGCCCGCCCGCGTACGCCGTCCGTGCCGAACAACCGACCCATACCCGCCAACCTCCGAAAGAGCACTGCCAGTGAGGAGAAAGCGAAACGGCCGACCCACCTCCCCCCGACGAGGGGGAGGCGGACCGGCCGTCCGTCAGAAGTACAACGCGCTGGGAAAGATCAGCGCTTCGAGTACTGGGGAGCCTTACGGGCCTTCTTGAGGCCGTACTTCTTGCTCTCCTTGACCCGGGCGTCACGGGTGAGGAAGCCGGCCTTCTTCAGGGCCGGGCGGTCATCCGGCTCGTTGATGATCAGCGCGCGGGCGATGCCCAGCCGCAACGCACCGGCCTGGCCGGTGGTGCCGCCGCCACGCAGGTTGGCGATCACGTCGAACTGCTCGAGCTTCTCGGCGGTGACCAGCGGGTCCTTGATGAGCTGCTGGTGCACCTTGCTCGGGAAGTAGGCCTCGAGGTCCTGGCCGTTGCAGGTGATCTTGCCGGTGCCGGGGACGATGCGGACCCGGACGATGGCCTCCTTGCGGCGGCCCACGGTCTGGATCGGCCGGTCACCATGAGGCGCACGGGCGACGGGCGCGGGCGCCTCGGTGACCTCGGTGGCCTCGACGGCTTCCGGAGCGACCTCGGTCTCGGTGATGTCGGTCATGCTGCTTCCTTCGCCCGCGCTCACTGCGCGATCTGCTTGATCTCGAACGGCACCGGCTGCTGCGCGAGGTGCGGGTGCTCGGCACCGGCGTAGACCTTCAGCTTCTTGATGAGCTGACGGCCGAGCTTGTTGTGCGGGAGCATCCCCTTCACAGCCAGCTCGATGGCCCGCTCGGGGCGCTTGGTCAGCAGCTCGTCGTAGCCGATCTGCTTCAGACCACCCGGGTAACCGGAGTGGCGGTAAGCGACCTTGGTCTGGCGCTTGTTGCCGGTCAGCGCAACCTTGCCCGCGTTCACGATGACGACAAAGTCGCCCGTGTCGACGTGCGGCGCGAAAGTCGGCTTGTGCTTACCACGCAGCAACGTGGCGGCGTGGGTGGCCAGGCGGCCCAGCACGACATCAGAGGCGTCGATGACGTGCCACTGACGCTCGATCTCACCCGGCTTCGGGCTGTACGTACGCACAGGTCTACCTTGTCTCGTCGTCGGTCTGGGGTCGCGCGCCGAGGTGACCAGATCTTGCAGGCCGGACCAGCGCGCACGAACGACCAAGCGTACCTGATGGGGCACGCCTCTGGATGTCGTACAACAGCAGGCAACGTTACCCGCCGCCCGGTCCGCAGGTCAAAACGGGGGTGCGGTCCCGCGCGGCGACGCGCCGAGGGTGGTTCAGCTCACACGTCTGCGAGTCGACCGGCCCTCGGACGACGGTAGACGACCCAGGTGATCACGAAGCACAACGCGTACCAGCCGATGAAGGCAAGGTAGGCGGCGTCGGCGTTGCCCGAGCTGAGGAACGACTGGCGGAACGACACGTTCACCAGCACCCCACCGAAGGCGCCCACCGCACCCGCCACGCCGATCAGCGCGCCGGTCATCCGCCGCGCCCACCGGGCGGCGACCTCCGGATCACGCTGACCGGTGGCCACCGCGTCCGCCGCCCGGGCCCGGAAGATCGCCGGGATCATCTTGTAGGTGGACCCGTTGCCGATGCCGGAGAAGACGAACAGGGCCAGGAAACCGGCCAGGTAGAGCCCGAACGAGCGCTCCCGGGCCGCGTACAGCACGGTGCTCGCGCCGGCCGCCATCGCCACGAAGTTCCAGAAGGTCACCCGGGCCCCGCCCAACCGGTCGGCGAGGTGCCCACCCAGGGGCCGGATCAGCGAGCCGACGAGCGGGCCGAGGAACGTCAGCCAGGCGGCATCGACGGGGGTGGGGAACCGCTCGGCGAACTGGAGCTGGAGCACCTGACCGAAGGCGAACCCGAAGCCGATGAACGAGCCGAACGTGCCGATGTAGAGCAGCGACATCACCCAGGTGTGCGGGTCGCGGGCCGCCTCCCGCAACGCGCCCGGCTCGTTGCGCGCCCCCGGCACGGTGTCCAACCAGCGGGCCGCCGCCAGCGCCGCCAACACGATCAGCGGCAGGTAGACCGCCGGCACCAACCGGGGGTGCGCGGCGCCGGCGGTGGCCAGGACCGCCAGACCGACGAGCTGCACGGCGGGTACGCCCAGGTTGCCGCCACCGGCGTTGAGCCCGAGCGCCCGGCCCTTGAGCCGAGACGGATAGAACAGGTTGATGTTCGCCATCGAGGAGGCGAAGTTGCCGCCGCCGACCCCGGTGAGGCAGGCGAGCACCATCAGTGTGGAGTAGGACACCCCGGGTTCCAGCAGCACCGTCATCGGCACCGCGGGCACCAGCAGCAGCAGTGCGCTGATGATCGTCCAGCGACGTCCGCCGAAGCGGGCCACCGCCAGCGTGTACGGCAGTCGCAGCACCGCGCCGAGCGCAGCCGGCACGGCGGTGAGCAGGAACTTCCCGGCCGGATCGATGCCGTACGCGGGGCCGAGGAAGAGCACTGTGACCGACCAGAGGCTCCACACCGAGAAGCCGACGTGCTCCGCGAAGATCGAGACCCAGAGGTTGCGCCGGGCGATCGGCGCGCCGGTGGTCTGCCAGAAGTCCGGGTCCTCGGGGCGCCAGTCGTGCAGTGGTTGCCGACGACCGGTGACGGCAGGCGGCTCGGCGGTGACTGCGGTGCTGGTGAGCGTGCTCACGGCGGCTCCTCCTCGTCGGTGTGACGTGGGGAAACGCTAGGAACGCCCGGTTACCTGGCAGTGCCCGTCCCGGGTCGGGCCGGAAACGGCTGTCGCACCACGGGCCGGCGGCGATGGTGAGCACGTCGCCCCGGTCCGCGCGGTCAGAGTTGCTGGAGGATGCGCAGCGCGCGGCCGACCTTCAGCATGGTGTCGGTGTCGGCGACGTCCACGCACTCGGTGAACCACTTCTTCATGGGTGAGGAGATCCGGTCGGGCATCACCACGAACCGCCCCATCGACACGGCGAGTGGTGAGTCCCGGAGCAACGACTCCTCGACCACCTCTGCCACGATCACGATTGGCACGTCGGTGGAGTTGTAGACGTCCGAGCTGATCACGAGACCGAGGCGTTCCCGGGCGCCCTCGATGCGCCAGATCTCACCCCTACGCAGCACGCGGCCGTCCGCCGGAGAGCAGGTCGTTGACCATGCCCACCTCGCGGGCGTCGGCGAGGGCGGCGGACTCCAGATCGAGGCCGGCACGGCCCACGGCGGCGGCGTGCGCGGTGAAGACCTCGCGCAGCGCCTTCTCCCGGGCGGCCTGGTCCATCCACGCGGAGAGCGACAGCCCTTCGCGCTTGGCGAACCGCCGCGCTTCCTCGATCGTCTCGTCAGTGAACGAGAGAGTCACCTTGGCAGTCATGCCGAGCAGATTACCCAGCGGTGTGACCAACAGTCATCCCCGCGTTCGGCGACTCTCCCCCGGCCGGCGAAACGCACATTCCGCCAGGCTCACCCGAGCCGGCCGCCGAACACCGCGAAACGCCACTCCTTGAAGTAGCAGTCGACGTCGACGAGGCCCGCCTCGGTGAGCCACCGGCACTGGTCGGCCACCGTCGCCGGCCGGTCGTGGCGCATCCGCTCCAGGGAGCCCGCGATCTCGTCGGGGGACGCACCCAGCTCGGTGATCCGCTCCAACCACACCTCGTCGTAACGCCGATCCAGCTCCGGGGTCGGGCCGGCGACCTGCTCGGCGTTGACGAACACCCCGCCCGGCACCAGCGCGGCGGCGGCCCGCCGGTAGAGCGCACGCTTGCCGGCGTCGTCCAGGTGGTGGATCGCCAGCGCGCTCACCACCGCGTCGTACCGGCCCGGCGGCAACTCGTCGGCCAGGTCGGCCTGGACCGCTCGGTGGGGCACGGACCGCGCGTCCAACTGGTCGGTGGCGCGGGCGAGCATCGCCGGAGCACCGTCCACCAGGGTCAACCGGACTCCGGGCACCGCGGCGGACAGCAGCAGCGAGAGCAGGCCGGTGCCCGCGCCCAGATCCAACACCTCCGGGGTACGCCCCGCGGCGAGCGCGGCGCGCAGCGGCGGCGCGGCCACCTGGACGGCGGTGCCGTAGAAGCTGTCGAAGCACGGGATAAGCCGCCTGCGTGCCTCGTCGTAGGTGCCGGCCACCGCGTCGAACACGTCCGTCACGCTCATCGCTATCTCCCAAACTTTGAGACAGTTTTCCCACATTATAAGCGCTCCGGAGCGAGCGGACCTCATCCTGAACGCACGAAAGACCCCCGGCTCCGTGGGATTTCCAGGGACGCCGGGGGCAGGTGGTGCTGCGTTGGTCAGCCGACGGGGCCGATCGCCTTCGCCAGGTCGACGAAGCCGGCCCATGCCGCCGGGGCGAAGGTCAGCGTCCCGCCGTCGCGATCTTTGGTGTCGCGGACGAGGACAACGCCGCAAAGGTTGTCAGCAACCTCGACGCACGAGCCTCCGTTGTTGCCGCTCTTCGTGCTCTTACGCCACTGCGCGCCGGTCAGGTCCATGATTCTGCTGCTTTCCTGATCAGGTCGAGGGACTGTTGACGGGAAAGAGCTTCGCTTCTGATGCGTTCCCACCTGTGATTCAGCGTAGCAATGTCCGCAGCTCCATTAAGGATCTGCGCCCGCACCTGGCTGTCGATGTGTGCGACCTGCCCGCCGTCGGGCAACTCGGCCACGATGAACCCGCCGCCAAGGCCCGGATACATCCCGACGTCCTGCGGCACTACGAGCACCTGAACAGCGGGCAGTGCCGCGCACTGCGCAAGGTGTGCGACCTGCTCACGCATCAACGATCGGTCGCCATACGCCGATTGGTACAGGACCAGTTCGTGGATGACTGCGACGAGGAGGGGTGGACGTTCGCGGCGGAGGATGGCCTGGCGGTCGATGCGAGAGGCGACCACATCGTCAACTTCGCCAAGCGTCAACGCTTCGCCTGCCAACGTCGCCCGCGCATACGTGTCCGTCTGCAGAAGGCCGGGCACCCAGGTGTGCTCGAACCACCGAATCGCAAGGGCTTCGCGTTCCCAGTCGACCCACTCACGCAGCCATTGGGGCTCGCGCCGCTTGAGGACATCTGGCCAGAGGTCCCCAACGTCCCTCCCGAGGAGCGCGGCCAGCTTTGCGCGCCGACGGGGCTGCGGCACGCGTCCCGGGCTTATCCACCGCGCCGCCGTCTTTGGATCTACCCCCGTCTGAGCTGCAAGACTTTCGGCTGTCTCGCCAGCTTCGGCCATGGCCACTTGAAGCGCATGATTCATCCCGCCTCCACGATGAACGTCCCGAACGTCCCCGGGAATAGAGCTACGTCGTGTACTGATCCCATCGCTCTCGGCAATGTAACCGGCAAGCGGCGCGGCCGGTAGGGACCTGAGACCCGGCGGGCGCGTTCATGTCGGGGCCGCCCTGGCCTGACGCAGATCTTGGACAATTCCCGTTATGCCGTAACGGAAAGTGTCCAAGATCTCGACGGGTGAGCAGCACGGGGCGGCCTCTTCCCACAGTGACGACCAGGGGAGAGAGCGCCGTGCCGGATGAGCCGCCCGATCGGAGACCCGCGCCGAAGCCCATGCAGCAGAAGCCGCACACGGGTGACGTCCTGCACCTGACCCGTGCGGCGAGCGTGCAGTTCCTGCGCCCGATCGTCGTCCGGGTGATTCGCGTTCTCGACTGGCCGACGTACGACGGGTGGTTGTGGATCGATGGTTACCAGCTCGGCGCGAATGGTGACGCGGTCGCGCGCCGGTCCCTGTTCGTGATGCCGGCGGGCCTGATCTGGTCGGACCCGCCCGCCCCGGCGGCACCGCGCCCGACCACCCGCACGCCAGTGAAGCGCGGTCCGGTGAGTGTGCGATGAGCCGCCGACCCCGGCGCCCGCACCAGCCGATGCGCCCGGCGTGGCTCTGCCGTAACTGTGCGGCGCCCTGGCCGTGTGCGCCGGCTCAGCTTCACCTCGCGACCGAGTTCTACGGTCATTCGATCGCCCTGGCGTTCTACCTGGCGGCGAACATGCAGGACGCAATTCACGACCTGTACTCAGTGGGCCTTCACCCTGATCCGCGGGCGCTGCACGCCCGGTTCCTCGGCTGGCTGTCAGTGACCCGCCGACCACACCGCCACGACGTGCGCTGACCGCCCCGCGAGGTGAGGTGCGCTGCCGCTATGGAGCTGATGTCGCAAACGAATCAATCGCCGATGTCGCAAACGATTCAGCTCCACAGGCTCCGACTCACACCCGCCAACGCGCTCGCTGCCCCTGTGCGGTGTGAGGCCCACTTGACAGGACCGAAACAGAAGGGACCCGGACCGGAAACCGCCCGGCGGCACGCTTTCCCGACATGACAGACGGTGCACGGTCGGCAACTCCACCGGGGCGAACGCCCCGGGAGGTGGCGACGCACTGCCCGTACTGCGCCCTGCAGTGTGGGATGACCCTGCGGGCGGACGACGCCGGCGTGACGGTCCACCCGCGTCAGTTCCCCACCAATCGGGGCGGGCTCTGCCAGAAGGGTTGGACTGCCGCCGAACTGCTCGACCACCCGGAGCGACTGACCACCCCACTGGTGCGCGACTCGGTCACCGGCGCGCTGCACCCGGCAAGTTGGGACGTCGCGCTCGACCGGGTGGTCGCCGGCATCCGCGCCGTGCAGGACGACGCCGGCCGGGACGCCGTCGCCGTCTTCGGTGGCGGGGGGCTGACCAACGAGAAGGCGTACGCGTTGGGGAAGTTCGCCCGGATCGGGCTGCGCACCCGACACATCGACTACAACGGGCGGTTCTGCATGTCCTCGGCGGCGGCCGCCGGGATGCGCGCCTTCGGCATCGACCGGGGGCTGCCGTTCCCCCTCGCCGACCTGGGCCGGGCCGACACCCTGCTGCTGGTCGGGGCGAACCCGGCCGAGACCATGCCGCCGCTGGTGCGCTGGCTCACCGAGCAGCGCCGCAACGGCGGAAAGCTGATCGTCATCGACCCCCGGGTCACCGCCACCGCCCGACAGGCGGACCTGCACCTGCAACCGCTGCCCGGCACCGACCTCGCGGTGGCAAACGCGCTGCTGCACATCGCCCTCACCGAGGGCTGGGTCGACCGGGCCTACGTGGCCGACCGCACCACCGGCTTCGACGCGGTCCGCCGTGGCGTCGCCGCCTGGTGGCCGGCCCGCGCCGAACAACTCTCCGGGGTGCCGGTGGCCGACCTGGAGGCGACCGCCCGCGCGCTCGGCACCGGCGGTCGCGTGATCATCCTGACCGCCCGTGGCGCCGAGCAGCACGCCAAAGGGGTGGACACCGTCACCGCGTACGTCAATCTCGCTCTCGCCCTCGGTCTGCCCGGCCGCGACGGCTCCGGGTACGGCTGCATCACCGGCCAGGGCAACGGCCAGGGCGGTCGGGAGCACGGGCAGAAGGCCGACCAGCTCCCCGGCTACCGGCGGATCGACGACCCGGCCGCCCGGGAGCACGTGGCCGGGGTCTGGGGCGTGCCCGCCGACGAGCTGCCCGGCCCGGGGGTGCCCGCCTACCAACTGCTCGACTCGCTCGGCACTCCGAACGGCCCTCGCGCGTTGCTGGTGTTCGGGTCGAACCCGGT
Source organism: Micromonospora sp. NPDC005710 (assembly GCF_040630995.1). NCBI lineage: Bacteria > Bacillati > Actinomycetota > Actinomycetes > Micromonosporales > Micromonosporaceae > Micromonospora > Micromonospora sp. NPDC005710. Next base: position 102,074 of record NZ_JBEXYP010000015.1, on the reverse strand, counting down.
GGTCTCGGCACCCCGGGCGGCCCGGATCGAGGGCCGACTGCGCGACCTCGACCTGCTCGTCGTCGCCGACCTCCTGCTGTCCGAGACGGCCGCGTTGGCGGACGTGGTGCTGCCCACCGCTCAGTGGGCCGAGGAGGACGGCACCATGACCAACCTCGAAGGTCGGGTGCTGCGTCGGCGTGCGCTGCGGCCGCCCCCGCCGGGGGTCCGGACCGACCTCGCCATCATCGCCGACCTGGCGGCGCGGCTGGCCCCCGACGAGGCCGCGGCCACCGTCGCTGCGGCCCGGTTCCCGGCCGACCCCTCTGTCGTCTTCGCCGAGCTGCGTCGCGCCTCCGCCGGTGGGGCCGCCGACTACGCCGGCATCAGCTGGGAGCGGATCGACGCCGACGACGGGGTCTACTGGCCCTGCCCGACCGAGGACGGGCCGGACACACCCCGACTCTTCGCCGAGACGTTCGCCACCCCCGACGGCCGGGCCCGCTTTCACAACGTCGACCACCGACCGGCCGCCGAGCAGGTCTGCGCCACCTACCCGCTGCACTTCACCACCGGCCGGGTGCTGGCCCAGTACCAGTCGGGCACCCAGACCCGACGCGTGGCCGCGCTGCGGCGCGCCGCACCGGAGGCGTTCGTCGAACTGCACCCCGACCTGGCCGCCCGGCTGGGCATCGACGACGGCGACCCGGTCCGGGTCACCTCACGCCGGGGCGAGTTCCGCGCACCGGCCCGGCTCAGCACCGGCATCCGACCCGACACCGTGTTCGCCCCGTTCCACTACGCGGGGGCGGGACGCGCCAACTCGGTGACGAACGACGCGGTGGACCCGATCTCCGGGATGCCCGAGTTCAAGATCTGCGCGGTACGGGTGGAGAAGGCATGACCGGCCGGGTGGTGATCGTCGGCAACGGGATGGCGGGCGCGCGCCTCGCCGGTGAGCTGCACGCCCGGGAGGGAGACCGGAAGGTCACAGTGCTCGGGGCGGAGCCGCACCGCGCGTACAACCGGATCCTGCTCTCCACACTGCTGGCCGGCCGGATCGACGAGCCGGACGTGGAGCTGACCGAAGCCGCCGGTCACGGCGTCGACAGGCGCAGCGGCGTCCCGGTGATCGCGGTGGACAGGCCCGCCCGGGAGGTCCGCACCGGGGACGGCGAACGCATCGGGTACGACCACCTGGTGCTGGCCACCGGCGCCCGGGCGGTGGTGCCGGCGCTGCCCGGCCTCGACCCGGCGAACCTTCCGGAGCGGGTGGTTCCCTTCCGGACCCTCGACGACTGCCGGCGGATCCTCGCCGCCGCAGACGGCGCCCGCACCGCGCTGGTGCTCGGCGGCGGGCTGCTCGGGCTGGAGGCCGCCCGAGGGCTGGCCACCAGAGGGCTGGCCACCACAGTCGTGCACCCGCGGGCACACCTGATGGAACGGCAACTGGACCCGGCGGCCGGCGCGGTCCTCGCGGGCACGCTCGGCGGTCTCGGCGTCACAGTCGAACTGGGGGTGTCGGCGACAGCCGTGACCGCGGACGCCGACGGTGTCCGCCTCGACCTGGCCGACGGCCGATCGCTGCACGCCGACCTGCTGGTGCTGTCCTGCGGCGTACGCCCGGACACCGCCCTCGCGCAGGCCGCCGGGCTGGCGGTGCGACGCGGCGTGGTGGTGGACGACAGGCTCCGCACCACCGACAGGTGCATCTCGGCGATCGGCGACTGCGCCGAACACGACGGTGTGCTCACCGGGCTGGTCGCACCCGCCTGGGCCCAGGCCCAGGTGCTCGCCGACGTGCTGACCGGGACGGACCCCCTGGCCCGGTACCGGCCCCGGCCGGTGGTGACCCGGCTGAAGGCCGCCGGCATCGATCTGGCCTCGATGGGCGACGCGGCCGGTGGCGGGCCGGGCGAGGAGCTGACCTTCGCCGACCCGACCCGGGGCACGTACGCACGGCTGCGGATCCGGGACGAGCGGCTGATCGGCGCGATCCTGCTCGGCGACAACCCGGCGGTCGGCACGGTGATCCAACTCTTCGACCGTGGTCACCCGGTCCCGACCGACCGGCGGGCGCTGCTGCTCGGCCGGGCACTCGGCGCGGCCGGAGCGACCCCGGCCGCCTCACCGGCGCTGATGCCGGACGCGGCAACGGTCTGTCAGTGCAACACGGTGAGCAAGGGCGCGCTGGTCAGAAGCTGGCGCTCCGGCGCCCGGACTGTCGATGCGGTGGTGGCCGCGACCCGGGCCGGCACCGGCTGCGGCGGATGCCGGGACGCGGTGAGCGGCATCGTCGACTGGCTGAGCCAGGCGGAATCGGTGGAGGTGGCGCGATGAACGGCGGCGACCTGATCGTCATCGGCAACGGCATGGTCGGGCAGCGTTTCGTGGACGCGCTGCGCGCCCGTGACCCCCACGGAGGCTGGCGGGTGACGGTGCTGGCCGAGGAGGGCCGCCCGGCGTACGACAGGGTGCGGCTCTCGGCGTACTTCGACGGGGTGAGTGAGAGCGACCTCAACCTGCACACGCCGGACGACGGGGTGCGGCTGCGACTCGGCGAGCCGGCGACCGCCGTCGACCGGGACCGACGGGTGGTGACCACCGCCGTCGGCGAATACCGCTACGACGCACTGGTGCTGGCCACCGGGTCGTACGCGTTCGTGCCGCCGGTGGCCGGCACGGAACTGCCCGGGGTCTTCGTCTACCGGACCCTCGACGACCTGGCGGCGATCAGGGAGTACGCGCGGGGCCGGCGGGCCGGGGCGGTGATCGGTGGTGGGCTGCTCGGTCTGGAGGCCGCCAACGCCCTGCGGCTGCTGGGCCTGAGCACCGACGTGGTCGAGTTCGCGCCCCGGTTGATGCCGGTGCAGGTGGACCAGGCCGGCGGTGCGCTGCTGCGCCGCTACGTCGACGATCTGGGCGTACGGACGCATCTCGGGGTGGCGACCACCGCGATCCGTTCCGGCCCGGACGGCGGCGTCGCGGCAGTGGAACTCTCCGACGGCACCGCCCTCGACGCCGATCTGGTGGTGGTGGCCGCCGGCATCCGACCCCGGGACCGGTTGGCCCGGGACGCCGGTCTGCCGTTGGGTCCGCGCGGCGGGGTTCTCGTCGACGCGACCTGCCGTACCGCCGACGAACGGATCTGGGCCGTCGGCGAGTGCGCCGCTGTCGACGGCACCTGCCACGGTCTGGTCGCACCCGGGTACGCGACGGCCGAGGTGGTGGCCGATCGGCTGGTCGGCGGCGCGGCGACCTTCCCGGGCGCGGACACCGCCACCAAACTCAAGCTGCTCGGCGTCGACGTGGCCTCGTTCGGTGACGCCCACGGCACCACCGAGGGCTGCCTGGACGTCACGTTCACCGACCCGGCCACCCGGGTCTACGCGAAGCTCGTCCTCTCCGACGATGCGCACACCCTGCTCGGCGGGGTGCTCGTCGGCGACGCCAGCGCGTACCCGACGCTGCGCGCCAGTGTGGGCGGCCCGCTGCCGGCCGCGCCGCTGGCGCTGCTCGCCCCCGACGGTGGCGGCGCGGACGCCGGGGCGTTGCCCGCCACCGCGCAGGTCTGCTCCTGCAACGCGGTGACCAGGGGCGACGTGGACGCCGCCATCGCCGACGGGTGCGCGGACGTGCCGGCGTTGAAGGCGTGCACCCGGGCGGGCACCAGCTGCGGCTCGTGTGTGCCGATGCTGAAGCAGCTCCTCGACGCGGCCGGGGTGGCGCAGTCCAGCGCTCTCTGCGAGCACTTCGACGTCAGCCGGAGGGAGCTGTTCGAGGTCATCCGGGTGCGCGGCATCCGCACCTTCTCCCGGCTGGTCGCCGAGCACGGTCGAGGCCGCGGCTGCGACATCTGCAAGCCGGTGGTGGCGTCGATTCTCGCCTCGCTGGGCAGCGGGCACGTGCTCGACGGCGAACAGGCGTCGTTGCAGGACACCAACGACCATTTTCTGGCCAACCTGCAACGCGACGGCAGCTACTCGGTGGTGCCCCGGATCCCCGGCGGCGAGATCACCCCGGAGAAGCTGATTGTGATCGGCGAGGTCGCCAGGGACTTCCAGCTCTACACGAAGATCACCGGTGGGCAGCGGATCGACCTGTTCGGGGCGCGGGTGGAGCAGCTACCGCAGATCTGGCGGCGGCTCGTCGACGCCGGCTTCGAGTCCGGTCACGCGTACGGCAAGGCGCTGCGCACTGTGAAGTCGTGCGTGGGCGAAACCTGGTGCCGGTACGGGGTACAGGACTCGGTGGGGCTGGCCGTCGCCCTGGAGCTGCGCTATCGCGGGCTACGCGCGCCGCACAAGCTCAAGTCGGCGGTCTCCGGTTGCGCCAGGGAATGCGCGGAGGCCCGCAGCAAGGACTTCGGCATCATCGCCACCGAGACCGGCTGGAATCTCTACGTCGGCGGCAACGGTGGCTTCCGACCCCGACACGCCGACCTGTTCGCCACTGATCTGTCGACCGAAGCGCTGTTTCAAACAATCGATAGATTCTTGATGTACTACATCCGTACCGCCGACCGGCTGCAACGCACCGCCGGCTGGATCGAGGCGATGGACGGCGGCCTCGACCACCTGCGCTCGGTGATCGTGGACGACTCGCTCGGGCTCTGCGCGGACCTCGACGCGGCGATGTCCCGGCACGTGTCGTCGTACTCCGACGAGTGGCGGGACGTCCTGGACGACCCGGAGCGGCTGCGCCGCTACACCTCGTTCGTCAACGCCCCCGACGTGCCCGACCCGTCGATCACCTTCACCCGGGAGCGCGGCCAGCCAGTGCCCGTGCGCGCTGACGGTCCGCCCGGCGGTCACCGCCCGCAACCCGTCACGCTCGGCCTTCCGGAGGTACGGCGATGAACCAGACCAGCACACTCGACTGGACGGTCGTCTGCGCCCTGCACCGGTTGGAACCGGACCGGGGCGTGGCCGCCCTTGTCGACGGGATGCAGATCGCCCTCTTCCGGACGGCCGACGAGCTGTTCGCCATCGACAACCGCGATCCGGTCTCCGGGGCGTACGTGCTGTCCCGGGGCATCGTCGGCAGCCGCGGCGGAGTGCCGACGGTCGCCTCACCGCTGCACAAGCAGGTGTACGACCTGCGCAGCGGGCACTGTCTCGACCTGCCCGGGGTGGCCGTGGCCCGCCACGAGGCACGTTGCCGCGACGGGCTGGTCGAGGTGCGGCTGCGACAGGAGGGTTGATGCGCGAAGAACTGGCGGGCTTCACCATCGGGGTGACCGCCGACCGGCGGCGCGACGAGTTGGCCGCGCTGCTCGAACGTCGCGGTGCCCGGGTGGTGCTCGCCCCGGCGCTGCGGATCGTGCCGCTGTCCGACGACACCGAGCTGCGCGAGGCGACCCGCGCCTGCCTCAACCAGCCGCCGGACATCCTGATGGCCAACACCGGCATCGGCATGCGCGGCTGGTTGGAGGCGGCCGAGGGCTGGGGGCTGGCCGAGCCGCTGCGTTCCGTGCTGGCCAGCTCGTACGTGGTGGCGCGCGGCCCGAAGGCACGCGGCGCGATCCGGGCGGCCGGGCTGCACGACCAGTGGTCGCCCGCGTCGGAGAGCTGCGACGAGGTGGTCGACCACCTGCGTCGGCGTGGCGTGGCCGGGCAGGTGATCGCCATGCAGTTACACGGCGAGCGGCAGCCCGAGTGCACTCTCGCGCTGGAGGCGGCGGGCGCCACCGTCATCGAGGTGCCCGTCTACCGCTGGGCGCCGCCCACCGACCCGGCACCGCTGCACCGGTTGATCGACCTGATCGCCGGTCGACTGGTGGACGCGGTGACGTTCACCTCGGCGCCGGCGGCCGAGGCGTTGTTGCGGGCCGCCGGTGACCGCACCGACGCGGTGCTGGCCGCGTTGCGCGGTGACGTGCTGGCCAGCTGCGTCGGCGCGGTGACCGCCGAGCCGCTGCTGCGGCGCGGGGTGCCGGTGAGCGCACCCGGCCGGGCCCGGTTGGGCGCGCTGGTACGGACGATCGTCGACGAGTTGCCCCGCCGGACCATGACGTTCAAGGCCGGGGGGCACCTGCTCACGTTGCGCGGGCACGCCGCGGTGATCGACGGCGAGCTGCGGCCACTCGCGCCCGCGCCGATGGCGGTGCTGCGGGCGCTGGCCCAGTCACCGGGCCGGGTGCTGTCCCGTACGGCGTTGCTGCGGACACTGCCCCGGGGCGCGGACGAGCACGCCGTGGAGATGGCTGTGGCCCGGCTACGGGCCGGCCTGCGCGCGCCCCGCGTGGTGCAGACGGTGGTGAAGCGCGGCTACCGGCTCCGGGTCGACTGAACGCGTCACGCGGCCCCGGGCTCGACTGAACGCGTCACGGCCGGCCGTCGCGCGCCGGCCGTGACGCGACTGTTCAGCCGACCGGCGTCGGAAAACCCCGCCCGTGCTCGGACTGGAGGCGGAGCATGGCGTGCTCGACCACAGTCACCAGCACCTGCTTGACCGAGTCCCGCTGCCGGGCGTCGGTCATCACCAGCGGCACCTGCGGTGAGATGGCCAGCGCCTCGCGGACCTCCTCCGCCTCGTACTGCGGTGCGCCGTCGAACTTGTTGAGCGCCACCACGTACGGCAGGTTGCGGTTCTCGAAGTAGTCCAGCGGGGCGAACGCGTCGGTGATCCGGCGGGTGTCCACCAGCACGGCGGCACCCACCGCCCCCCGGATGATCTCGTCCCACATGAACCAGAACCGGGTCTGACCCGGCGTACCGAAGAGGTACAGGATCAGGTCCTGGGCCATGGTGATCCGGCCGAAGTCCATGGCGACCGTTGTGGTCTCCTTGCCCGGCACCTTCGACGGATCGTCGATGCCGACGCCCGCCGCGGTCATCAACGCCTCGGTGGTCAGCGGTGTGATCTCGGAGATCGCCCCGACCAGTGTCGTCTTGCCAACGCCGAAGCCGCCCGCGACGACGATCTTCGCGGAGACGATTCCCCGGCCTGGCCGCCCCCCTGCGGGGTCATAGCCTGCGAAGTCCACTTAGCACCCTTCCAAGCAGTTCCATCCGCTCCTCGAACCCCTCGGCGGGAGCAGCAGTGTGTAACGTCAGCAGGCTCTCGGCCACCATGTCGGCGACCAACACCCGGGCGACGCCCAGCGGCATCCGGGTATACGCGGCGATCTCCGCCAGCGACTGTGCTCGGCCCTCACAGACCGTGGCGATGCGGTGCTTGTCATGCCCGGCGAAGCGGGACTCGGCGACCTGGGTGAGAGAGGCGGTCAGGACTGCCTCGAGGGCGATGTCCTGCCGAGGCTCGGTACGACCGCGGGTGACCGCGTACGGACGCACCAGTGCGCCGCGCGGGTCAGCGCGTCGTTGGTCCATCCCCGATCACCTCCTCGTCCCGTGCCGAGCCGGACTGCGCCGCCTCTCGTCCCTGGTCCGGCGCTCGGATCGAGCGCCGCCTTCCGGTGCTAAGAACGCACCGCGTCACGGGGCAGCGGCACCAGCGCGGCACCCACCCGCTCCACCAGCAGCGCCATCTCGTAGCCCACCTGGCCCACGTCGCAGCTCCGCGCGGCCAGCACAGCCATCGAGGAGCCGTCGCTGATCGACATCAGGAAGAGATACCCGCTGTCCATCTCGATGACTGTCTGCAACACCCCGCCCGCGCTGAACATCCGGGCCGCGCCCTCGGTCAGGCTCACCACCCCGGAGGTGATCGCGGCGAGCTGGTCCGCCCGGTCCCCCGGCAGATCCCGGGAGGACGCGAGCAGCAGCCCGTCGGCGGACACCGCCACCACGTGGGCGATACCCGCCACGCTGTCGGCGAAGTTGGTGAGCAGCCAACCCATGTCCTGCATGGCAGCTGGCCTGTTCATCGGCTCTCCTTGGTCGAGGTGCTGTTCAGGTCCGTTCCGGCCGTCCGACCGCGCTGCACACCACGGTGGTAGGCCGACAGCAGGCCACGTACTTCGTCCGGGGTCCGCCGGCTGCGGTCCCGGCCGCTCTTCGGTTCGATGCCACCGGGCACGAGCTGCGCCTGCGGCACCCGCTTGGGCAACCCGGAGCGGGTGGTCCCGGCGGGAGCCGGCTCGGCAGCCCGGCTGGCCCGGGACCAGCCCTCGTCGGCAGCCGTACGCCAGGCCTCCGGGTCTGGGGCCGGCGCGGCCGGCGCGGCCGGAGCCGGCCGGGCGGCAGCCGGGGGCGGGTTGTACGACGGTGGTGCCGACGGCCGTGTTCCGAATCCGTCCATCGTGGCTCCGAGACCGTCGGCGCCGGGGGCGGCAGTGCCGTCGGTGCCGGAGCTGCCCGGGGTACGGGTCGGCAGCTTCGGTCGGGCCGGTGACGCGGCCGGCACGGGCGCGGCGCTCGGCTGGGCGCCGTTGCCGGTGCGCAGGCCGGCGTCGGCCGCCGTGGTGGCGGGCGCGGGTGGCTCGTCGAAGTTGGGTCGGGTGAAGATCGCGGTGGCGTCGTCGCCGTGCGACCGGAACCAGACCGCCTCCATCTCCCGGAAGATCGGAGCCTCGGCCGGGAAGTCGGGCCGGGTGCTCACCGGTGCGGCCGGCACCGACGGTGCGGCCGGCGGTGCGACCACGCCGGGCCCGGCGACCGGTCCGACCGGAAGGCCGCCGTGAACACCGCTCCCGTCCGCAACGTCCGCCATCGAACCGCGCCGAGGCAGCGGGTCGACTGTCGGGTAGGCCACTGTCGGGCTGCCCAGTGAGGCACCCAGGCCGCTGCCGTAGGCCGGCCGGGCCGGCGGGAGCGGAGCGGCGGGTGCCGGCGCGGGTGCGGCGGCCGCGGGTGGCATGGTCGAGCGCGGCCCGGTGTAACCACCCGCCTGAACGGCCGGGGTGGTGTCCCGCGAGTCCAGCGGCGACTGCCACTGGGCGGGTGCCGGCGTGCTGGTCCGCCACTGGTCGGGCAGCGTCGCCGCCGCCGTGGCCGCACCGGCGAACTGCTCGGCGTGACCGACCGGCGTGAGCGGGTTCTGCTCCACCGCCATCGGCTGACGCGGCCGGGTGAGCACCTGCTCGCGACCCCGGTTGCTGGGAAGCACCACGGTGGCGGCGGGCAGCGTCACCTGGGCGACGGTGCCACCCTCGACGTTGCGGCGCAGCTCCACCCGGATGCCGTAGCGGGAGGCCAGCCGAGAGACCACGGCCAGACCCATCAGCCGGAACGCGGCGACGTCGACGCTCGGCGGCGCGGCCAGCCGACGGTTGAGCGAGTCGAGCTGCTCGTCGGTGAGGCCGAGACCACGGTCCTCGATCTGGATCAGGACGTAGTCGCGGATCCGCCGACCGTCGGCGACGACAGTGGTGTTCGGCGGCGAGAACCGGGTGGCGTTGTCGAGAAGTTCGGCGACGAGACGTACCACGTCGTTCACCGCGTGCGCGGCCACCGAGATGTCGGTGTCGACGGTCCCGAACTCGATGCGGTTGTACAGCTCCACCTCGGACTGGGCGGCGCGCAGGACATCCACCACCAACGCGTCCTCACGACGCGGTACGGCGGAGTCGGCACCGGCCAGGACCAGCAGGTTCTCGTCGTTGCGGCGCATTCGGGTGGCCAGGTGGTCCAGTTCGAAGAGCTGCGCGAGCCGCTTCGGGTCCTCCTCGCCGCGCTCGATCGCGTCCAGCTCGCCGATCATCCGGTCGACCAGGGTCTGACTGCGGCGGGCCAGGTTGAGGAACATCGCCGAGACGCTGGTACGCAGTGCCGCCTGCTCGGCGGCGACCCGCACCGCCTCCCGGTGGACGACGTTGAAGGCCAACGCCACCTGACCGACCTCGTCGCGGGTGTTGAGCTGGATGGGGTCGCGGACCTGTCGGACGATCTCTTCCACCCCGCCGTCACCGACGCTGCCCATGTTCTGCAGCCGCTGCACGGCGTCGGGCAGGTCGTGGTTGGCCACCGAGAGGGCGCCCTCCCGCAGCCGGCGCAGCGAGTGGTTGAGCGAGCGGGCCAGCACCACGGCCAGCGACACGGCGATGATCAGGGTGAGCAGCACCAGGATCGACTCGACCACTGCCTGCCGGATGACGTCCGAGCGTGCCTGGTCGGCCTGCTGGAGCAGCCGGTCCTGCAGTTGGATCTCGGCCCAGCGCATCAGGTCGTTCACGGCGCCGATGGCGGCTGTGGCGTCCTGCGCGGTGACCAGGGGGCGCTGCCCGACCGAGCGGCTGATGTCGGTGGCCACCCGGTCGGCGAGGCCGACCGCGTCACCGGAGACGGTGCTGTCGACGAGGGCACGCTGCACCGGGTCGGCCGCCAGAGAGAAGGCGACCAGGGCCTCCTGCTGGCCTGTCAACGTTGCCACGAAGGAGGAGAACTGCTCCGGGTCGAGCTGACCGGCGGTCAGCGCGGTGAAGGCCACCGCCTCTTCCTCGGCCACCGAGGCCTTGGCGCGGGCGAAGGCGGAGACCGCACGGCGGCTGTCCGCCAGGCTCTCCGAGCCGGGCAGCTGGGCCAGGCCGTCACCGTACGAGACCAGGTCGGTGAGGATGACTCCGTAGCGGAGCACCGCCTCGGCGACGGCCATCTGCCGACGGTCCAGCACTTCCTGACGGGTGCCGTCCAGGGTGGCCAGGTGGTCGTCGATGGCTGTCAACCGGTCCCGCAGGGCGGCCGGCACCTCGCCGATCTGGCCTCGCTCGGAGCGGTAGCGGTCCACCTGCTGCTGCGTCTGGCGGACCCGCAGGTTGTACGCGTCGGCCGGCTGCTGCGGATTCGCCAGGTAGGCGGCAGCGGCCATCCGTTCGGACTGGAGGTCCTGGGTGAGGGCGCTGACGTCGATGGAGAGGGCAGTCAGCGACCGGGCCCGAGTGGCGTCGAAGGCGCCCTCGCCGACGGAGATCAGACGGACCGTGGCCAGCGCGATCACCGCCGCCACCGGGACGACGAGGATCAGTGCCAACTTGGACCGGATCCGGGCGTCACGCAGCCTCGGCATCCGTCGGCGCGCACGCCGACTGCTGTCGCCGAGCGCGGGCAGGGTCGTCGGTCCGGTGCTCACGACATCGCCTCCGTCGTTTCTTCCCCGCCTGAGCCGCCGAGCCATGCCGTAAGCGGAGGGGACCACGCGCGGCACGGCCGCGATTTCATCAGAGATGATCCTGTTTGGGAAGCCGCAGTGAGGTAGGAAACGGTCGGACGGAGCGCATCCCGTGATCCGGGCAACTGATACCTTCATTTCCGCAAGCCCCTGAACAGGGCATGTAACTCCAGAGTGGTCACGCGTGTATGCAAAGTGAGCTTTTGCAAACATTGCGTTACCCCAGCATGTGGGATGGCCGTCCCGAAAATGCTGCCGGGGTCCGCGCTTGACCACAGCGCCGGCCATTGGCAAGGTTTTGCAGGCTTCGCGCACACCGTACGGCAGAGGAGATCCCGTCCTCCACTGAGGACGGATTAGCGGCGGTGACCGGGCAGCGCCCGCGCCCGCACCTGGAGGACTGAGTTGAGCCCCATCCGCACCGCGACCATCGCGGCGCTCGCATCGGCCGTAGTGGCCACCACGCTCACCGGCTGCCAGTTCGGCGAGGCAGAGAAGGACACGAGTCCGATCGTGATCGCCGCCGATCTCGAACTCTCCGGCGCCGCAGCCACGGTTGGCCGGACATACCAGCGCGCCCTCGAACTCAAGGTCGATCAGTTGAACGCCTCCGGAGCACTGAACGGCCGGAAGATCGACCTGAAGGTCAAGGACAACCGTTCCGACTCGGCCGAGTCACTTCGCAACATCGTCGACTTCAGCAGCGATTCGAAGGTCAGCGCCATCATCATGGGCGGCTGCAACGAATGCGCGGTCGGCGCGGTCGGGACCATCAACGAGAAGCGGATTCCCACCATTGCGCTCGCCGCTTCCGGCGCGATCGCCGCACCGGCCGCCGAACGGCGCTACGTGTTCAAGCTGGGCCCCAATGCCCAGGACAGCGCTGCCGCACTGACCACCGAACTGCGCCGCAACAACGTCCGCAAGGTGGGGATGCTGGTCAGCGACGACGATTACGGCCAGGAGGGCGCGACAGCGCTCAAGAACGAGCTGGACAAGGCGAACATCACGCTCCGGCAGCAGCGGGTCAAGAACACCGACACCGACGTCAGCCAGCAGGTCCAGCAGCTCGCATCGGGCAAGCCCGACGCGCTGGTCTTCTGGACCCCGCCGGAGCAGGCGACGCTGGCCGCGACCAGCGCCCAGCAGACCAGCTTCCGTAAGTCGATCTACTTCGACGCGGGTGCGGCCGGGGACCTCTTCCTCGGCGCTGCGGCCAAGGCGACCGAGAAGGCCACCCTGATCTTCACGCAGACCATGGTGATCGACGACGTGATCGCGACCACGCCGGCCAAGGCGGCGCGGCGGCAGTGGTTCCAGGACTACACGGCCCGCTTCGGCGGCTACAACGGCTCCTCGTCGTTCGCCGCGGACGCCGTTCAGTTGATCGCCGACGCCGAACTGCGCGCCGGCGGTGAGATCGGCAAGGTCGACCGCAACGGCATCCGGGACGTGCTGGAGACGTCCCAGATGGATGGTCTGTCCGGCCCGATCCGGATGACGCCTGACAACCACAGCGGCCTGATGCCGCAGGCGCTCACCACGCTTGTCGCCCGTAACGGCCGCTGGCGGTTGGCAGGGTAGACGCTCGGGCCTCCTGTCGTCTGGTCCCGGCGCTCTTCGTCGGCCACACCCTTTGCGCCAGCAGCGTCGATGAGGCGGGCCGGCCTCCCAGTGGGAGGCCGGCCCTACGCGTCTCCGGGTTGATCTCTCCTGTTGTCAGCGGCTGCTGGTGGTCTCTCTCACCCAGGGCAGGGCCATCCGCTCGATCAGCAGGAGCCCCGAGTAGAGCAGGATGCTCACCAGCGCCACCAGCATGATCGCCGCCCAGGCGGTGGCGGCGTCGCCGATGCCGGCGTACTGCGTGATGACGTAACCCAGGCCGCTCTCGCCGGCCTGGAACTCACCGATCACCGCACCGATCGCGGCCAGTGGCATGGCCACCTTGAGCCCGACGAAGATCTGCGGCAACGCGGCCGGGAAACGCACCTTGCGGAACGCCTGCCAACGGGACGCGTTCCAGGAACGCACCAGTTCGGCCAGGTCGGCCGGCGTGGTGGTCAACCCGGTCGCGGTGGAGAGCACGATCGGAAAGAAGCAGAGCAGGAACACCATGGTCAGGATCGGCTTCTGACCCCAGCCGAGCGCCACCACCAGCAGCGGGCCCAGCGTGATCTTCGGCACCGCGTTCACAGCGACGAGCAGCGGCGTGAACATCCGCTCCACGGTGCGGGAACTCGCCAGGGAGAGCCCGATCAGCACACCGGCGGCCACCGAGAGGGCGAAGCCGGTCAGGATCTCCAGCGTCGTGTCCCAGGTGTGCTCCAGCAGTTGGGCGGGCTTGTCGACGAACGCGCTGAACACGTCGCCGGGCGGCGGCAGGGCGAAGGGGTGGACCAGTTCCAGTCGGGCGATCAGCCACCACGCCGCCAACGCGACCAGGATGCCGCCAGCGGGAAGCACCGCATCGACCCCGGCCCGGAGACCGACACCTCGACCCGTGCGCCCCGCCTCGGGGCCGGGACCAGCGGGCGCGGGTTCCGCCACCGCCGGGTCCGCTGAACGGACGTCGGTCATCTCTGTCCTCCTCGAAATCCCACGGCCCGCCGCGGGCCGACAAGCGTCGGGGGTACGCCCCACCGGAACCGGCGGGACGTACCCCCTGATGACGAACGGACGATCAGGCCTTCGGCGCGAGGCTGAAGTCGATGATCTGCTCGGGGGTGATGTTCTGCTTCAGCGCACCGGCGCCCTGCAGGATGGCGATGCTCTTGGCGACCCGACCGCTGTCCAGGGTGCCGATCGCGGTGCCGCTGTTGCCGGAACGCACGTACGCGGCCATCAGCTCCAGCTCCGCGGCGGCGGCGACCGGGTTGGTGGCGTCGACGTTCTTCTTCAGGATGTCGGCGGCCTCCTTGGAGTTCGCCAGGCTGTACTCGAGGCCCTTGAGCAGCGCCGCGGTGAACTTCTTCACCATCTCGGGCTTCTCCTTGGCGGTCTTCGAGGAGGTGATCAGCACGTTGCCGTAGAGGTCCTGCATCACGTTGCTGTACGGCAGCATGACCGCCTTCTTCTTGGCCACCGCCTCGATCGTCGGCTGACCGACGACGAACTGACCGATGCCGTCCACCGACCCGCCGGCCAGCGTGCCGATCAGGTTCTGCGCCTCACCGTTGACCCAGGTCACCTTGCTCGCGTCCACGCCGGCGAGCCGGGCGTACGTCGGGAAGAGGTTGCGGACCACGGACCCGGGGGTGTCGGCGAGCTTCTTGCCCTCCAGGTCCTTCGGGGAGCTGATGTTCTTGCCCTCGACGGTGGCGATACCGGCCATGGTGCGCTGCTGGATCGCGGCCACCGCCGTGAAGTCCTTCGCCTGGCCGTTGCCGAGCTGGAGCAGGCCGCCGGTGAGGTCGATCGGGCCGAAGTCGGCCTGACCGCCGACGACGGTCTGGATCACGCCACCGGTGCCCTGACCGGCCTTGATCTCGACGTCGAAACCAGCTTCCTTGAAGAAGCCCTTGTCCTTGGCCACCCAGGCGTAGGAGTCACGCCCGAAGTTGCCGAACGAGGTGAGGTAGGTCACCTTCTGCAGCTTGTCGCCGCCGCCGCCCTTGGCATCGTCGGCCGAATCCGACCCGCTGCTGCAGGCGGAGACAAGGGCGAGGGCGGTGGCCAGCGCGGCCGTAGCGACCGTACGGGTCAGCCTTCTCATCAGTGCACCATGTCCTTTCCGACCGGGGCCGACAGGCCACCGGAGGGGGTTGTCGTGACGGGCCGGCAGGAGGGGTGGAAGCCGGGCGCCGCCGTCGTGAGGGGACTCTTCGCGGGCACAGCGTACGAGAAACCCACAGTTGCGACGCCAGGCGTATCGGGTTGCGGAACGGAAACAACCTGACGACGACCCCAGCCGGTGCCATTCGTCAAGGGAGCGGCTAGCCTTTGTCGGATTCCTGACCGTCGACTCAGCGGAGGTACGCCGGAGATGATCCGACTGTCCGGGGTGTCCCGTACCTTCGAGGGCCGATCCGGTCGGGTGGAGGCACTGCGCGGCATCAACCTCGACGTCGCCGAGGGCGAGTTCGTCGCCGTGCTCGGCCGCTCCGGCTGCGGCAAGTCCACCCTGCTGCGGCTGATCGCCGGGCTGCTCCCGCTCAGCGCCGGTGAGATCACCGTCGGCGGTACGCCGATCACCCGCCCCCGCCAGGACATCGCCATGCTGTTCCAGAAGCCGGCGCTCCTGCCGTGGCGCAGCGTGCTGGACAACGTCCTGCTGCCCGTGGAGATCTTCGGCTGGAGCCGCGGCAAGCATCGGGAGCGGGCCCGGCAGCTGCTCGACGTGGCCGGGTTGGCCGGCTTCGAGAAGCGGCTGCCGCACGAACTCTCCGGCGGCATGCAGCAGCGGGTGTCGCTGTGCCGGTCGCTCATCGGTGAGCCCCGCGTGATGCTGATGGACGAGCCGTTCTCCGCGCTGGACGCGCTCACCCGCGAGGAACTGTCCGGCGAACTCCAGCGCGTGCACATGGAGAACAAGCCGACGATCGTCTTCGTCACCCACTCGATCGACGAGGCGGTGCTGCTCGCCGACCGGGTGGTAGTGCTGAGCCCTCGCCCCGGCCGGATCCGCAAGGTCGTCGACGTGACGATCCCCCGGCCCCGCACCCTGGGCCGCAACGCCCACCTGGCCGACGTCGCCCAGGTCAGCGCTGACCTGCACGAACTTCTGATGGAACGCGAGCAGCCGGCCACCGCCGGTGCGGAAGGACACTGACCATGCGGGTGTCGGTCTTCACCGAGCCGAACCGTGGCGCCAGCTACGACACCCAGCTCCGGTTCGCCCGGCTGGTAGAGGCCTGCGGCTACGAGGGCTTCCTCCGGGCCGACCACTACCAGTCGATGGGCGCCGACCCGGGCCTGCCCGGTCCGACGGACGCCTGGCTGACCCTCGCCGCGCTGGCCCGGGAGACCGAACGGATCCGGCTCGGCACCCTCGTGACATCGGCCACGTTCCGCCTGCCCGGCCCCCTCGCGGTGATGGTCGCGCAGGTCGACCAGATGAGCGGCGGCCGTGTCGACCTGGGCATCGGGGCCGGCTGGTACGAGCGCGAGCACACCTCGTACGGCATCCCGTTCCCCGCCGTCGGCGAACGCTTCGACCGGCTCGCAGAGCAGCTTGAGGTGATCACCGGGTTGTGGGGAACCCCGTCCGGCGAAACCTACAGCTTCACCGGCGACCACTACCGGCTGGTGGACGCTCCCGCCCTGCCCAAACCGGTGCAGGTGCCCGGCCCGCCGATCATCGTGGGCGGGCGCGGGCCCAAGCGCACACCCGAACTGGCCGCCCGGTACGCCGACGAGTTCAACATGCCGTTCAAGTCGGTGACGGCCACCGCCGAGGCGTACGACCGGGTACGCGAGGCGTGCGCCCGCACCGGACGGACCGAGTCCGGGCGCGACCCGCTGGTGCTGTCCGCCGGGATCGTCGTCGCCATCGGCCGCACTGACGCGGAGGCTCAGCGTCGGGCCGCGCCCCTGCACGAGAAGAGCGCACTGCCACCGGAGGACCCGGTGGTCGGCTCTCCCGCGCAACTCGCGCAGCGGATCGCTGAGTTCGCCGCGATCGGCACCACGCGGGTCCACCTACGTCTGATCGACTTCGACGACCTCGACCACCTTGAGCTGATCGCCTCCGAGGTGCTGCCCCAACTGGACGGAGCACGATGACCGACGTGATCGACGGAACCGAACTCGGGCCGGTGGGTCAGGAGATCGTGTACGAGAACGACCGGGTGCGCGTCTGGCACATCCGGCTCGAGCCGGGCGAGCGGCAACCGCTGCACCGGCACGACCACCCCTACCTGGTGGTGGCGATCGAGGGCGCGAAGAACGTCGTGCAGACCGTCGACGGCACCCGGATCGACGCCGACGAGCCCACCGGCGGAGTGGTCTACCGGGACCCGGGTGCGGTGCACATGCTCACCAATGTCGGGGATACGACTTACCTGGCCCGGCTGGTCGAACTCAAGTAGAACCGCCGATGGCCACCGGCGTGCCGCGCGGCGCGCCGTTGGCTATCGGGTGTACCGGGTGCGTAACGTGCCCGACATGGCCTTTCGGACCTGGGGCAGACTGCTGCTCACGGCGCTCGGGGTGAGCGTGCTGGCCGGAGCCGGCCAGCTCGGCGTCGCGTACGGTTTTGGCATCGTCCGCCTGACCGGCGCATTCACCGGTACGACAGTCAACCAGTGGCCGGCCCAGCTCGTCTGGGTGGGCTGGTTCGCCGCGAACGCCGCTGTCGCCGGCGCGGTCCTGGCCGGACGCCTCGCCCGTCGTGACGCCCCGGCGGCCGGCACCGGCCGACAGTTGGCTGTCGGTGGCGCTGCGGCGCTCGGCGCCACCGTCATCGCCCCGCTCTGCATGCAGCCCGCCCGCGCCGCGGAGCTGATCTCCGTCGACCCGGTCTGGGCGGTCGGCATCTGCGCCATCGTCGGGGCGGTGATCGGGGCGGGCGCGGCCATCGCCGTCCTGTTCCGGCCCGAGCTGGGGTGGAACGTGGCGGTCGTGGCCGGCGCCGTCTGGCTGCTGGCGCTGATCTCCGTCCTGCCGTCGATCGGCACCACCGGCCCCCTGCCTACCGTCCGCCTCGGCGTACTGGAGCCGAGCTGGCTCGACGACGCCGCCGCCCAGCGGCTGGCGCTGCTCCTGCTGCCCACAGTGGCGTTGTTGGCTGGAGCGGCGACCGCCGGGCTGGCTCGGTGGCGGGGCCAGGCCGCACTCGTCAGCGGGGCCACCGGAGTGGCCGGTCCGGTGCTGGTGGCGTTCGCCTACCTGACCGCCGGTCCCGGCGACGCGGTGGACCGTTACCAGGCCACCCCCTACTACGGCTCGTTGATCGCGATCCTCGCCGGAGCACTCGGCGCGGCCGCCGCCGCGCTGCTGCGCTGGCCGACGGGCACCCGTACCGCCGATCCGCAGGCGATCGAGCCCACCGCCATCCTGCGTCCGCTGAACACCGGCCCGGCGCTGCCCGACGCCGTACCGGCGAGCGACCAGGTCACCGCCGAACGCCCCGACACGGAGACCACGAACGCCGAGCTGGCCACCACACAACCCGGCGGCGTCGTCGCGGGTCAGTGGGCAACAGGCAAACCCGATGGTGTACGCACCGTCCCGGCCCACTGGGACTGGCCGAACACCACAGCGGGCGGCCAGCACGGTTCGACTCCCAGCGCTTCGGCTCCGGGCGCTTCGGCTCCAGGCGCTTCGGCTCCGGGCGCTTCGGCTCCGGGCGCTTCGGCTCCAGGCGCTTCGGCTCCGGGCGCTTCGGCTCCGGGCGCTTCGGCTCCGGGCGCTTCGACTCAGCCGGCGGCCTGGCTGACCGCGCCGACCGGTGAGTTCTCCGCCGCGGGGCAGACGCCGCCGGCGCAGCGCGACGATGTCGCGGCCCCAACCAGGCCCTCAGCCAGCACCGACGTCAGCGACGTCACCCCGACCAGCGGCACGGCCGGACGCGCCGACGCCGTGCCCACGACGGGCGGCCGGGCGACCGACGACCCGACGACCAGCACGCCGACGGACACGACCGACAGTGCCGCTACCGGCACGTCCGACAGCGCGGCTCCGGGCAGGTCGAGCGGTGGGCGCACCACCCGCCCGTCCACCGCCGTCGCGAGCAGCACCACACCCGGTACCACCGGCTCGACCGCACCCATCGCCACCCCCGCCGGCGCGACCGGCACCAGCGCGGCCGGCACCAGCGCGGCCGGCACCAGCGCGGGCCGAGGCACGGGGGCGACCGGCACGGCCGCTCCGAGCCCGGTCACCGCCGCCACGGGCCCGACCCGAGCCGGCACAGGCCCTGCCCCGAACGGCCCTGACGCGACCACCACGGGCACGGGCACGGGCACCGACGCGACCAGCGCGCCCGACCTTGGGACACCCGAGACGCCGCCGACGATCAAGCCGCGACGCACCCGTAAGTCGAAAGCCAATCCGGAGGCCGCCGTCCCCGACGACCTGTCCCCTGTCGATTCGGCAACCGGCACGGGGTCGAACACCGACGAGACTGTCACCAGCGAGAAGGCCACGGGCCGCGCCCCGAAGGGCACTCGGCCGGGCGGGTCCGCTGTCGGCGCCAACTCCGACGCGGCCACCGACACTCCGGTGCCCAGCCAGGGCAGCAAAGGCGGGCGATCGAACTCGACCTCCGAGGTCACCTCGACAGGTGCCGCCGGCACTGCCGCAGCCCAACCCGCCGATAGCGCGAAGCCCGAATCGGCCACGCCCGTCACCGGCTCGAAGCGTCTGCCGGCCACCTCGACGGTCGCCGCAACGGGCGCGACGCAGATGCCAGCCAAGCCGAAGTCCCCGACCGCGGCGACCGACTCCACCCCGACCCCGACCGCGGCGACCGACTCCACCCCGACCACCGGGACCGGGACTGAGACCGGGGCGGGGCGAGCACCGGCCACCGCGACCGGCGACACCCGGGCGGGAGGGGCCACGGCGCCCGCGCGCGTCCCGAAGGCCGGCCCGGCCGCATCGGCCGACACCACCTCCCCAGCCAGCGACTCTGCAATCGCCGAGTCTCCTGGCAGCGACAGTGCGCGGCCCACTGCCGACGGCCTTTCCACCGCCGGGCTGTTCGAGGCCACTGCCGCCAGTGACCTGGACGCCGGCCGGTGGACGCCCGCGCCGTCGGGTTGGCCGGTCACCTCGACGTGGACAGTGCCGCCGCAGGCCGCCGAGCCAGGCGTGACGGCAACGGAGGGTTCGAGTGGTTCCGACGAACCCGCCGGGACGACGCCCAGGCCCCGGCATCGGGCGCCGCTACCGGACCTGAGCCGGGCCGGCACCTGGAACGCGTTCGACACCTCTCGGCGCGGCGGGTCGGCGGGATCACCGGGCACCTCGCCGGCACATCCAGCGCCGGCCGACGCCAGCGGAACGACCGCTCCGACCGTGCGCCCGGCCCCACCGGCGTTCCCGGGCACGGCGGACGCACCCTCCGGCGCCACCACCACCGGCAAGGTCGACACCAACATCGACAGCGACACCGACACCGACAGCGACAGCGACAGCGGCACCGCCATCACCGGCACCGGCACCGGCGATCTGGCGCCTGCCGACGCCACGTCGGCAATGCCGACACCTCCGAAGGTCACCGAGCAGTCCTCCCGGCGGGGACGGCTCGGCGGGCTGTTCCGCCGCAACCGGTCCCGCGCCGACGAGGAGAGCACGAAGACGTCGGACGAAGCAGAGCCGCTGGCGTCCCAGGACGAGGAATTCGTCGACTGGGTGGCCGGTCTGAGCAAGCCGGTGTCGGACAACGAACCCGAGCAGGAGAACGCCCGCCGGTCGTTGCGCTCCACCGGTCGACACCACCGCGAGTGACCATCACGACCGACCCGCCGCGACCGACCCACCACCACCGCCGACCCACCACCGCCGACCTGACACGGCCGACCCACCCGTGACCCACGACGGCTGACTCGCCGCGAAGCGCAGAGGACGCACGGGACCGTCCGCCGCTGATCGACTCGGGTTCCTTGATGTCGGGCTATCCCAGACAGCCAGACACCCCGACATCAATGAACCGGAGTCGATCAGCGTGCGACACGCAGGCACCGCAGGCACCGCCGCACCACAGGCACCGCGGCACCACAGGCACCGCGACACCACAAGCACCGCAGGCAGGTACGCCCTGTGGGAGGGTCAGGCGAGCGGTAGGTAGACCCGGCTGCCGCCGGAGACGAACTCCTCCGACTTGTCCTTCATGCCGCGCGCCGCGTACTCCTTGAGCTCTTGGGTGATCTTCATGGAGCAGAACTTCGGGCCGCACATCGAGCAGAAGTGCGCGGTCTTCGCGGGTTCCGCGGGCAGGGTCGCGTCGTGGTATGAGCGTGCCGTCTCCGGGTCCAGCGAGAGGTTGAACTGATCCTCCCAGCGGAACTCGAACCGCGCCTTCGACAGGGCGTCGTCCCAGGTCTGCGCGCCGGGGTGCCCCTTGGCCAGGTCCGCCGCGTGTGCCGCGATCTTGTATGCGATGACGCCCGCCTTCACGTCGTCCCGGTCCGGCAGGCCGAGGTGTTCCTTCGGCGTGACGTAGCAGAGCATCGCGGTGCCGAACATGCCGATCATCGCGGCGCCGATCGCCGAGGTGATGTGGTCGTACGCGGGCGCGATGTCGGTGGTCAGCGGACCGAGCGTGTAGAACGGCGCCTCGTGGCACCACTCCTGCTGAAGGTCCACGTTCTCTTTGATCTTGTGCATCGGCACGTGGCCGGGGCCCTCGATCATCACCTGGACGTCGTACGCCCAGGCGATCTTCGTCAGCTCGCCGAGGGTGCGCAGCTCGGCGAACTGCGCCTCGTCGTTGGCGTCGGCGATCGAGCCGGGGCGCAGCCCGTCACCGAGGGAGAACGTCACGTCGTAGCGTGCGAGCAGCGCGCACAGCTCCTCGAAGTTGGTGTAGAGGAAGTTCTCCTCGTGGTGCGCCAGGCACCACGCCGCCATGATCGATCCGCCACGGGACACGATCCCGGTGACCCGGTCCACGGCCAGTGGCACGTACGGCAGGAGCACCCCGGCGTGCACAGTCATGTAGTCGACGCCCTGCTCGGCCTGCTCGATCACGGTTTCCCGGAACACCTCCCAGCTCAACTTCACCGGGTCGCCGCCGACCTTTTCCAACGCCTGGTAGATCGGCACCGTCCCGATCGGCACCGGGGAGTTCCGGACGATCGCCTCCCGGGTCTCGTGGATCCGCTTGCCGGTGGACAGGTCCATCACGGTGTCCGCGCCCCAGCGGGTGGCCCAGGTCAGCTTGTCCACCTCCTCGGCGACCGACGAGCTGACCGCCGAGGTGCCGATGTTGGCGTTCACCTTGACCAGGAACGCCTTGCCGATGATCGCCGGCTCGCACTCCGGGTGGTTCACGTTGAGCGGCAGCACCGCCCGACCGGCGGCGATCTCGGCCCGGACCAGTTCGGGGTCGACGTTCTCCCGGATCGCCACGAACTCCATCTCCGGCGTCACCACACCGGCCCGCGCGTACGCGAGCTGGGTGGGCCGGCGACCGTCCACCCCCGCCAACGGTGTGCCCGCGCCCCGCACCGGCGCCACGTCACCCCGCTCGGCGATCCACTGGCCCCGCAACGCGGGCAACCCCACCGACGGGTCCGAACCGGGACCGGACGTGTCGTAGAGCCGCACCGGCGGCAGATCCCCGGTCAGCCCCACCTCGGCGAACGGCACCCTGACATCCGGCCGCGAACCCTCGACGTACACCTTGCCTCGTGCGTGCATGACAGCCTCCCTGGTGATCAAGCGGACCAGCCGAAGTGGTCGAGCGGTCCGCGTCCCGCGCCCAGCTCCCAGCCCCGAGCGCCGGTGAGCGCACGGAGCACGTACTCCTTGGCGGCCCCCACGGCTGCCGGCACCGAATCGCCCAGGCCGAGCCGCACCGCGATCGCCGCCGAGAACGAACACCCGGTGCCGTGGGTGTGCCTGGTGGTCACCCGGGGTCCGCGCAACACTGTGGTGACGCCGCCGCCGTGCAGCACGTCGACAGCCTCGCCCCCGTCCAGGTCACCGCCGGTGACCACCACGTACTCCGGGCCACCGGCCGCCAGGGCCTCGGCGGCCACGACCATCGCGGCCACGTCGTCGACAGGGCGTCCGGTGATCGCCGCGGCCTCCGCGCAGTTCGGGGTCGCCACAGTGGCGTACGGCAGCAGCCGCTCCACCGCACCCACCACGCCGAGCCGGTGACCACTCGTGGCGACCAGTACCGGGTCGACGACGAGGTGGGGCAGCCGACCGTCCCGGGCCGCCTCGGCCACCACGTCGGCGATCGCCGGGGTGCCGAGCATTCCCGTCTTCACCGCGCAGACGGTGAAGTCGCCGAGCACGCTGTCCAACTGGTCGGTGACAGTGCGCGGGGGCAGCGGCAGGACGGCGTCGACACCAGTGGTGTTCTGCGCGGTGACCGCTGTGAGGACGCTCGTGCCGTACGCGCCCAACGCGGCGAAGACCTTGAGGTCGGCCTGGATGCCTGCGCCGCCACCGGAGTCCGAGCCGGCGATCGTCAGTAGTGTTCGCGGGGTCATTGTTCGTCCTTGGTTACGGTTTCGGGCTGCCGTGGAGACCTGGGTGACCCCGCGCCGGGTTTGGGTAAGCACAGGGGTGACCGCCTCGACATAGGCGCTGTTCAGAATCGCGGCTGTCTCGGCCGGGTCTTGGGCTCGCATCAGTACGCCCAGCACCGCCACTCCGGATGCTCCGGCCTCGATGCAGGCGGTTACCTGGTCTGGTGTCTCGACTCCCCCGAGGGCCAGCAGCGGTACGGGGCTGACGTCGACAAGCTTTCGCAGGCCGTCCACGCCCAGGGGTGGGCCGTAACCCGGTTTCGACTTGGTCGGCCAGACCGGGGAGACGGTGGCGTAGTGCTCGGTGGTCAGGCGGTTCAGCTCGGTGTGGTCGTGGCAGGATCGGCCGACCAGACCGTGGGTCGGCGGCGGGTACGGGCCGGCGGCGGGCAGGTGCACGGCGTCGCCGCCGAGCGGGTCGGGGCCGGCCACGACGAGGGTTCCGCCGACGTCGGCGAGGATCGCGCGCAGGTCGGCGGCGAGGGCGGCGCGTTCGGCGCGGGGCAGGTCCTTCTCCCGCAGCACCACCCAGCGCACTCCCCCGGCCACGGCTGCCGCGACAACCCGCTCCAGCCCGCCCGGCGCGACCAGCCGGTCGGTGAGAACGACAACCCCCGACGGCCCGGTCACAGGTCGGGCCGTCCCTCGTCGGGGGTGGAGGCCAGCGCGTGGAAGCGGCGGGCGATGCGGCCCGCGCCGGCCGCCAGCCGGCCGGCCTCGACCGCGTACCGCATCGCGGTGGCCATCGCCACCGGGTCGGCCGCCCGGGTGACAGCGCTCGCCAGCAGCACCCCGTCACAGCCCAGCTCCATGGCGAGCGCCGCGTCGGACGCGGTGCCGATGCCGGCGTCGAGGATCACCGGCACGTCCACGCCCTGCCGGATGAGCCGGATGTGGTGCGGGTTGCCGATGCCGAGCCCCGAACCGATCGGCGAGCCGGCCGGCATCACCGCGGCGCAGCCCACGTCGGCGAGGCGACGGGCGAGGACCGGGTCGTCGCTCGTGTACGGCAGCACTGTGAAGCCTTCGGCGACCAACTCCTCGGCGGCGCGGAGCAACTCCACCCCGTCGGGCAGGAGGGTCCGCTCGTCGCCGATCACCTCCAGTTTGACCCAGTCGGTGTCGAACGCGTCCCGGGCCAGCCGGGCCACAGTCACCGCCTCGGTGGCGGTGTGGCAGCCGGCGGTGTTCGGCAGCAGGCGTACCCCGCACCGGTCCAGCAGCTCCAGCAGGCCACCGGCCGAGCCGGCTGCCGTACCCACGCGGCGCAGCGCCAGTGTGACCAGCTCGGTTCCGGACGCCCGGATCGCCTGCTCCAGCACGTGCAGGTTCGCGGCACCGCCGGTGCCGAGGATCAGTCGTGACGTGAAGGTCTGCCCACCCAGCTCGAACGGCACGCCGCTCACCCGCCCTGGGCCGCGGTGAGCACCTCGACCCGGTCGCCGTCGTGCAGTGCCCGGGCCGGCCAGCCGGTTCGGGGCACCACTTCGCCGTTGACCGCTACCGCCACCCCTCGGGGGTGCGGCACCAGGTCGTGGACCAGGTCCGCCACTGACGCGCCGGCGGCGACGCTGCGCCCGGCCCCGTTCACAGTCAACTCCACAGCTTGCCCTCCGTTGTCGGTTCAGCCCGCCCGGCACCGTCGAAGCGGTCGGCGCGAAAGGGCGCGAGCAGCGGATCGGGTACGCCGCCGAGCACCAGATCGGCGATCAGGTCGGCGGTGATCGGGGTGAGCACGATGCCGTGCCGGTGGTGTCCGGTGGCGGCCAGGACGCCCGGCCGGTCGGGCAGCGGCCCGAGGATCGGCGCGTTGTCCGGCGTGCCGGGGCGTGACCCGGCGATCGCCTCGACCAGGTCGTACTCCGCCAACTCGGGCAGCAGGTCGATCCCGGCGCGCAGCAGACGGTGCACGGCACCGGCGGTGACTGTGGTGTCCGCGCGCTCCTCGACTGTCGCGCCGAGCACCACCTCGCCGTCGGTGCGGGGCACCAGGTAGACGTGCTCGCCGTCGGCGTACCCCCGGATCACGTGCCGGAAGCCCGGCGCGACGCCGTCGGGCGCGCGGAGCCGGAGGATCTGGCCCTTCACCGGCCGCACGGGCAGGCCGGTGAGCGCGGCGGACCCGCAACCGGCGGCGACCACGGTGACCCCGGCGTCCACGTCGGACAGACGGCTCACCGGCTGGGGCACGAGCACCGCGCCGGCCCGCTGCGCGGCAGTACGCAGCGCCGGCACCAGCAATCGGGGGTCGACCTGGTGGTCGGTGGGTGCGAACGCGCCGCCGCGCACCCGTGGGGCGAGCGCCGGTTCGCTGTCGCGCAGCTCGCTGGGGCGCAGCGGCGTCACGGGCAGACCCAACCCCTGCTGGTACGCCCACAGCCGCCGCGCCTCGGCCAGGTCGTCGCCGGTGAGCCCGACCATCAGGGTGCCCTCGGTCCGGTAGCCGATCTCGACTCCGGTCGTCTCGCTCAGCTCGGCGGCGAACGCCGGCCAGCGGGCGGCGGACGCGAGCAGCAACCCGGTCAGCTCCCGCTCCCCGAAGTACGCCTCGGCGACCGGGGAGAGCATGCCGGCGGCGACCGCCGACGCCCCGGAGCCGGGTGCCTGATCGTGCACCTGCACCAGCAGCCCTCGCGCGGCGCAGCGCCAGGCGATCGCGAGGCCGATGGGTCCCGCCCCCACCACTGCCACGTCCGGCCGGGCCCGGTCGCTCGACGGCGGTGACGGGGACCGGCCGCTCAGCACGTCAGGGCCTCGATCAGCTCGGCTGTCGCCCGTGCCGGGTCGGCGGCGGAGGAGACGGCACCGACCACCGCCACCCCGTACGCCCCGGCGGCTCGTAGCGCCGGCACCCGGGCGGCGGTCACGCCACCGATCGCGACGACCGGGACGTCGACGGCGTCGACGACGGCGCGTACGCCGGCAGGGCCGATGGGGTCCGGTAGGCCGGACTTGGTGCTCGTGGCGTGGCACGGGCCGACGCCGAGGTAGCTGGCTCCCGCAGCGACGGCCTCGCGTGCCGGGCCGGGGGCGCGGGCGGTGGCGCCCAGCACGCCGGTGGGGCCGAGCACCCGGCGGGCGGCGTCGACCGGCAGGTCGTCGGCGCCGACGTGCCCACCGGCTGCCCCCGCCGCGAGCGCGACGTGCAACCGGTCGTTGACCAGGCAGGTCACGCCGTACGGCGTGCAGAGCGCCAGCACCCGCCGGGTCAGGTCGTACGCCTCACGGTCGGTGGCGGAATCCTCTACCCGAACCTGCACCACCAGGTCGGCGTGGGCCACGGTGAGGGCGGCGTGAACCACGGCGAGTGGGTCACGACCGGGTCGGGTGTCGGTGACGAGATGCAATCGCCCCAGGGACGGCACGGCAACGCTCCTCCCTGCGCCGGCATTATCCGGATCAGGTTCGACGGTCGGGGGCTGTCAGCCCCCCTCTCAGCCCGGTACACCGGGCTCCCGTGGGTTACTTGCGTGTCACCGTACGACAGATTCGTCGGACTGCCAAGGCGCGGGGTCGACGACGGTCGGCGGGCCGGACCGGGCGAGAACGATCAAGATCCATGGGGCACTTCATGCGGTCCTGTTCGGAATGTCGCCTGCCGTTGCAGAACCGTTACCCGCCCGCATCTTGCCCGACATCGAACCACCCGAATTAATTTGTTCAGCGATTCGACAAAATGTCGGCGGGGGCACCTTGGCACGGTGTGACCACCGACTCCATCAGGGACGGCCTTCGGCGTGCCGACTCCCGCGAGCCCTGTCACTACGACACAGGAGGCGGCGTGTCCCGTTCTCGTCGTGCCCGCGTACCCATCACCGCAACCCTGATCTCCCTGGCCATGGCCTCGACCACCCTGTTCGGCGCGCCCGCGCAGGCGGCCGCCCAGGTGCCCCCACGGGATGCGAAAGCCGCAGCCCCGGTCAGCCAGGTGGCGCCGAAGGCGCCAAAGGCCGCGGCCGATCCCTTCTCCGTCCTGATCTTCTCCAAGACCGCCGGCTTCCGGCACGACTCCATCCCCACCGGCATCGCCGCCATCCAGCAGCTCGGCGTCGACAACGGATTCACAGTGGACAACAGCGAGGACGGCGCCGCGTTCAACGACGCCAACCTGGCGAAGTACAAGGCGGTGATCTGGCTCTCCACCACCGGTGACGTGCTCAACGCCGACCAGCAGGCGGCGTTCGAGCGCTACGTGAAGGCCGGCGGCGGTTACGTCGGCATCCACGCCGCGTCGGACACCGAGTACAGCTGGGCCTGGTACGGCGACCTGGTCGGCGCGTACTTCGCCAACCACCCGCAGAACCAGACCGCCACCGTCAAGGTGGAGGATCACGCCCACCCGTCCACCGCCGAACTGCCGGACCGCTGGTCCCGGTTCGACGAGTGGTACAACTACCAGACCAACCCCCGGCCGGACGTGCACGTGCTGGCCAGCCTGGACGAGAAGAGCTACACCCCCGGCGCCGGCGCGATGGGCGCCGACCACCCGGTCGCCTGGTGCCAGGACTACGACGGTGGTCGGTCCTGGTACACGGGCCTCGGGCACACCCGGGAGTCGTACGCCGAGCCCGGCTTCCTCTCCCACCTGCTCGGCGGCATCCGGACCGCGGCCGGTGTCGAGAACGCCGACTGTGGCGCCTCGAAGACCTCCAACTTCGAGAAGGTCACGCTGGACAGCAACACCAGCAACCCGATGGAGTTGGACATCGCCCCCGACGGGCGGGTCTTCTACATCGAGCGCGACGGGCGCGTGCAGATCGTGAAGCCGGACACCGGCAACACCGTCACCGCCGTCGACCTGGACGTCTTCACCGGTAACGAGGACGGCCTCATCGGCATCCGGCTCGACCCGGACTTCGCCACGAACAACTGGGTGTACCTGTACTACGCTCCGAACGACGGGGTCACCCGCAACCTGCTGTCCCGCTTCACGGTCACCGGCGACACCATCAGCCTGGCCAGCGAGAAGCAGGTGCTGCGGGTCGACACCCAGCGCAACACCTGTTGCCACGCCGGCGGCAGCATGACCTTCGACGGCGACGGCAACCTGTACCTGGCCACCGGTGACAACACCAACCCGTTCGAGTCGAACTCGTACTCGCCGCTCGACGAGCGGGCGGGCCGCCAGGACTACGACTCGCAGCGCACCTCCGCCAACACGAACGACCTGCGCGGCAAGGTGATCCGGATCCACCCGGAGGACGACGGGACCTACACGGTTCCAACCGGCAACCTCTTCCCGGCGGGCACCGAGAAGACCCGTCCCGAGATCTACGCGATGGGCTTCCGCAACCCGTTCCGGATCGGCACCGACCCGAAGACCAACACGCTGTACGTCGGCGACTACGGGCCGGACGCCAACACCGACAACCCGAACCGGGGCCCCCGCGGCCTGGTCGAGTGGAACATCGTCACGCCGGGCAACTACGGCTGGCCGTACTGCACGGGCACGAACGAGGCGTACAACGACTACACGTTCCCGTCCGGCCCGAGCGGCGCGAAGTTCGACTGCGCCGCGCCGGTGAACAACTCGCCGAACAACACCGGCCTGACCAACCTCCCGCCGGTCGTCCCGGCGACCGTCGACTACGGGTACGCCGGTGACGCGCGCTACCCGGAGATCGGCGGCGGTGGCGCCCCGATGGGTGGCCCGGTCTACCGCTACGACGCCGACCTGAACTCGAACCGCAAGTGGCCGGCGTACTACGACGGCAAGGCTCTGCTCGGCGAGTGGAACCAGAACAAGATGTACACCATGCAGGTGACCCCCGACGGCAAGTCGTTGGTGGACATCAACCAGCTGCTCACCGGCATGAGCATGATCCGGCCGATGGACTTCGAGTTCGGCCCGGACGGTGCGCTGTACCTGATCGAGTGGGGCAGCGGCTTCGGCGGCAACAACGACAACTCCGGTGTCTACCGGATCGACTACACCGCCGGTGACCGCGCGCCCATCGCTGCGGCGTCCGCCAACCCGACCTCGGGTCCGGCGCCGTTGACTGTCACCTTCTCCAGTGCCGGTTCCCGGGACCCGGACGGTGGCGCGCTCACCTACGCCTGGACGTTCGGCGACGGGCAGACCTCGACCGAGGCCAACCCGACGCACACGTACGCCACGGCGGGCAACTACACCGCCCAGCTCACCGTCACCAACCCCAAGGGCCGGACCGCGGTGGCCAACGTGCCGGTCACAGTGGGCAACACCGCTCCGACGGTCTCCATCGAGTTCCCACCGGACGGCGGCTTCTTCAACTGGGGCGACCAGGTCCGCTACTCGATCAAGGTGACCGACCCGGAGGACGGGCAGATCGACTGTGACAAGGTGCAGCTCCAGGTGCTGCTCGGTCACGACGAGCACGCCCACCCGCTGGAGCAGCACACCGGCTGCACCGGCACCGTCCAGACGTCGCTCGCCTCCGGGCACGGCGCGGAGGCGAACGTCTTCGCGGTCTTCGAGGCCACCTACACCGACGAGGGTGGTGCCGGCGGGTCCGGTGCCCTGACCGGCCGGCAGATCGAGGTTCTCCAGCCGAAGCAGAAGCAGGCCGAGTACTTCACCGCCACCGGGCGCGCTCCGGTGAGCACCGGCGGTGGAGACCCCGGCGTGCAGCGCGAGGCCGGCGCCGACACCGCAGGTGGCGGCCAGAGCATCGCGTTCATCGAGGACGGTGACTGGTGGTCGGTCGCCCCGGCGAACCTGACCAACATCACCGAGATCCGCTTCCGGGCCGCCTCGGCCGCCGCCGGCGGTCGGATCGAGGTCCGCGCCGGTGCGGTCGACGGGCCGGTGGTCGCCACCGCCGTCGTGCCGTCGACCGGCGCGTGGCAGACGTACACGGACGTGAGCGCACCGGTCACCGGCGCCGCGAGCGGCTCGCTGTACTTCCTGGCCCGTGACCCGAACGGCGGCAACGGTTCGCTGTTCAACGTCAACTGGATCGACTTCGTCGGTCGCGGTGTCACCGAGAACGGGCCGCCGGTGGTCAGTGCCACTGCCACCCCGGCCACCGGCACCGCACCGGTCACCGTCGCCTTCGACGGCACGGCCACCGACGCCGAGGGCGACACCCCGCTGACGTACGCCTGGGACTTCGGTGACGGCGGCACGGCGACCACTCTGGACGCCAGCCACACGTACACCACGGCGGGCACCTTCACGGCCACCCTCACGGTGACCGACAGCAAGGGCGCCAAGTCGTACGCCACGGTGCCGGTGCGGGTCGACGCTCCGGACACGTCCTGCTTCGGGGCGCGTTCGGACGACTTCAACGGCAACAGCCTCGACAAGGCCCGCTGGACCAGCGTGGTCCGGGAGAACCAGCTCTACTCGCTCAGTGGCGGCGCGCTCCGGCTGCCCACCGGCGTGGGTGACCTCTACGGCGCACGCAACGACGCCACGAACCTGGTGCTCCAGGCGGCCCCGACCGGCGCGTGGGAGATCACCACGAAGGTCACTCTGCCGGTGACTGCCAACTACCAGCAGGCTGGCCTGCTGGTGTACGGCGACGACGACAACTACGCCAAGGTGGACCTGCTGTACAACGGCAGCCGTCGGGTGGAGTTCATCCGGGAGACGGCGGCGACTCCTCGCAACGAGGCCGCCGACGCCACCAACGCACCTGCCGGTGACACCGTGTACCTGCGGATCACCAGCGACGGGACGAACCTGACCGCGTCCGCTTCGGGCGACGGGCAGACCTTCACCCCGGTCGGCCGTGCGGCAGCGCTCGCCGGCATCACCAACCCGCGGATCGGGGTCTTCGCCCTCAACGGTGGCACCGAGGCACCTGTTGTCGACGCGGCCTTCGACTCGTTCCAGGTCACGCCGGACGCCCCGGCTGGCCCGGTCGACCCGTCGGACGAGTTCACCGGCAGCACGCTGGACAAGTGCCGGTGGGACGCCATCGCGCGGGAGGACCCGAGCGGTTACCGGGTCACCGATGGCGCACTGCGGATCGACGTGCCCAACGGTGACATCTACGGCACCGACAACACCGGGCCGAAGAACTTCATCCTCCAGACCGCGCCGTCCGGCGACTGGACCCTGGAGACGAAGGTCGACGGCAGCCTGCTGAACGAGCAGTACCAGCAGGCCGGTCTGATCGTGCAGGCGGACGACGACAACTACGTCAAGTTCGACTTCATCGCGGACAACCAGGCCGGCCAGGCGGTGACGCGGCGGATCGAGTTCCGCAGCGAGATCGCCGGGGTGGTCCAGAACCCGCAGCCCGAGGCGGGCAACCTGACCTCGGCGGTGTGGCACCTGCGACTGGCCCGTACCGGTGACACGTTCACCGCGTCGTACTCGGCGGACGGGACGACCTGGACCGCGTTGACGACGCTGACCAACAGCGCGGTCGGGGCCACCCCGAAGGTGGGCCTGTTCACCCTCGGCGCCGCGCAGACGGCGTCGAAGACCGCCTCGTTCGACTACTTCCGGCTCAGCACGGAGGTGGCCGACGAGACCGCGCCGGTGACCACGGCGGCGGTTTCGGGCACCCCGACCGACGGGTGGTACACCGAGCCGGTGACGATCACGCTCACCGGCGCCGACGAGGCTGGCGGTAGCGGCCTCGGCAGCACCGAGTACCAGCTGGACGGGTCCACGACCTGGACGGCGTACGCCGCTCCGGTGGCGGTCAGCGGGGACGGCGAGCACGAGCTCCGGTTCCGCTCGACCGACAAGGCCGGCAACGTGGAGGCGACCAAGACCGTCTCGGTCAAGATCGACGCCACTGCGCCGGTGACCTCGGCGACGTTCGCTCCGGCGAACGACGCCGGTTGGCACAACGGGACCATCCCGGTCGTGCTGGCCGCTACCGACGCCGGTTCCGGTGTCAAGACGGTGGAGTGGTCGCTCGACGGTGGCGCGTGGACGCCGTACTCGACGGCTGTCGAGGTGACCGGTGACGGGCAGCACGAGCTGCTGTTCCGCTCGACGGACAAGGCGGGCAACGTCGAGACGCTGAAGTCGGCGGTGCTGCGTATCGACGGCACCAAGCCGACGCTGCTGGTGTCGGGTCTCGCCGACGGCCAGCTCTACGGCGACAGCCAGGACGTTCGGGTGTCCTGGCAGGCAGTCGACCCGACCTCGGGCATCGCGAGCGTGGTCGGCCAGCTCGACGGCCAGGCGTACACCAGCGGCACCCTGCAGGCCATGTACGACCTGTCACTCGGCCTGCACGAGCTGACCGTGACCGCTACCGACAAGGCGGGCAACAAGACCACCTCGACGGTTCGGTTCTTCGTCACCACCTCGTTCCGGGACGTGCAGAGTCTGCTGGACCGGTTCAAGGCGACGGGGCGGCTCTCCACCAAGGCGCACAAGCAGCTGTCGAACAAGCTCGACGCTGTTCGCGCGTCCGAGGCGGCCGGCGACGACAAGGCTGCCGTCCGGCAGCTGACCGCGTTCCGGACTCTCGCGTCGGACGCCACACTGGTGCCCGAGGCGGAGGTTCGGGCGGTCCTGGTCCGGGACGCCGACGCCATGATCGTTCGGCTCGGCGGCGCGGCCAGCAAGGCCGGGGTCAAGGCGAACGACGGTGATTCGGTCAAGGGCACCGGGCGGCTCGGTGGCGACGCCACCCGGCTGGCACCCGGTCGCCAGCTCTGATCCGACGAGGCCCCTCCCCGGCGCTGCGGCGTCGGGGAGGGGCCTCCCTCATCGGTAGGGAGGGGATGTCCGTGACGGGTATCCGCAAGGTGTTGGTCGCCGTCCTCGTCGGACTGGCCCTGACCCTGTCCGCCGGTGCCCCGGCGGCGGCGCAAGCCGCGCAGGCGGCTCAGGCCGACAAGCTCAAGCTCGCTGTCGCCGGCGACGGGGCCCAGGGCGTCACCATTCAGGCCAGCTACGCGGACGGCCGCCGGCTGGAGCAGGTGGTGCGGTTGGTCCTCACCGCCACCGGGCCGGACGGGCAGAAGGTCGGGCCGGTGCAGTTGGAACCGCAGCCCGAGGGGCACGGTTTCTACAGCAGCGGCCCGGTGCTCTCCACCGGCACGTGGAAGGTGACTGTGAACTCCCCCGCTCCGCTGCTGAGCACTGCCAGCGCGACGGTGCAGGCGAAGGCGGCACAGTCACCGCCGGCGCCCGAGCCGGTAGCGGTGACG
Organism: Micromonospora sp. NPDC005710; assembly: GCF_040630995.1. Classification (NCBI taxonomy): domain Bacteria; kingdom Bacillati; phylum Actinomycetota; class Actinomycetes; order Micromonosporales; family Micromonosporaceae; genus Micromonospora; species Micromonospora sp. NPDC005710. Next base: position 68,832 of record NZ_JBEXYP010000015.1, on the reverse strand, counting down.
AAGCCGACGGACGGCGGCGGCGCGGGCTGGTGGCCGTTCGCGGCGGCCGGCCTGGTCCTCGTCGCGGCGGCGATGGGAGTGGCGATGCTGTTCGGCCGTCGCCGCACCGACTGATCGACGAACAGTGCACGACCGGGCCGGGCCGCGACGAGCGGCCCGGCCCGGTGTCATCTGCACCGGCTGGTGATCGACTCGACATCCTTGAAGTCGGGGTGTCCGGCACGACAGATCACCGCGACTTCAAGGAACGCGAGTGGATCACGCGCGGCACGCGCCCCCGCGCACGGCGCGGCACGCGCCCCCGCGCACGGCGCGGCACGCGCCCCCGCGTGCGGGGCGCGGCTCGCGGCTCCGCATCGCTCAGAGAATCGCGCGCAGCGCCGCCAGATCGTCGTCGCTGGGCTCCCAGGTGCCGGCGGCGGCGTTGGCACGCACCTGCTCGGGCGTGGTGGCACCGGCGATCACCGAGGTCACCGCCGGCTGGGCCGCCAGCCCGCCGATCGCCACCTGGAGCATCGTCAGACCCCGCTCGGCGGCGTAGGTCTCGATCGCCTCGATGGTGTCCCAGTCGGCTGCGGCGAGCCGCTCCGCGTACCGGCCACCACCGGAGAGCCGGCTGCCGGCGGGCGGCTGGCTCTCCCGCTTGTACTTGCCGGTGAGCAGGCCGTTGGCGAGCGGGAAGAACGGCAGCATGCCGAGGCCGAACCGCTCGCACGCCGGAATCACCTCGGCCTCCACCGAGCGCTCCACCAGGCTGTAGTGGTTCTGCGCGCTGATGAAACGGGACCGGCCGTTGGACGAGGCCACCCAATCCGCGTCGGCGATCTGCCAGCCGGCGAAGTTGGAGTTGCCCAGGTAGCGCACCTTGCCGTCGCGGACCAGGTCGTCCAGGGCGGCGAGGGTCTCGTCGATCGGGGTGCCCGGGTCGGGCTCGTGCATCTGGTACAGGTCGATGTGGTCGGTGCCGAGCCGGCGCAGCGACGCCTCCACCGCGCGGGCGATGTAACGCCGCGCACCACGCGCGCCGTGGTCCGGCCCGTTGAGGCCGAACATGTCCATGCCGAACTTGGTGGCCACCACGACGTCGTCCCGGCGTCCCTTGAGCGCCTGCCCGAGCAGTTCCTCGGAGCTGCCCTGCGGCTCGCCGTAGATGTCGGCCGTGTCGAACAGGTTGATTCCGGCGTCCACTGCCGCGTCCACCACCGCGCGGGTGCCGTCCAGGTCGAGCTTCCGGCCGAAGTTGTTGCAGCCGATGCCGACAACGGACACCACGAGCCCGGAGTCGCCCAGCCGGCGATAGGTCATGTCAGTCACGAGATCCACCCTATGCCGGCTGGGGACCCGTCACCCGACATCCCAGACCGGCTCCGGGGTCTCCACCACCTCACTGTCACCGCGGAACAGCACGAACCGGTCGAAGGAGCGGGTGAACCAGCGGTCGTGGGTGACAGCGATCACCGTCCCCGCGAAGGCGTTCAGGCCCGCTTCGAGGGCTTCCGCGCTGGCCAGGTCGAGGTTGTCGGTGGGCTCGTCGAGCAGTAGCAGCGTCGCACCGGACAACTCCAGCAGCAGCACCAGGAACCGGGCCTGCTGCCCACCGGAGAGCGTGCCGAAGCGCTGGTCCCCCTGCGCGGCCAGCTCGTAGCGGCTGAGCACCCCCATCGCCGCGTGCCGGTCCATTCCGGTGCGGTGCTCGTCGCCCCGCCAGAGGATCTCGACGAGCGTCTTCGACATCAGCTCCGGCCGGTCGTGGGTCTGCGAGAAGTGCCCGGGTCGGACCCGGGCACCGAGGCGGGCCACACCGCCGTGCGTCACCGGAGCGAGCGCGCCCGCACCGTCGACCGGCCCGTTCGCCGGGTCCGGGTCGGTGCCGCCCCGGGCCAGCAACCGCAGGAAGTGCGACTTGCCGGTGCCGTTGGCACCGAGCACCGCCACCCGGTCGCCGTACCAGATCTCCAGGTCGAAGGGGAACGTCAGGCCGTCCAGCTCCAACTGCTCGCAGACGACCGCGCGCTTGCCGGTCCGTCCGCCGCTGAGGCGCATCCGGATGTCCTGGTCCTTCGGGGGTACGGGCGGCGGCCCGGCCTCCTCGAACTTGCGCAACCGGGTCTGCGCGGCCTGGTAACGCGAGGCCAACCCGTCGTTGTACGCGGCCTTCTGCTTGTACATCAGCACCAGCTCACGCAGCTTCTGGTGCTCCTCGTCCCAGCGTCGGCGCAGCTCGTCGAGGCGGGCGTGCCGGGCCACCCGAGCCTCGTGCCAGCTGGCGAAGCCGCCCGGGTGGACCCAGGCGCTGCCACCCTCGACGGCGACCACCCGGTCGGCGCTCTGGGCGAGCAGCTCACGGTCGTGCGAGACGTAGAGCACCGACTTCGTCGACTCGCGCAGTCGCGCCTCCAGCCAGCGCTTGCCGGGCACGTCGAGGAAGTTGTCAGGTTCGTCGAGCAGCAGCACCTCGTCCGGGCCGCGCAGCAGCAACTCCAGGGCGAAGCGCTTCTGCTGGCCGCCGGAGAGGGTACGCACCGGCCGGCTTCGTACGGTGTCCCAGGGCTGGCCGAGCACTATCGTCGCGACGGTGTCGAAGAGCACCTCGGCGTCGTACCCGCCGGCCTCGCCCCAGGCGCCGAGCGCATCGGCGTACGCCAACTGGGCCTTGCCCGCCGCGGTGCTGAACTTGCCGTGGGCCTCGGCAGCCCGCATGGCCGCCTCGGTCTCGCCGAGCCGCCGGCCGGCGTCGCGCAGTGCCGGTGGGGCCAGCGACAACGCCAGGTCGGCAAGGGTCGACTCGTCGCCGATCATGCCGATGAACTGGCGCATCACGCCCAGCCCGCCGGCCCGCGCGACGACGCCGCTGCGCACCGGGAGGTCGCCGGCGACCATCCTCAGCAGTGTGGTCTTTCCCGCGCCGTTCGGCCCGACCAGGGCGACCTTGCTGCCCTCCCCGACCCGGAACGACACGTCGGCGAAGAGTTCCCTACCGTCGGGCAGGATGTGCCCTACCGCTGCCACGTCCACGTATCCCACGCGGGGATCCTGCCCCAGTGCGGGTCGGCGGCATATCCAATTACCGGGTGACGCGCAGCACCCGGAAGCCCTTCTGGCTGGCGTGCCGCTCGACCTGCCAGCTCTGCTCGGTGAGCCAGCGTTGCAGCGAGTCGCCGCCGAGGTGACGGGCGACGACCAGCCAGCCGACGCCGTCCGGGGCGAGTCGGGGCAGCCAGCGCAGCAGCAGGTCGTGCAGCCCGTCCTTGCCGATCCGGATGGGCGGGTTCGACCAGAGCTGCGCGAAGCGGACGTCGTCCGGGACGTCGTCCGGGGCGCTGACCCGGACCCGGTCGGCGGCGCCGATCCGGGCCGCGTTGGCGGCGGTCAGCTCGCGGGCCCGGGCGTTGACGTCGACGGCCCAGACGGTGCTGCTGGGGGCGAGGTCGGCCAGCACGCAGCTGATCGGCCCGAATCCGCAGCCGAGGTCGAGGAGGTCGCCGGTGGTGTCGGCGGCGGGCAGCTCGGCCTTGCGGAGCAGCACCGCGGTGCCCGGGTCGAGCCGGCTGGCGGAGAACACCCCGCCGGCCGAGGTGAGCCGGTAGTCGCGGTCGGCGACGGAGAATTCGACAGCGCGCGCCGGGGCGTCGCTGGTGGGCTGAGCGGTGAAGTAGTGGTCGCCGGTCACCCGGCGATTCTCGCACCGGTCCGGGGCGGACCTGACGCGGCCCGCACCTACATTTACCCGATATTACCCCCTAAAGGGACAATGGCTCCTACTCTGGGCGTCATGGTGTATCGGTACCAGTCCGATGAGGACGCTTTCGAGGAGTACCCGGAGCCCGGGTCCGACCTGTCGGTGCTCGGCGCCGGTCCACCCCCGCCGGCCGGGCCCTCCCCGTCGCGCTTCCCCACGCCGTCGTTGTCCCGGCCCAACCAGCTCTCGCTGCCCTCGTCGCAGCCCACGCCGACCCGGGCCGCACCACCGCAGCCCGCGCCGACCCGTGACGACATCCCGCCGGCCCCGCCCCGCAGCCAGATCTACACCTCGGCGACACCAGCGGAGCCGTCGACCCGGCGCGGCGGCGGCCGGATGTGGCAGGTACTGATCGGCGGCGCAGCCGTCCTGGTGCTGCTCGCCCTCTGCGGCCTCGGTGCCGCCGCGCTGCTCGTCGACCGCAACGAGCAGCCGCAGGGCAACCCGACGTTCCAGCCGAATGCGGCACCGACGTCGGCAGCACCGGAACGGCTGGCCCTGGATTCCCGCGACACCGACCAGGCCCCGCTCACCGCCAAGGAACTCTTCGCCGGCAAGGAACTCACGCTCACCGAGGGCCAGCCGGGCTACCAGGTGCTCAAGACCCAGTCCAGCGGCAGCTGTGCCGTCGCCGCCACCGACGAGGTGGCCGACCTGCTGGTCCGGCTCGGCTGCAACCAGGTCGTCCGGGCCACGCTCAGCACACCCGACGGCACCCACCTGGTCACCGCCGGCCTGTTCAACCTCACCGACAAGGTCACCGCGGAACGAGTCCGCGACCGGCTCCGGCAACTGCTCGACGAACGGCAGGGCCGCTTCCGTGGCCTCACCGCCGACGAGGGCACCGACGTCCTGTCCAACGCCCCGGCGCGGGTCGGTTGGCAGGTCCGGGGCCACTACCTGGCCTACGCACTCGTGGTCCGGAAGGACGGCGCGGCGGTCAAGGCGGGCGACGCCAAGGTCCGCGAGATCCTGTTCGACATGATCGAGCTGCACCTCAGCCGGGGCGTGCTGCAGAGCCGCGCCGACGGTGGCACCGCCGGACAACCGACGGCTGCCCCGACCGGCAGCAACGCCGACCAGGGCGGCCTGCCGGGCGACTGACCCGGCCGGCGTTCACCCCTCGATCGGCACCCGCAACCGGCGGGTGAGGGTGGCGCGGTGGGCGTACTCGGCCGGATCGGCCGGGTAGCCCACGGCGACCAGGGTCAGCCCACGCGCGGGGGCCACTGTCACCTCGCTGGACCGCTCCCGGTGGGTGAGCAGAGTGCCCGGCCACTCGACCGGGCGGCGGCCGTCCCCGGCCACCAGCATGGCCCCCACCAGGCTGCGCACCATCGCCTGGCAGAACGCGTCGGCCTGCACGGTGGCGACAAGGAGGCCGTCCGGGTCACGACGCCAGTCCAGCCGGGTCACCTCCCGCACCGTGGTCGCGTGCTCCTTGCGCCGGCAGTACGCGGCGAAGTCGTGCTCCCCCACCAGCCCGTTCGCGGCGGCGTTCAGCGCGGTCAGGTCCAACGGCTTCGGCCAGGCCAGCACCTCGTGCCGGCGCAGCGGCTCCGCGCCGAAGGGCGCATCGGTGACCCGGTACTCATAGCGCCGGAAGGTGGCCGAGAAGCGGGCGTCGAAGTCGGCCGGCACCTCGGTCATCGCCCGTACGCGCACGTCGGTGGGGAGCAACCGGGCCACCCGACGCAGCAGTCGCCCCTCGTGCTCCCGCCACACGTCCACCGGCAGGTCAAGGTGGCACACCTGCCCCGTGGCGTGCACCCCCGCGTCGGTTCGACCGGCCACCGTCAGCCCGGTGGACGTACCGGCGCCGAGAACCAGGTCCAGGGTCTCGACGAGCACCCCCGCGACGGTGCGCTGGGTCGGCTGGGCTGCCCAGCCGGAAAAGTCGGTGCCGTCGTACGAGACGTCCAGCCGCAGCCGGATCCGCTCGTCCACCTCGTACCTCCTGTTACGGGTCGGGCCCGGCACCCCGATGGGGGTGCCGGGCCCGACAATGCCCTGGATCAGGCCTTGTTCTCGGTGGCCTCGTCGCTGTCCTCGCGGGCGGCGTCGGTGTCACCGGACGCCGACACCGGCGCCTCGGAGTCCTGGTCGGCCGGGGCCGACTTCGGGGCCTCGTCGGCCGGGGCGAGCGCCTCGACCTTGTCCTGCTGCGCTGCCTTGCGGGCGGCGGTCTTCTTGTTCACCTTCGGCTCGGCGACCTCAAGGGCCTCCACCAGCTCGATGATGGCCATCGGCGCGTTGTCACCCTTGCGCGGACCGGTCTTCACGATCCGGGTGTAACCGCCGGGGCGGTTGGAGTACCGGGGCGCGATCTGGTCGAACAGGGCGTAGACGACGTCCTTGTCCTTGACGACACCCAGCACCCGCCGCCGCGAGGCGAGGTCACCGCGCTTGGCCTTGGTGATGAGCTGCTCGGCCAGCGGGCGCAGCCGCCGGGCCTTCGTCTCGGTGGTCTGGATCTTGCCGTGCTGGAACAGCGCGGTCGCCAGGTTGGCGAGCATCAGCCGCTCGTGCGAGGGGCTGCCGCCGAGGCGGGGGCCCTTGGTGGGCGTGGGCATTTTTGGTGCTCCTCAGTTGTGGCGGCAGCGCGGACTAGAGCTGCTCGGTCTCGCGGTAGTCGTCGGTGTCGTAGTCGGCCTCGCCGAAGGTGTCCACGACGTGCGCCGGGTCGAAGTTCGGAGCCGAGTCCTTCAGCCCGAGACCCATCCCGGCGAGCTTCATCTTGACCTCGTCGATCGACTTCTGACCGAAGTTGCGAATGTCGAGGAGGTCGGCCTCGGTACGCCCGATGAGCTCACCAACGGAGTTGATGCCCTCGCGCTTGAGGCAGTTGTAGGAGCGGACGGTGAGGTCCAGCTCCTCGATCGGCAGGGCAAGGTCCGCCGCCAGCTGGGCGTCCTGCGGGGACGGCCCGATGTCGATGCCCTCGGCGGTCTCGTCCAGCTCCCGGGCGAGCCCGAACAGCTCGACGAGCGTCGAACCGGCGGAGGCCAGCGCGGTACGCGGGCCCATCGACGGCTTGGTCTCGACGTCGATGATCAGCCGGTCGAAGTCGGTGCGCTGCTCGACACGGGTCGCCTCGACGCGGTAGGTCACCTTCAGCACCGGCGAGTAGATCGAGTCGACCGGGATCCGGCCGATCTCCGCGCCGGACTGCTTGTTCTGCGCCGCCGTCACGTAGCCCCGGCCCCGCTCGACGGTCAGCTCCATGTCGAGCCGGCCCTTGCCGTTGAGGGTGGCGAGCTTGAGATCCGGGTTGTGCACCGAGACGCCGGCCGGCGGCTGGATGTCACCCGCGGTCACGTCGCCCGGGCCCTGCTTGCGCAGGTACATGCTGACCGGCTCGTCGTGCTCGGAGCTGACGCACAGCTCCTTGATGTTCATGACGAGCTCGACCACGTCCTCCTTGACACCGGGGATCGTGGTGAACTCGTGCAGCACACCGTCGATCTTGATCGAGGTGACGGCAGCGCCCGGGATCGACGACAGCAGCGTACGCCGCAGCGAGTTACCCAGGGTGTAGCCGAAGCCCGGCTCCAGCGGCTCGATGGCGAACCGCGACCGGGTCTCGTTGATCGACTCCTCGGAGAGGGAGGGTCGCTGGCTGATGAGCATCTTTTCTCTTCTCTTCCGGGGCGCCCGCTATTTGACGCCCACGACACAAACTGTTCCGGTGGCCCGCCCCGAGGGGCGGGCCACCGAACCGAGCTCGGACTACTTGGAGTAGAGCTCGACGATCAACTGCTCCTGGACCTGCGTGTCGATGACCTGCCGGGCCGGGAGGGAGTGCACGAGCACCTTCATCTGGCTCGGGATGGCCTCAAGCCACGCCGGAACCGTCCGCGAGCCGGCCTGAGCCTGCGCGACGATGAACGGGGTGAGCTCCTTGCTCTTGCCCCGAACCTCGATGATGTCGTGCTCCTTGACGCGGTACGACGGGATGTCGACCTTCTTGCCGTTCACCGTGAAGTGACCGTGCTTGACCAGCTGGCGGGCCATGTCCCGCGAGTGGGCGTAGCCGGCCCGGTAAACGACGTTGTCCAGCCGCGACTCGAGGATCTGCAGGAGGACCTCACCGGTCTTGGCCTGCTTGCCAACGGCTTCCTCGTAGTAACCGCGGAACTGCTTCTCCAGCACGCCGTAAACCCGGCGGGCCTTCTGCTTCTCACGGAGCTGGAGCAGGTACTCCGTCTCCTTGGTGCGGCCGCGGCCGTGCTGCCCGGGCGGGAACGGCCGGGACTCGAACGGGCACTTCGGACCATCGCACTTGCTGCCCTTGAGGAACAGCTTCATCTTCTCCCGCCGGCAACGGCGGCAGTCAGCACCGGTGTAACGAGCCATCTCTCTCTACCTCTCAGACCCGACGACGCTTAGGCGGACGGCATCCGTTGTGCGGCTGCGGGGTGACGTCGGCGATCTGGCCGACCTCCAGCCCGACGGCCTGCAGCGAACGGATAGCGGTCTCCCGGCCGGAGCCGGGGCCCTTGACAAACACGTCGACCTTGCGCATGCCGTGCTCCATGGCGCGACGCGCGGCAGCCTCGGCGGCCAGCTGCGCGGCGAACGGAGTCGACTTGCGGGAGCCCTTGAAGCCCACCTGGCCAGCGGAGGCCCAGGAGATGACCGCACCGGTCGGGTCCGTGATGGACACGATGGTGTTGTTGAACGTGCTCTTGATGTGCGCCTGCCCGTGGGCGACGTTCTTGCGTTCCTTGCGCCGGACCTTCTTTACAGCGGCTCCGGCACGAGCCTTCGGTGGCATAAGTCTGTGCGCTCCTAGTTGACTTTCCGGATCGGGCCGCACGGGTCTTCCTAGACCCGACATCGACCCGGATTCCGGTCAAGAACTACTTCTTGCCGGGCTTCTTCTTGCCGGCGACGGTCCGCTTCGGGCCCTTGCGGGTCCGGGCATTGGTCTTGGTCCGCTGGCCACGCACGGGCAGGCCCCGGCGGTGCCGGATGCCGGCGTAGCAGCCGATCTCAACCTTGCGGCGGATGTCAGCGGCGACCTCGCGGCGCAGGTCGCCTTCAACCTTGTAGTTGCCCTCGATGTGGTCGCGGAGCTGCACGAGCTCCTCGTCCGTGAGGTCCCGAGCGCGCTTGTCCGGCGAGATGCCGGTAGCGGCGAGTGTCTCCAGGGCGCGGGTGCGACCGACCCCGAAGATGTAGGTGAGCGCGATCTCCAACCGCTTTTCGCGGGGGAGATCCACGCCGACTAGACGTGCCATGTGCGGGCGTACTCCTCGTGATGTGTGGCGGAGGTGTGGACCCGTCCCACCCCGCTACCGGCCGTCCCGTCTTTCCGACGCAGTGAGCGCCGGCGACCGGGATCGGTCGCTGCCCGAGCGGGCCCCGGCCTCCGACCGGGGGTCAGCCACGCAGAGGTACGACTGGCGTACCGCCCGCGGCTGGGACGAGCATGTGTGATGTGTGTGTCGCTGGGGATCTGCCCGGACCAACGCCACCCGGCCGTGTTCCGGCCGGACGGGCTGAGTCAGCCCTGGCGCTGCTTGTGGCGCGGGTCGCTGCAGATGACCATGACCCGGCCGTGCCGGCGGATAACCCGGCACTTCTGGCAGATCCTCTTGACGCTCGGCTTGACCTTCACGGTTGCCTTACTTCCCATCTGGCCCGGGGACGCGCTCTGCGCGACACCGGACGTCGAAGACGGACACGGACTTCCCGGCCGTCGTCAGGACTACTTGTAGCGGTAGACGATGCGCCCGCGGGTCAGGTCGTACGGCGAGAGTTCGACGACGACCCGGTCCTCCGGAAGGATGCGGATGTAGTGCTGCCGCATCTTGCCGCTGATGTGAGCCAACACCTTGTGGCCGTTCGCAAGCTCCACCCGGAACATGGCGTTCGGCAGAGGCTCGATGACTCGACCCTCGATCTCAATGGCTCCGTCTTTTTTCGGCATGTCCTCCGCTGTCCTGACGTCGATTGCACCGGGCGGCCCACAACGTCTTACACGGAAATCTGATCAGAATCAGAAGCCCGCGCCAGCCGCGGCTCCAGCTCCCACCGAAGCGCAGGGTGGGCATGCCGGAGTGGACGCTGTGCGCCGATCTGAAAGTGTACGCCGGCCTGCACTCCCCCGCCAAACCGACCACCCCACCCCACGGCGCGGCGACCCGAACGGCCCCGCCCTCGGCCCCATTGATCATGGGTTGACGGCACGACACGCCGGGATGGGTGCCGTCAGCCCCATGATCGACTGGGTGACGGCTGGGGCTCAGGAGGCTGGTGGGGCGCTGTTCCGTTTGATGGCGCGCTTTGTCTGCTTGCGCTCCCGGCGGCGTTGGCGCTTGACGGCCTGGCGCTGGGGCTCCTTCCCGGCCAGCCCGGAGACCGTACGGACGACCAGCACCGCGCCCCACGGCCCCGCCACCCAGCCCGGCCAGAAGTAGAGCAGATCCTGGCTGAGCAACGACGTCACCGCCCAGATCGTCACCACGATGGCGATCACCCGCAGGTACGGGGACCACACCTCGGCCAGCCAGCGGGCCGTGACGCCAGTGGTGACGGCCGAACCGGGCGGACCCACCGTCGACCCGGCGGCCGGCGCCAGACCCGACCGCTGCGCCGGCGTCACCGGCGGCAGATCGGTGAGCAGAGCCTCCAGATCGGCGTACGTGCGTGCCGCGTAGGCCCGCTGCAACCGCTCGTCGTACTCGTGCAGATCCAGTCGACCCTCGTCCAGGGCCATCCGTAACCGGTCGGCCACCGCCGCACGGTCCGAGTCAGCGGCTCGCATCCCGTCGCGCCCGTCCATGCGGGCAAGCATGCCACCGTCGCGCCAGTCCCGCCCCACCCCGGCATCACCGGGGCGGGGGTGCGATCAGGGGGTCGTGGTGGCAGCGGGTTGGCGGGCAGTCACCAGATCGCCCAGACGGGCCCGGCCACCGTCGAACGCGGTGAGCACCCAGACGCCGTCCGACAGCAGCGCCATCGAGTGCTCGACGTGCGCGGCCACCGAACCGTCCCGGGTGACGACCGTCCACCCGTCGGCCAACTCGACGGTACGCGGGGACGCCATGGTGATCATCGGCTCGATGGCCAGCGCCATCCCGGTGACCAGTTTCGGGCCCTTGCCCGGCCGGCCGTGGTTGAGCACGTGCGGGTCCTGGTGCATCTCGGTGCCGATGCCGTGCCCGCCGTAGCCGTCGACGATGCCGTACCGGCCGCCCCTGCGGACAGCGGTCTCCACCGCGTGCGAGATGTCGGTCAGGCGGCCCTTGCCGCTGGCCGCACCACGCGCGGCGGCGGCGATGCCGGCCCACATCGCGTCCTCGGCGACCTCGGCCATCTTCAGCAACGCCGGGTCGACGTCACCCACCCCCACCGTGATCGCCGAGTCGCCGTGCCACCCGTCCAGCACCGCGCCGCAGTCGATGGAGATCAGGTCACCGGCCTGCAGCACCTGCTTCGGCGACGGGATGGCGTGCACGATCTGCTCGTTGACCGAGGAACAGATCGACGCCGGAAACCCGTGGTAGCCCTTGAACGACGGAACACCGCCCGCCTCACGGATGGTCGTCTCGGCGATGGCGTCCAGATCGGCGGTGCTCACACCGGGGGCGACAGCCTCCCGCATCCGGAGCAGCGCCTCGGCAACCACCAACCCGGCGGCCCGCATCTTCTCGATCTGGTCAGGGGTCTTCAGCTGGATGTCCAGCTGGGGACGACGCATGGAGCGGTTACCTTTCGTTGCCGAACAGCGGGGCACATGACGCGTACCCCGCTGTTCGCACTCTATCCGCCGTGGCCCGGCCGGACCTCAGCCGCCGTACGACCGCAACGCGTCGATGGCCCGGGTGGTGACGTCCTCCACCGGCCCGGTGGCGTCGATCCCGACGAGCTTGCCCTGAGCGCCGTAGTAGTCGACCAGGGGTGCGGTCTTCTCGCTGTACTCGCGGAGCCGCGTGGCGATCGTCTCCGGCTTGTCGTCGTCGCGCTGGAACAGCTCGGCGCCGCACCGGTCACAGATGCCCGGCCGGGTGGTGGCGTCGAACTCGACGTGCCAGATCTTGCCGCAGCCCCGGCAGGTACGCCGACCGGAGAGCCGCCGGATCACCTCGTCGTCGTCCACGACCAACTCCAGGACCAGATCCAGGGCGGTTCCCAGATCGGCGAGGAGCTTGTCCAGAGCGGCCGCCTGCGGAGTCGTCCGCGGGAAGCCGTCGAGCAGGAAACCCTCGCTGGCGTCGGGCTCGGCCAGCCGGTCCCGGACCATGTTGATGGTCACCTCGTCCGGAACCAGCTCGCCCGCGTCCATGTACCGCTTCGCCTCGACACCGAGCGGAGTGCCCTGAGTGACGTTCGACCGGAAGATGTCTCCGGTCGAAATCTTCGGCACCGAAAGGTGCGCGGCGATGAACTCGGCCTGTGTCCCCTTGCCCGCCCCCGGCGGGCCAACCAGAACGAGTCTCATCTACCGCAGGAACCCTTCGTAGTTCCGCTGCATGAGTTGGCTCTCGATCTGCTTCACGGTCTCCAGACCGACGCCGACCATGATGAGCACAGCGGTGCCGCCGAACGGGAAGTTCTGGTACTGCTGGTTGTCCAGCCAGATGAAGAAGAAGTTCGGCAGGATCGAGATCACGCCGAGGTAGATCGCGCCCGGCAGGGTGATCCGGCTGAGGATGAAGTCGAGGTAGTCGGCGGTCGGCTTACCCGGGCGGATGCCCGGGACGAACCCGCCGTACTTCTTCATGTTGTCAGCGACCTCGGTCGGGTTGAACGTGATCGAGACGTAGAAGTACGTGAAGAAGATGATCAGCAGGAAGTAGACCGAGATGTAGATCGGGCTGCTCGGGTTGACCAGGTTGTTCTGGATCCACGACTGGGTCTTGCCCGGGTCGGTCTGGTCGAAGAACTGCAGCGCCAGCTGCGGCAGGTAGAGCAGCGACGACCCGAAGATGACCGGGATCACACCCGCCTGGTTGACCTTCAGCGGGATGTAGGTCGAGGTGCCGCCGTACATCCGCCGGCCGATCATCCGCTTGGCGTACTGCACCGGGATCCGGCGCTGCGCCTGCTCGATGAAGGTGACAGCGGTGATGACCACCAGGACCAGCGCGATGACCAGGGCGAACATGTCCCAGCCCTTGCTGGTCTTGATCTGCCAGCCCTCGCTGGGCAGCCGCGCCGCGATCGAGGTGAAGATCAGGACGGACATGCCGTTGCCGACGCCGCGGTCGGTGATCAGCTCACCCAGCCACATGACCATGCCGGTGCCGGCGGTCATCGTCATCACCAGGATGGCCAGGGTCAGCCAGTCCGGGATGCCGGTGCCGGTCGGGATGATCGGGAACTGGTCGCACTTGTTCTGGAACAGCTGGCCGGAGCGGGCCAGGGCGACGAACGCCGAGGCCTGCAGCACACCGAGGCCGAGGGTCAGGTAGCGCGTGTACTGCGTGATCTTCGCCTGACCGGCCTGGCCCTCCTTGCGGAGCTGCTCCAGGCGGGGGATCACGACGGTCAGCAGCTGCAGGATGATCGACGCGGTGATGTAGGGCATGATGCCCAGCGCGAAGACCGAGAGCTGTAGCAGCGCTCCGCCGGAGAAGAGGTTGAGCAGGTTCACCACCCCGGTGGTGTCACCCTGGATGGTGTCGAGGCACTTCTGCACGTTGCCGTACGAGACGCCCGGGCTGGGGAGCGTTGCACCCAGCCGGTAGACCGCGATGATGCCTACTGTGAACAGCAGCTTCTTGCGCAGGTCAGGCGTACGGAACGCACTGAGAAAGGCGGACAGCAACTTCTTCCTCCTGCGCGAGGCGGGCCGCCGGTGATCCCTGGCGGGTCGGGTTGGATCACGAGCGAGTGCCCGCAATCCATGGCTGGGATGGGACTCTAACAGCCTCACCCCGGTCCGGGCAGATGCGCCCGACTACATAAATCGATTCCGATGTTACCGGGCGCTCAGGCCCCAGGCAGACCATGGCGCCCGCCAGTTGCGTTCAACTGGACGGGCGCCATGGTCGTACGCCTTACAGCTCGGTGACGGAGCCACCGGCGGCAGCGATCTTCTCCTTGGCCGACGCACTGAACGCGTGCGCCGACACCTGGAGCGCCACACCGCCGAGATCCCCGGTGCCGAGGACCTTGACCGGGTGACCCTTGCGGACCGCGCCGGACTCCACCAGCTCCAGCGGGCCGACCTGACCACCGTTCGGGAACAGCTCAGCGAGTCGGTCCAGGTTGACCACCTGGAAGACCACCTTGAACTTGTTCTTGAAGCCCTTCATCTTCGGCAGGCGCATGTGGATGGGCATCTGCCCACCCTCGAACGCCGCCGAGATGTTCTTGCGGGCCTTGGAGCCCTTGGTACCGCGACCAGCGGTCTTGCCCTTGGAACCCTCACCGCGACCCACACGGGTCTTCGCGGTCTTGGAACCGGGCGCCGGGCGCAGGTGATGCACCTTGATCGTCATTACTCGACCTCCTCGACCTTCACGAGGTGGCTCACAGTGAAGATCATGCCGCGGATCTCGGGCCGGTCCTCCTTGACCACCACGTCGTTGATCCGCTTGAGACCGAGCGAACGCAGCGACTCACGCTGGTTGTGCTTGGTCCCGATACCGGACCGGAGCTGGGTGACCTTCAGGCGTGCCATCAGCGCGCCACCCCCGCACGCGACGCCAGCATGGCGGCCGGCGCGACGTCCTCCACCGGCAGACCACGACGCGCCGCGACCTGCTCGGGGGACTCAAGCCCCTTCAGGGCCGCCACAGTGGCGTGCACGATGTTGATCGGGTTCGACGATCCGAGGCTCTTGGAGAGCACGTCGTGGATCCCGGCGCACTCCAGCACGGCACGCACCGGTCCGCCGGCGATGACACCCGTACCGGCCGAGGCCGGCTTGAGCAGCACCACACCAGCGGCGTCCTCACCCGTCACCGGGTGCGGGATCGACTGACCGATCCGCGGGACCTTGAAGAAGTGCTTCTTGGCCTCCTCGACACCCTTGGCGATGGCCGCGGGCACCTCCTTGGCCTTTCCGTAGCCCACGCCCACCGTGCCGTCGCCGTCGCCCACGATCACCAGGGCGGTGAAGCTGAAGCGACGACCACCCTTCACGACCTTGGCGACGCGGTTGATCGCGACGACCCGCTCGAGGTGCGGGGTCTTCTCGACGGGCGCGTTTCCGCGGCCGCCCTCACGGCGGTTGTCGCGGCGACCACCCTCGTTGCCACCGGACCCGCCGCCACGGCGCTGTTGACCTGGCATCAGCAGCCTTCCTTCTCTCTCGTGACGGGGTTGTTAGAACTCGAGCCCGGCTTCGCGGGCGGCATCGGCAAGCGCGGCGACCCGCCCCGCGTACCGGTTGCCGCCGCGGTCGAAGACGACCTTGGAGACGCCAGCAGCCTTGGCCCGCTCGGCGAGCAGCGCGCCCACCTTGCCAGCCAGGGCGCTCTTGTCGCCCTCCGCACCGCGCAGCGAGGCGTCCAGGGTCGACGCCGACGCCAGGGTGTGACCCTTGTTGTCGTCGACGACCTGGGCGACCATGTGCCGCAGCGAGCGGGTGACGACCAGGCGCGGACGCTCGGCCGTACCGCTGACGTTCTTGCGGACGCGGAAGTGTCGACGCGCACGCCCAACGGCGCGCTTGGCGGCGACACCGCGGCGGCGCTTGAGCAGCGTGGCGCTCACTTCTTACCTGCCTTTCCAGCCTTGCGGCGGATGACCTCGCCCTGGTACTTGACGCCCTTGCCCTTGTAGGGCTCCGGCGGGCGGATCTTCCGGATGTTGGCGGCGACCTCACCGACCTGCTGCTTGTCGATGCCAGCCACGTGGAACAGGGTCGGCCGCTCCACAGTGAAGGTGATGCCTGCCGGGGCGGGAACGACCACCGGGTGCGAGAACCCGAGCGCGAACTCGAGGTCCGAACCCTTGGCGGTGACCCGGTAACCGGTGCCGGCGATCTCCAGGCTCTTGCGGTAGCCCTCGGTGACCCCGACGATCATATTGGCAACCAGCGTACGGCTCAGGCCGTGGAGTTCCTTGGCCTTGCGCTCGTCGTTCGGCCGGTTGACGCTCAGCTCCCCGCCCTCGGCCCGCTCGATCGTGATCGGCTCGGCGAGGATGTGCTGGAGCTGGCCCTTGGGGCCCTTGACCTTGACGGTCTGCCCGTCGATCGTGATGTCGACGCCGGCTGGCACCGGGATCGACTTACGTCCAATTCGCGACATTTCTACCTGTCTCCCGTTACCAGACGAAGGCGAGGACTTCCCCGCCAACACTCCGCTTGCGGGCCTGCCGGTCGGTCAGCAGCCCCTGGGACGTCGAAATGATCGCCACGCCCAGCCCACCGAGCACCCGCGGGAGCCCGTCCGACTTGGCGTACACCCGGAGACCGGGCTTGGACACGCGCTTGATGCCGGCCAGGCTCCGCTCGCGGCTCTGGCCGTACTTCAGCTCGACGACCAGTCGCTTGCCGACGGCACCCTCCTCGGGCTCCTCGACCGACCAGGTGGCGATGTAACCCTCGGCCTTCAAGACCTCGGCGATGTTCGCCTTGATCTTGGAGTAGGGCATCTTCACCTGATCGTGGTACGCCTGGTTGGCGTTACGCAGACGCGTGAGCATGTCTGCGATCGGGTCGGTCATCGTCATGGATTTCGTCAGCCTTTCTCGCCGGGGTTCCCGGGGCATCAGCCCCGGGCCTACGGCGAAGAGCAATACCTAATCGGTGCAGGAGTTCCCGGCCGACGGCCGGGACGCGGTCGCCCTTACCAGGAAGCCTTGGACACGCCCGGAAGCTCACCACGGTGAGCCATCTCCCGGATGCAGATCCGGCAGAGCCCGAACTTGCGGTAGACCGCCTTCGGACGCCCGCACCGCTGGCAGCGGGTGTACGCGCGAACCGAGAACTTCGGCTTCGCGGCCGCCTTGATGATCAGCGCCTTCTTGGCCATCTCAGTTCTCCTTGAACGGGAAGCCCAGGAGCTTGAGCAGCGCCCGGCCCTCGTCGTCGGTCGTGGCGGTGGTGACCACCGTGATGTCCATGCCCCGCTGGCGATCGATCCGGTCCTGGTCGATCTCGTGGAACACAGACTGCTCGGTCAGACCGAACGTGTAGTTGCCGTGCCCGTCCAGCTTGCGCCCATCGAGGCCGCGGAAGTCGCGGATACGCGGCAGCGAGATGGAGAGCAGCCGGTCCAGGAACTCCCACATCCGGTCGCCGCGAAGAGTCACCTTCGCGCCGATCGGCATGCCCTCGCGGAGCTTGAACTGCGCGATGGACTTGGTCGCCCGCCGCACCTGCGGCTTCTGGCCGGTGATCGTGGCGAGGTCGCGGACCGCGCCGTCGATCAGCTTGGCGTCGCGAGCAGCCTCGCCGACACCCATGTTGACGACGATCTTGACCAGCCGCGGCACCTGCATGGGGTTGCCGTAGCTGCGCTGCTCACGCAGCTGGGCCACGATCTCGTTGCGGTACCGCTCCTTGAGGCGCGGCAGGGTCTTTTCGGTAGCCGTGGTCATCAGAGGTCCTTACCGGTGCTACGCGCGATGCGGACCTTCTGGCCGTTGTCGTCGATCCGGTAACCGACGCGGGTCGGCTTGCCGTCGGAGTCCAGGACCTGCACGTTCGAGACGTGGATCGGGGCCTCCTGAGTGACGATGCCGCCGGTCTTGGCGCCACGCTGGGTGGTGCTGATGCGGGTGTGCTTCTTGACCCGGTTCACGCCCTCGACCAGGACCTTGTCCTGCCGCGGGTAGGCCTGGATGACCTTGCCCTTGGCACCCTTGTCCTTGCCGGCGATGATGACGACCGTGTCGCCCTTCTTGACCTTCACGGTCACAACACCTCCGGCGCGAGGGAAATGATCTTCATGAACCGCTTGTCCCGCAGCTCCCGACCCACCGGGCCGAAGATACGGGTTCCACGCGGGTCCCCGCCGTCCTTGATGATGACGGCGGCGTTCTCGTCGAAGCGGATGTACGAGCCATCCGGCCGACGCCTCTCCTTGGCCGTGCGAACGATGACCGCCTTGACGACATCGCCCTTCTTCACGCCGGCACCCGGGATCGCGTCCTTGACCGTGGCCACGATGACGTCGCCGATGCTCGCGTAGCGCCGACCGGAGCCACCGAGAACCCGGATGCAAAGGATCTCCCGAGCACCCGTGTTGTCGGCGACGCGCAGTCGCGACTCCTGCTGAATCACGTCTATCTCCTATGTCTGCCGGTTCTCCGGCCGCCGTAGCGGCCGGAGCCTGGCGGAACCTACGCCCGACGCAACCGCCGGGCTCGAGCCTTCGCTACTTGGCCTTGTCCAGGATCTCCACGATCCGCCAACGCTTGGTGGCGCTCAGCGGCCGGGTCTCCATGATGAGAACCCGGTCACCGGTGCCAGCGGCGTTCTGCTCGTCGTGCACCTTCAGCTTGGCGGTACGGCGCATGATCTTGCCGTACAGCGCGTGCCGAACCCGGTCCTCGACCTCGACAACGACGGTCTTGTCCATCTTGTCGCTGATCACCAGGCCCTCGCGGACCTTGCGGCGCGACCGCGCGGCGGCGGTGGCGGTCTCTTCGGTCATGATGCAGTCACCTCAGTCGGCGCGGCCGAGAGCCCCAGCTCACGCTCACGCATGATCGTGTAGATCCGGGCGATCTCCCGACGGATGACCTGCAACCGCCGGTTGTTGTCCAGCTGCCCGGTTGCGGCCTGTACGCGGAGGTTGAACAGCTCCGCCTTGGCCTCCCGCAGCTTCGTGACCAGCTCCTCTTCGGAGAGCTCACGCAGCTCGGTCGCCTTAACGCCCGCTGCCATCAGGATTCACCCACTTCGCGCGTAACAATGCGGCACTTCATCGGGAGCTTGTGGATCGCGCGACGCATGGCCTCTCGCGCGGTCTGCTCGCTGGGGAAGGACATCTCGAAGAGAATCCGCCCCGGTTTGACGTTGGCGACCCACCACTCGGGCGAGCCCTTGCCGGAACCCATCCGGGTCTCGGCGGGCTTCTTGGTGAGGGCCTGGTCCGGGAAGATCGTGATCCAGACCTTGCCACCACGCTTGATGTGGCGAGTCATCGCGATACGTGCCGACTCGATCTGCCGGTTCGTCACGTACGCCGGCTCGAGAGCCTGAATCCCGAACTCGCCGAACACCACCCGGTTACCACCCTTGGACGCGCCACTGCGGTCCGGGTGGTGCGGCTTGCGGAAGCCCTTCGGAGGCTTGCGCGGCATCAGCATCTGTCAGCCCTCCTGCTGCGTTTCTGCCGGAGCAGCAGTGGCGGCGACAGCAGCGCTGTCCACCGGCTCGCCGCTCGGCGTCTCGGCCTGCTGCGCGATGGTGGTCGCAGCAGCCCGACCGGCCTCGGTGCCACCGGCCGTGGTGCCGGACGAACCCGACCGGCCACGGCGCGGACGCTCGGGACGGTCGCCGCGCTCACCACGACGCGGGCGGGACGGACCAGCCTCGGCCGGAGTCTCCCGGCCCATGACGGCGTCGCCCTTGTAGATCCAGACCTTCACACCGATCCGGCCGAACGTGGTACGGGCCTCAAAGAAGCCGTACTCGATGTTGGCCCGCAGCGTGTGCAGCGGAACCCGGCCCTCACGGTAGAACTCGGTCCGGCTCATCTCGGCGCCGCCGAGGCGACCCGAGACCTGAACCCGGATGCCCTTGCAGACCGGGTTCTTCATCGCCGACTGCATGGCCTTGCGCATCGCCCGACGGAAGCTGACCCGGCTGGACAGCTGCTCGGCCACGCCCTGCGCGACAAGCTGAGCGTCCGACTCGGGGTTCTTCACCTCGATGATGTTCAGCTGAACCTGCTTGCCGGTGAGCTTCTCCAGCTCGCCGCGGATCCGGTCGGCCTCCGCACCCTTACGGCCGATGACGATGCCCGGCCGGGCGGTGTGGATGTCGACCCGGACCCGGTCGCGGGTGCGCTCGATGTCGACCTTGGAAATTCCGGCACGCTCGAGGCCCTTGGACATCATGCGGCGGATCTTGACATCCTCGCCGATGTAGTCCTTGTAGAGCTTGTCCGCGAACCAGCGGGACTTCCAGTCGGTCGAGATGCCGAGCCGGAACCCAGTGGGGTGAACCTTCTGACCCATTACTCGGCGTCCTCCGTCTTGCTCTGCGCTTCGGCCGGTGCGGCCTCCGTGGCCGGGGCGGCCTTCTTCGCCGCGGCCTTCCTCGGCGCTGCCGGCGCGACCGCTTCGACCGCCACGGTGATGTGGCAGGTGCGCTTGCGGATTCGGTACGCCCGACCCTGCGCCCGCGGCTGGAACCGCTTCATCGTCGGGCCCTCGTCAACGAAGGCCTCGCTGACGAGCAGCGCGTCGGGGTCCAGCCGCTCGTTGTTCTCCGCGTTGGCGATCGCGCTAGCGAGCACCTTGTACACCTGCTCGCTCGCAGCCTGCGGCGCGAACTGCAGCACCGTGAGAGCCTCCTTCGCGGGCAGGCCGCGGACGAGGTTGACCACCCGGCGCGCCTTCATCGGCGAGATGCGCACGTGCCGCGCAACCGCCCGCGCGCCCGGAAGCACCGGAGCGTCGCCCTTTCCTGGCATCGCTGTAACCCCTTGTTCCCTCTATCCGTATGCCCGCGGCGTCAGCGCCGACGGCTCTTCCGGTCGTCCTTCTCGTGACCCTTGAACGTACGGGTCAGCGCGAACTCGCCGAGCTTGTGCCCGACCATCGCCTCGGTCACGAACACCGGGACGTGCTTGCGTCCGTCATGCACCGCGATCGTGTGCCCCAGCATCTCGGGGATGATCGTCGAGCGCCGCGACCAGGTCTTGATCACGTTCTTGGAGCCCTTGTCGTTCTGAACTTCCACCTTCTTGAGCAGGTGGTCGTCGACGAACGGGCCCTTCTTCAGGCTGCGAGGCATGTCTTATCTCCCTCAGCCGCGCTTACGCGTGGCGTAGCGACGGCGGACGATCAGCCGGTCACTCGGCTGGCCCTTACGGCGGGTGCGGCCCTCGGGCTTACCCTGCGGGTTGACCGGGTGGCGACCACCGGAGGTCTTACCCTCACCACCACCGTGCGGGTGGTCGACCGGGTTCATGGCGACACCACGGACGGTCGGGCGCTTGCCCTTCCACCGCATCCGGCCGGCCTTACCCCAGTTGATGTTCGACTGGTCGGCGTTGCCGATCTCGCCGACGCTGGCGCGGCAGCGAACGTCCACCCGCCGGATCTCACCGGACGGCATACGCAGGGTCGCGTACGCGCCCTCGCGGCCGAGCAGCTGGATGCCGACGCCGGCGGAACGGGCCAGCTTGGCCCCGCCGCCCGGACGCAGCTCCACGTTGTGGATCGTGGTACCGACCGGGATGTTGCGCAGCGGCAGGTTGTTACCCGGCTTGATGTCGGCGCCCGGACCGGACTCGACGCGGTCGCCCTGCTTCATGTCCTTCGGCGCGAGGATGTACCGCTTCTCGCCGTCGGCGTAGTGCAGCAGCGCGATACGCGCCGTGCGGTTCGGGTCGTACTCGATGTGAGCGACCTTCGCCGGCACGCCGTCCTTGTCGACCCGCTTGAAGTCGATCAGACGGTACTGGCGCTTGTGACCGCCGCCGTGGTGCCGCGTGGTGATCCGGCCGTGGGCGTTACGCCCGCCCTTCTTCGGCAACGGAGCCAGCAGCGACTTCTCCGGCGTGGACCGGGTGATCTCGGCGAAGTCAGCGACACTCGAGCCACGTCGGCCCGGCGTCGTCGGCTTGTACTTACGGATAGCCATTGTCTACACCCCTCAGCTGACCGGGCCGCCGAAGGCCTCGATACGGTCACCGTCAGCCAGCTTGACGATCGCCCGCTTGGTCGCCTTGCGCTGACCGAAACCGGTCTTGGTGCGCTTGCGCTTACCCTGGCGGTTGAGCGTGTTGACCGTCAGGACGCGGACGTTGAAGATCTGCTGGATAGCGATCTTGATCTCGGTCTTGTTCGCGTCCGGGTGCACCAGGAAGGTGTACCAGTTCCGGTTCAGCTCGCTGTAGCTCTTCTCCGAGACGACCGGCGCCACGATGATGTCGCGCGGGTCGGCGATGGTGCTCACTTGCCACCCTCCTCGGTGGTCTCGGCGGGCACACCCAGGAACTCGTCCAGGGCGTCCTTGGTGAAGACCACGTCGTCGGCCACCAGCACGTCGTACGTGTTCAGCTGGCCGGACTCGATCAGGTGCACCCGCGGCTCGTTGCGCAGCGACACCCAGTTCAGCTCGTCGGTGCTGCTCAGCACGACCAGGACCCGACGGGCCTCGGTGAGCTTGGTCAGCGTGGCAAGGGCCGCCTTGGTCGACGGCTTCTCGCCCGAGACGAACGCCTCGACGACGTGCACCTGCCCGGCGCGGGCCCGGTCGGAGAGGGCACCCCGCAGAGCGGCGGCCTTCATCTTCTTCGGGGTCCGCTGGCTGTAGTCGCGCGGCACGGGACCGTGCACGACGCCACCGCCGGCGAACTGCGGCGCGCGGATCGAGCCCTGCCGGGCGCGACCGGTGCCCTTCTGCTTGTAAGGCTTCTTGCCGCCACCGGCGACCTCAGCCCGGGTCTTGGTCTTGTGTGTGCCCTGTCGGGCCGCCGCGAGCTGGGCCACCACGACCTGGTGCATCAGCGCGACGTTGGACTGCACGTCGAAGATGTCCGCCGGCAACTCCACGGAGCTGCTGGTGGTGCCTTCGACGGTGCGCACGTCAACGGTGGTCACTTGGCCGCACCGCCCTTCTTCACCTTGCTCTTGGCCGCGGTACGGACCAGAACCAGCGCGCCCTTGGGGCCAGGAATGGCACCGCGGACGAGCAGCAGGTTGTTCTCGGTGTCGACCGCCTGGACGGTGAGGTTCTGCACGGTGTAGCGCACGCCACCCATCCGGCCGGCCATCCGGGTGCCCTTGAAGACGCGACCCGGAGTGGCGCAGGCGCCGATGGAGCCGGGCGAGCGGTGCTTGCGCTCGACACCGTGGCTGCTGCCCAGACCGTGGAAGCCGTGCCGCTTCATCGGGCCGGCGTAGCCCTTGCCCTTGGTCTTGCCGGTGACGTCGATGGTGACGCCGGCCGGGAACTCGTCGACAGTGACTTCCTGGCCGAGCGAGTATTCCCCGGCGTCCGTGGTGCGCAGCTCGACGATGTGCCGGCGCGGCGCCACGTCCGCCTTGGCGTAGTGCCCGCTGATCGGCTTCTTGACCTTGCGCGGGTCGATGGTGCCGTAGGCCAGCTGGACCGCTGCGTAACCGTCCTTCTCGGCGCTACGAACCTGGCTGATGACGCACGGGCCGGCCTCGACCACGGTCACGGGAACAACACGGTTGTTGTCCCAGACCTGGGTCATGCCGAGCTTGGCGCCCAGGATCCCCTTGACTTGCCTGTCCATTTGTCCGGTCCCTACAGCTTGATCTCGATGTCGACGCCAGCCGGCAGGTCGAGGCGCATGAGCGAGTCGACCGTCTTCGGGGTCGGGTCGATGATGTCGATCAGCCGCTTGTGCGTGCGCATCTCGAAGTGCTCGCGCGAGTCCTTGTACTTGTGCGGCGAGCGGATAACGCAGAAACGGTTGATCTCCGTGGGCAGCGGCACCGGGCCCGCGACCTGCGCCCCGGTGCGCGTCACCGTCTCGACGATCTTCCGAGCCGAGGAGTCGACGACCTCGTGGTCATAGGCCTTGAGCCGGATGCGGATCTTCTGTCCCGCCATGGTGGCTTCTGTTCCTTCTCTCGATGCCGCTGTGTTGCGGGCGCCTGTACCGGCTGGCACAGGCCCACTTCGCCGACCCCCGCGGTCGGGCGTGTCGCGCCCTCGGGCCGGGCTCCGCCCCGTGGTTCCGGAGTGGTGCTGACCGCGCGGGGGGTCAAGGCGCCGATCGCATTACCGCGACCTGAACGCCGTGCGAGGGTGGTTGGCGACTGGGCCGCCAACCACCCTACGCTCGACTGACTCGCCACCCGGAGGTTCAGCGAAAGCCGAACACAGGCGACGAACTGTCGTTACGCAACCTGACTAGTATGCCGCACGACCGGCGGCGGGTCTAATCGGGGTTACCTAGCTCACTTGTTGATCTTGGTGACGAACCCGGCGCCGACGGTGCGGCCACCCTCGCGGATCGCGAACTTGAGGTTCTCCTCCATGGCGATGGGCTGGATCAGCTTCACCGACATGGAGGTGTTGTCACCAGGCATGACCATCTCGGTGCCCTCGGGGAGGGTGACGACACCGGTGACGTCCGTGGTCCGGAAGTAGAACTGCGGACGGTAGTTCTGGAAGAACGGGGTGTGCCGGCCGCCCTCCTCCTTGGAGAGGATGTAGACCGTCGCCTCGAACTCCGTGTGAGGGGTGTTCGAGCCCGGCTTCACGACGACCATGCCGCGCTCGACCTCGTCGCGCTTGGTACCACGCAGCAGCAGGCCGACGTTCTCGCCTGCGCGGGCGTCGTCAAGGGTCTTCCGGAACATCTCGATCGCGGTGACCTTGGTCTTGAAGCTCTTCTCCTTGATACCGACGAGCTCAACATCCTCGTTCGGCAGGAGAACGCCGCGCTCCACGCGACCGGTGACGACGGTGCCACGACCGGTGATCGTGAACACGTCCTCAACCGGCATCAGGAACGGCTTGTCAACCTCGCGCTCCGGCTGCGGGATCGAGGTGTCGACAGCGGCCATCAGGTCCAGCAGCTTGCCGGTCCACTCGGGGTCACCCTCGAGGGCCTTCAGCGCCGAAACCCGAACGACCGGCAGGTCGTCACCCGGGTACTCCTGCGAGGAGAGCAGCTCACGGACCTCGAGCTCGACGAGCTCCAGGAGCTCCTCGTCATCGACCATGTCGCTCTTGTTGAGCGCCACGACGATGTACGGCACACCGACCTGACGGGCCAGCAGCACGTGCTCGCGGGTCTGCGGCATCGGGCCGTCGGTCGCCGCGACCACCAGGATCGCGCCGTCCATCTGCGCGGCACCGGTGATCATGTTCTTGATGTAGTCGGCGTGACCAGGGCAGTCGACGTGCGCGTAGTGCCGCGACTCGGTCTGGTACTCGACGTGCGCGATCGAGATCGTGATACCGCGGGCCTTCTCCTCCGGCGCCTTGTCGATCTCGTCGAACGGCGTGTAAGGGTTCAGGTCCGGGTACTGGTCGTGCAGGACCTTGGTGATGGCCGCCGTCAGCGTCGTCTTACCGTGGTCGATGTGACCAATGGTGCCGATGTTGACGTGCGGCTTAGTCCGCTCGAACTTAGCCTTCGCCACTGGTGTCCTCCTGTGGACTTCTTGGTTCGTACGCCCGGCGCGCCGGTCGGCGCTTAGGACTCTGTCGACAGCCTTTCCGGCCTGACGGCCGGAGAGCCTTTGTGGGTTCTGCGGCGATGAAGCCTACAGGCCCGGTCTCACGCAATCCGATCGTGGTGGCCGCAGGCGGGTGAACCCTCCCGCGACCAACCACGAATCACCAGCTCAGGGCGTTACTCGCCCGTTGCCTTGGCGATGATCTCCTTCGCGACGCTCTGCGGAACCTCGGCGTAGGAGTCGAACTGCATGCTGTAGCTAGCCCGGCCCTGGGTCTTCGACCGCAGGTCGCCGACGTAGCCGAACATCTCCGACAACGGCACCAGGGCCCGGACGATGCGGGCGCCGCTGCGCTCCTCCATCGCCTGGATGATGCCGCGACGGGAGTTGAGGTCACCGATGACGTCACCCATGTTCTCCTCAGGAGTGGTGACTTCAACGGCCATCATCGGCTCGAGCAACGCCGGGTCGGCCTTGCGGGCCGCGTCCTTCATCACCATCGAGCCGGCGATCTTGAATGCCATTTCCGACGAGTCGACCTCGTGGTACTGGCCGTCCAGCAGGGTCAGCTTGACGCCGACCAGCGGGAAGCCCGCCAGGATGCCGTACTGCAGCGCGTCCTGCGCACCGGCGTCCACCGAGGGGATGAACTCCCGGGGGATGCGGCCGCCGCTGACGCCGTTGGCGAACTCGTAGGTCGGCGAGTCGTTGTCCAGCGGAAGCGGCTCGACGCTCACGATCACGCGGGCGTACTGGCCGGAACCACCGGTCTGCTTCTTGTGGGTGTACTCGACCTTGTCCACCTTGCGGCGGATGGTCTCGCGGTACGCCACCTGCGGCTTGCCGACGTTGGCCTCGACGTTGAACTCGCGGCGCATCCGGTCGACCAGGATGTCCAGGTGCAGCTCACCCATGCCGGAGATGACCGTCTGACCGGTCTCCTCGTCCAACTGGACGCGGAAGGTCGGGTCCTCCTCGGCCAGGCGCTGGATGGCGGTGCCCAGCTTCTCCTGGTCGGACTTGGTCTTCGGCTCGATCGCCACCGAGATGACCGGCTCCGGGAACGTCATCGACTCCAGGATGACCGGGTTCGCCGGGTCGGAGAGAGTGTCGCCGGTGGTGGTCTGCTTGAGACCCTGCACGGCGATGATGTCGCCGGCCTGCGCCGACGGACGCTCTTCCCGCTTGTTGGCGTGCATCTGGTAGATCTTGCCGATCCGCTCCTTGCGGTCCTTGGTGGAGTTGACCACCTGGGAGCCGGAATCGAGCGTGCCGGAGTAGACCCGCACGTAGGTGAGCTTGCCCAGGTGCTTGTCCGTCTGGATCTTGAACGCCAGGCCGGAGAAGGGCTCCGAGTTGGACGGCTTACGCAGCAGCGGGGTCTCGCCGTCGGTGGCCGTACCCTCGATCGCCGGAACGTCCAGCGGCGACGGCAGGAAGTCGACAACGGCGTCGAGCATGGGCTGAACGCCCTTGTTCTTGAACGCCGAGCCGCACAACACCGGGTTGGCCTTGCCGGCGATCGTGGAACGCCGGATGGCGGCCTTGATCTCCTCGACGGAGATCTCCTCGCCTTCCAGGTACTTCTCCATCACCGAGTCGTCGACGTCGGCCAGGGTCTCCAGCAGCTTCTCGCGCCACTCGGCAGCGGAGTCGGCCAGGTCGGCCGGGATCTCCTCGACCGCGTAGTCGTCACCCTTCTGGGTCTCCCCACGCCAGGTGAGGGCGCGCATGCCGATCAGGTCGACGACACCGATGTGGTCGCCCTCGAGCCCGATCGGGATCTGGAGCACCAGCGGAGTGGCGTTCAACCGGTCGATCATCATCTGCACGCAGCGGAAGAAGTCGGCGCCGGTCCGGTCGAGCTTGTTGACGAAGCACATACGCGGGACGTTGTACTTGTCGGCCTGCCGCCAGACGTTCTCCGTCTGCGGTTCCACGCCGGCGACACCGTCGTAGACCGCTACCGCACCGTCCAGGACCCGCAGCGACCGCTCGACCTCGACCGTGAAGTCGACGTGGCCGGGCGTGTCGATGATCTGGATCGTGTGGTCTTTCCACTCACACTTGGTAGCAGCGGAGGTGATGGTGATACCACGCTCCTGCTCCTGCTCCATCCAGTCCATGACGGCAGCGCCCTCGTGGACCTCACCGATCTTGTACGTGATGCCGGTGTAGAACAGGATTCGCTCGGTGGTCGTGGTCTTACCGGCATCGATGTGCGCCATAATGCCGATGTTGCGTACCTTGGCGAGCGCGTCTGCGGCGGCCACTTCAATCCCTACTTATCGTCGTCTCGACTCAACTGGTGGCGGTTCCGGCGCCCGGAGGCGCCGGAACCAGGGTGTTACCAGCGGTAGTGCGCGAAGGCCTTGTTCGACTCGGCCATCTTGTGCGTGTCCTCGCGCCGCTTGACGGCGGCACCGAGGCCATTGCTCGCGTCCAGCAGCTCGTTCATCAGCCGCTCGACCATGGTCTTCTCGCGGCGGGCACGGGAGTACGTGACCAGCCAGCGCAGGCCCAGGGTGGTCGCCCGGGTCGGGCGGACCTCCACCGGAACCTGGTAGGTGGCGCCACCGACACGACGGCTGCGCACCTCGAGGGTCGGCTTGACGTTGTCCATCGCCCGCTTGAGGGTGACGACCGGGTCGGTGCCGGACTTCTCGCGGCAGCCCTCGAGGGCCGCGTACACGATCGACTCGGCGAGCTGGCGCTTGCCGCGAAGGAGGATCTTGTTCACCAGCTGGGTGACCAGCGGCGAGTTGTACACCGGGTCAGCGACCAGTGGCCGCCGCGGAGCGGGTCCTTTACGCGGCATGTCAGCTCTTCTCCTTCTTCGCGCCGTAACGGCTGCGCGCCTGCTTGCGGTTGCGAACACCCTGGGTGTCCAGCGAGCCGCGAACGATCTTGTAACGCACGCCGGGGAGGTCCTTCACCCGGCCACCGCGAACGAGCACGATCGAGTGCTCCTGCAGGTTGTGACCGACGCCGGGGATGTACGCCGTCACCTCGATCTGGCTGCTGAGCTTCACGCGAGCGACCTTGCGCAGCGCCGAGTTCGGCTTCTTCGGGGTGGTGGTGTACACGCGGGTGCACACGCCGCGCCGCTGAGGAGAACCCTTCAGCGCCGGGGTCTTGGTCTTGGTCGTCTTCGCCTGGCGGCCCTTTCGGACCAGCTGCTGGATCGTGGGCACCGGGTTTCTCCGCTCCCTTCGGCCGCATCCGCGGCCGCGCCGTCTGCTCGTTAGCCGGCCTGATGACCGGCTCTCCTACATTCCGACCAGGGTCGCCTCACGGAGACCCCGGCACCCGCGGTCGGGCGTGTCGCCCTCATCACGGCCCCGTCGCGCCGCTCTCGCGTGCGAACCGGGTTTGTGTCACCGGCGCGCGGATTGCCCCGCCCCGGATCCTTGACGTGTCGTGCCGCCGCCCGTAAGCCGGAAACAGCGCACGCACGAGTTGCCCGGGCATGCCCGGGCACAAGGGGAAAGAGTACCTACCACAACCGCCCAGGTCAAAACGGAATGGCCCGGCGACCGTCTCACACCCGCCGGCCGGATCTCGTCCTGCCCCGTCGCCCGCGATGGGCACCTACGAATACAAGTGTACCGGCATCCCCACGGAAGCACCCATCGCCCCCGGAGGGACCGAAGCCCCCCGCGGGAAACCCGCGTCGCACGCCACGGCTGTCGGTGGCCGCCCTCAGGCCACTGCGAGAAGCACTGCCAACCCCAGGCCCAGCAGGCTGAGCAGTGCGCCCGCCGCGCCACAGCCGATCCCGGCCATCGCCAACCCACGCCCGGTGAACTGGACCGCCGAGGACGCGACCGGCCGGCGGATCTGCCGCCGGGCGAGCAGCCCGACGACGACAGCCGCACCGCCGGCCAGCACACCCAGCGCGGCGAACGCCCCGGAGGCCCAGGCCCCACCGTCGTTCCTGAAGGCCACCCCGAAACAGATCACCAACAGCGAGACCAGTACCGACGCGATCCCCGCCACCAGCGCCCCGATGGCCAGCCCGGAGGTGACCGGTGCCACGTCCAGGTGCACGACGCCGAACGGTGTACCCGAGACCGCCTCCACCCGCTTCGGCGGTCGGCGTTTGTCGTCCGTGGGCGGCGGCACCGAACGCGCCGGCGGGGCACCCCACCCGGGGCCGTGCCCCGGCGGACCCCACCCGGGCGGCGCCCCGGGCCCGGACGACGGCGGCCCCCAGCCGTACGGCGCACCAGGGCCCACTGCCGGAGGGCCCCAGCCGTACGGCGCACCAGGCCCGGACGAGGGCGGACCCCAACCCGGCGGCGGCGCACCCGGCGCCGACGGCGGCGGACCCCAACCCGGCGGCGGCATCCCCGGCCCCGACGGCGGCGGACCCCAACCCGGGGGCGGCATCGAGGCGGGCGCGCTGGAGACCGGGTACTGCTGCCCGGGGCCGGGTGGGGTGGTCGCACCCCAGCCGGCCGGACCCCAGGAGGACGGCGGCGCCGGGCTCGGCGTGGACACCGGTGGCTGTGGCTCACCGCTCGGACCGGGTCGCGACCAGTCACTCGACTCGGACGAAGGAGCCGGCGGCTCCGGAACGTCGGCCGGTTCGTCAGCAGGGGGCCGCGCCGGTTCCGTCACGAGGTCCTCCTGTCGAAAGGCCGCCACCGCCACACGGCGGACTGCGGCCAGGCTACCGCCGCGACCGTCGCCGCCCGCGCCGGGCGCGGCCACCGGCGGCTCAGTCCATGTTTGCCGGGTAGTCGTGGCCGAACGGGGCGCCGGCCATCCGGACCACCCCGATGACCACAGCGGCCACCACGCTCACCGCGACCAGCACCAGGCCGGTCCAGGCCATCCACTCCCCCCGCCGCAGCCAGACGCTGCCGGTCAGGAAACCCCCCGAGGCGTACGCCTCGCGTCGCGCCTGCCGGGCCAGTTGCAGGGCCACCGTCGCCGGCACCACACCGCCGATGAACAGCCCGGTGAGCATGCCGAGCAGGCCCAACGCGAAGACCGCCCGTGCCTTCGTGGCTCGGGCCGGGTCCGGGTCCAGCGGGTGGCGCAGGCCCGGCTGGGCGACGGACACCTGCCCGGGTGCTGTCGTCATCCCCCCATCATGCCGAACCCCAGCCGAGGGTGGGTGGGCACGGACACGACGAGGCCCCCGGCTTTCACCGGGGGCCTCGTCGTGTGACTGGTGCTTAGCGGTACGACCCGAAGTCGAAGTCGTCCAGCGGCACGGCCTGCCCGCCGGCCGGCCCGAACCCGTAGTCGGTCTCCGGGTAACCGGTCATCGAGTAGACCTTGGCCTTGGCCTCCTCGGTCGGCTCGACCCGGACGTTGCGGTACTTGCTGATGCCGGTACCCGCCGGGATGAGCTTTCCGATGATCACGTTCTCCTTGAGGCCGACCAACGAGTCGCTGCGCGAGTTGATCGCAGCGTCGGTCAGCACCCGGGTGGTCTCCTGGAAGGAGGCCGCCGAGAGCCAGGAGTCCGTGGCCAGCGAGGCCTTGGTGATACCCATCAGCACCGGACGACCAGCGGCGGGCTCGCCGCCCTCCGAGACGAGTCGGCGGTTCTCCGACTCGAACAGCGCCCGGTCGACCAGCACACCCGGCAGGAACTCGGTCGAGCCGGAGTCGATGACCGTCACCCGCTTGAGCATCTGGCGGATGATGATCTCGATGTGCTTGTCGTGGATGAGCACACCCTGCGAGCGGTAGACCTCCTGGACCTCACTGGTCAGGTGGACCTGGACCGCCCGCGGACCCATGATCCGCAGAAGCTCGTGCGGGTCGATGGTGCCCTCGGTCAGCTTCTCGCCGACCGCGACGTGACCGCCGTCGTGGGTCCGGAGCTTGACGCGCTTCGAGATCTTGTCGTAGACGATCTCTTCGCTGCCGTCGTCCGGCACCACGATGATCTTGCGTGAGCGCTCGCCGTCCTCGATCCGGATCTTGCCGGGGGTGTCGGCGATGGGCGCCTTACCCTTCGGGACCCGAGCCTCGAAGATTTCCTGAACACGCGGCAGACCCTGGGTGATGTCCTCACCAGCGACACCACCGGTGTGGAAGGTACGCATCGTCAGCTGCGTACCGGGCTCACCGATGGACTGGGCGGCGATGATGCCGACCGCCTCGCCGATGTCGACCGACTTACCGGTCGGCAGCGACCGGCCGTAGCAGGCCGCGCAGACACCCAGCTTCGACTCGCAGGTGAGCACGCTGCGCACCCGGACCGTCTCCACACCGGCGGCGACGATCTTGTCGACCCCGATGGAGTTGATGTCCTGGCCGCGCTCGGCCACCACGGTGCCGTCCGGCCCCTTGATGTCGTCGGCCAGCGTCCGGGCGTGCACGCTGGTCTCGGCGTGGGTGTGGACGACGAGCTTGCCGTCCAGCTTCTCGCCGATCTGCATCGGGATCGCCCGGTCGGTGCCGCAGTCCTCTTCACGGATGATGACGTCCTGCGAGACGTCCACCAGACGACGGGTCAGGTAACCCGAGTCGGCGGTCCGCAGCGCGGTGTCGGCGAGACCCTTACGAGCACCGTGCGTGGAGATGAAGTACTCCAGCACGGACAGACCCTCCCGGTAGCTGGCCTTGATCGGCCGCGGGATGATCTCGCCCTTGGGGTTGGCCACCAGACCACGGATCGCCGCGATCTGCCGAAGCTGGAGCAGGTTACCGCGGGCACCCGAGTGGATCATCTTCCACAGTGGGTTCTCCTGCGGCAGAGCGGTGTCCATCTCCTTGGCGACCTCATTGGTCGCCTTGGTCCAGATCTCGATGAGCTCGCCGCGACGCTCCTCGGCGGTCATCAGACCACGCTGGTACTGCTTGTCGATCTGGTCGGCGTCCTTCTCGTACCGCGCCAGGATCTCCGCCTTACGCGGCGGTGCGATGACGTCCTCCATGCCGATCGTCACGCCGGACCAGGTGGCCCAGTGGAAACCGGCCTCCTTGAGCCCGTCCAGGGTGGCGGCCAGCGCCACCTTGGGGAAGCGCTCGGCGAGGTCGTTGACGATCGCGGAGAGCTGACCCTTGCGGATCTCGTAGTTCACGAAGCGGTAGCCCTGCGGCAGCGTCTCGTTGAACAGCACCCGACCCAGGGTCGTCTCCACGGTCAGCGGGTCACCCTCGACCCAGCCCTCCGGGGCAGACCACGCCTCGGAGCCGGCACCGTTGTCGACACCGACCACGCCACGCAGGCGGATCTTCACCGGCGCCTGCAGGTGCAGCTCACCGTTGTCGAAGGCCATCCGAGTCTCGGCGTCCGAGCTGAACGCCCGGCCCTCGCCCTTCTCACCTGCGGTGAGGTGGGTGAGGTGGTACAGACCGATGACCATGTCCTGGGTGGGCATGGTGACCGGCTTACCGTCGGCCGGCTTGAGGATGTTGTTCGACGACAGCATCAGGATCCGTGCCTCGGCCTGAGCCTCGGCGGACAGCGGCACGTGCACCGCCATCTGGTCACCGTCGAAGTCAGCGTTGAACGCGGTGCAGACCAGCGGGTGGATCTGGATGGCCTTGCCCTCGACCAGCTGCGGCTCGAAGGCCTGGATGCCCAGGCGGTGCAGGGTCGGTGCACGGTTCAGCAGCACCGGGTGCTCGCCGATGACCTCTTCCAGCACGTCCCACACGACCGGGCGCTGACGCTCGACCATCCGCTTGGCGGACTTGATGTTCTGTGCGTGGTTGAGGTCGACCAGCCGCTTCATCACGAACGGCTTGAACAACTCCAGTGCCATCTGCTTGGGCAGACCGCACTGGTGCAGCTTGAGCTTCGGGCCGACCACGATGACCGAACGGCCGGAGTAGTCGACGCGCTTGCCCAGCAGGTTCTGGCGGAACCGGCCCTGCTTGCCCTTGAGCATGTCGGACAGCGACTTGAGCGGGCGGTTACCCGGGCCGGTGACCGGCCGGCCGCGACGGCCGTTGTCGAACAGCGCGTCGACGGCCTCCTGGAGCATCCGCTTCTCGTTGTTGACGATGATTTCGGGCGCGCCGAGATCGATCAGCCGCTTGAGGCGGTTGTTCCGGTTGATCACGCGGCGGTACAGGTCGTTCAGGTCCGAGGTCGCGAAGCGGCCACCGTCGAGCTGCACCATCGGGCGCAGGTCCGGCGGGATGACCGGGACGCAGTCCAGCACCATGCCGAGCGGCGAGTTGCGGGTGTTCAGGAACGCCGCGACGACCTTGAGCCGCTTGAGCGCCCGGATCTTCCGCTGGCCCTTGCCGGACCGGATGGTCTCCCGCAGGCTCTCGGCCTCGGCGTCGAGGTCCATGTTCTGGACCAGCGCCTTGATCGCCTCGGCGCCCATGGAACCGGTGAAGTACTCACCGAACCGGTCGCGCAGCTCGCGGTACAGCAGCTCGTCGGTGACGAGCTGCTTCGGCTCCAGCTTGCGGAAGGTGTCCAGCACCTCGTCCAGGCGGTCGATCTCGCGCTGGGCCCGGTCGCGGATCTGGCGCATCTCGCGCTCTCCGCCCTCCTTGACCTTGCGCCGGACGTCCGCCTTGGCACCCTCGGCCTCCAGCTCGGCCAGGTCGGCCTCGAGCTTGGCGGCCCGCTTCTCGATCTCCGAGTCGCGGCTGTTCTCGGACTGCCGCTTCTCGGCCAGGATCTCGTTCTCGATCGTCGAGAGGTCACGGTGACGCGACTCCGCGTCCACGCTCGTCACGACGTACGAGGCGAAGTAGATGATCTTTTCGAGGTCCTTGGGGGCGAGGTCCAGCAGGTAGCCCAGCCGGCTCGGAACGCCCTTGAAGTACCAGATGTGGGTCACCGGAGCGGCGAGCTCGATGTGCCCCATCCGCTCACGACGGACCTTGGAGCGAGTCACCTCGACGCCGCAGCGCTCACAGATGATGCCCTTGAACCGAACGCGCTTGTACTTACCGCAGTAGCACTCCCAGTCCCGCTGAGGACCGAAGATCTTCTCGCAGAAGAGCCCGTCCTTTTCCGGCTTCAGGGTGCGGTAGTTGATCGTCTCAGGCTTCTTGACCTCGCCGTGCGACCACTGACGGATGTCGTCGGCGGTGGCGAGACCAATGCGCAGCTCGTCGAAGAAGTTGACGTCGAGCACTATGTCCCCTATGTCGTCGTCTGTACTGCTAATTCTCGGGTCGGGTCGGGGGCCGGCGAGCCGGCCCCCGACCGCTCACCTCAGACCTCTTCGACCGAGCTCGGCTCGCGCCGGGACAGGTCGATGCCCAGCTCCTCGGCGGCCCGGAACACCTCGTCGTCGGTCTCGCGCATTTCCAGGGCCACACCGTCGCTGGAGAGCACCTCAACGTTGAGGCACAGCGACTGCAGCTCCTTGAGCAGCACCTTGAACGACTCCGGGATGCCCGGCTCCGGGATGTTCTCGCCCTTGACGATGGCCTCGTAGACCTTCACCCGGCCGAGCACGTCGTCGGACTTGATCGTGAGCAACTCCTGCAGGGCGTAGGCAGCGCCGTACGCCTGCATCGCCCAGCACTCCATCTCACCGAAACGCTGACCACCGAACTGCGCCTTACCACCCAGCGGCTGCTGCGTGATCATCGAGTACGGGCCGGTCGAACGAGCGTGGATCTTGTCGTCGACCAGGTGGTTGAGCTTCAGGATGTAGACGTAGCCGACCGCGATCGGGTCCGGCAGCGGCTCACCGGAACGACCGTCGAACAACTGCGCCTTGCCGGTACGCCCGATCAGCTGCTTGCCGTCCCGGTTGGGCAGGGTCGACTCGAGCAGACCGGAGATCTCCTCCTCGCGGGCACCGTCGAAGACCGGGGTGGCCACGTTCGTGTCACCCACGGACTCGTGCGCGTCGATCGAGCGAAGCTGGCGCTTCCAGTCGGTGTCGTCGCCCTCGACCTTCCAACCGGTCTTGGCGACCCAACCGAGGTGGGTCTCCAACACCTGGCCGATGTTCATCCGGCTCGGCACACCGAGCGGGTTGAGCACGATGTCGACCGGAGTGCCGTCCTCGAGGAACGGCATGTCCTCGACCGGCAGGATCTTCGAGATGACGCCCTTGTTGCCGTGCCGGCCGGCGAGCTTGTCGCCGTCCTGGATCTTGCGCTTCTGGGCGACGTAGACCCGGACCAGCTCGTTGACACCCGGCGGCAACTCGTCGCCGTCCTCGCGGGAGAACGTGCGCACACCGATGACCGTGCCGGTCTCGCCGTGCGGCACCTTCAGCGAGGTGTCCCGAACCTCACGCGCCTTCTCACCGAAGATCGCGCGGAGCAGCCGCTCCTCCGGGGTCAGCTCGGTCTCACCCTTGGGCGTGACCTTGCCGACCAGGATGTCGCCGGGGACGACCTCGGCACCGATCCGGATGATGCCGCGCTCGTCGAGGTCAGCGAGCATTTCCTCGCTGACGTTCGGGATGTCGCGGGTGATCTCCTCCGGGCCGAGCTTGGTGTCCCGGGCGTCGACCTCGTGCTCCTCGATGTGGATCGAGGTGAGCACGTCCTGCTGCACGAGGCGCTGCGACAGGATGATCGCGTCCTCGTAGTTGTGGCCCTCCCAGCACATGAACGCCACCAGCAGGTTGCGTCCGAGTGCCATCTCGCCCTCGTCGGTGCACGGACCGTCGGCGATGACCTGACCGGCCTCGACGCGGTCGCCCTCGAAGACGACCGGCTTCTGGTTGACGCAGGAGCCGGCGTTGGAGCGGCGGAACTTGTGCAGCAGGTACGTCCGGCGGTGGCCGTCATCCTGGTGGATGGTGACGTAGTCGGCGCAGAGATCCTCGATCACACCGCCGACCTCGGCGACCACCACGTCGCCAGCGTCGACAGCGGCCCGGTATTCCATGCCCGTACCCACGAGCGGCGCCTCGGCCTTGACCAGCGGCACCGCCTGGCGCTGCATGTTCGCGCCCATCAGTGCCCGGTTGGCGTCGTCGTGCTCGAGGAACGGGATCATGGCGGTCGCGACCGAGGTCATCTGCCGGGGCGAGACGTCCATGTAGTCGACGGCACCGGGGAGGACGTCCTCGGTCTCGCCGCCCTTACGACGGCAGAGCACCCGCTCCTCGGCGAACGTGCCGTCCGCCTTGAGGCGCGCGTTGGCCTGGGCCTTGACGAACCGGTCCTCCTCGTCCGCGGTCAGGTAGTCGATCTGGTCGGTGACCCGACCCTCGACGACCTTCCGGTACGGCGTCTCGATGAAGCCGAACGGGTTGACCCGGGCGAAGGTGGACAGCGCGCCGATCAGGCCGATGTTCGGGCCTTCCGGCGTCTCGATCGGGCACATCCGGCCGTAGTGGGACGGGTGCACGTCGCGGACCTCGAAGCCGGCCCGCTCCCGGGACAGACCACCCGGGCCGAGCGCGCTCAGCCGACGCCGGTGGGTCAGGCCCGCCAGCGGGTTGGTCTGGTCCATGAACTGGGACAGCTGGGACGTCCCGAAGAACTCCTTGATCGCCGCCACCACCGGGCGGATGTTGATCAGGGTCTGCGGGGTGATCGCCTCGACGTCCTGCGTGGTCATCCGCTCGCGGACGACCCGCTCCATCCGGGACAGACCGACCCGAACCTGGTTCTGGATCAGCTCGCCCACGGTACGGAGGCGCCGGTTGCCGAAGTGGTCGATGTCGTCGGCCTCGTAGCCATCCTCACCGGCGTGCAGCCGGCACAGGTACTCCACGGTGGCGACGATGTCGTCCTCGGTGAGCGTGCCGGTGGTGATCGGCACGCCAACTTCCAGCTTCTTGTTGAACTTGTAGCGCCCGACCTTGGCGACGTCGTACCTCTTCGGGTTGAAGAAGAGGTTGTCGAGGAGGGTCTGGGCGTTCTCGCGCGTCGGCGGCTCGCCAGGGCGCAGCTTGCGGTAGATGTCGAGCAGGGCCTCGTCGGCGCCGGCGATGTGGTCCTTCTCGAGCGTGGTCATCATCAGCTCGGACCAGCCGAACTTCTCACGAATCCGCTCGGCCGACCATCCGATGGCCTTGAGCAGGACGGTGACGGCCTGCCGACGCTTGCGGTCGATGCGTACGCCGACCGTGTCGCGCTTGTCGATGTCGAACTCCAGCCAGGCACCCCGACTGGGGATGACCTTGACGCTGGAGAGGTCGCGGTCGGAGGTCTTGTCCGGCTGCTTGTCGAAATACACGCCCGGGGACCGGACGAGCTGGCTGACCACGACGCGCTCGGTGCCGTTGATGACGAAGGTGCCCTTGGGCGTCATCATCGGGAAGTCACCCATGAACACCGTCTGGCTCTTGATCTCGCCAGTGGTGTTGTTGGTGAACTCCGCGGTCACGAAGAGCGGAGCGCAGTAGGTCAGGTCCTTCTCCTTGCACTCCTCGATCGAGGCCTTGACCTCGTCGAAGCGCGGCGCCGAGAAGGAAAGCGACATGGTGCCGGAGAAGTCCTCAATGGGACTGATCTCTTCAAGGATCTCCGCGAGACCCGAGCGTGCGTGCGGGTCGTCCGCCGACCGGCCCTGCCAAGCCTCGTTGCCGACGAGCCAGTCGAAGGACTCGTTCTGAATGGCAAGGAGGTTGGGGACCTCGAGGTGTTCGGTGATCCTGCCGAATGAAACTCGGCGGGGAGCGAATGCGCTCGACGTACGACTGGTCTTCGCAGGGCGGGAAGCTGCCAAGATGCGTCCTTCCGAGGACCGGTGCTGCAGAACGGCTGGTACGCGTGCACTCCAATGACCCCACCAGAAATATCCGTAAACGGACATTTCCGAGCAGGGGTCAAGTCGGAAGGCAGCGCAAACTAGCAGTGTAGCCGAGAGGCTAACCGCTGTCCAGCCCACCCCGCAGGTTGTTTGCGGAGCGTGCCTCGGCCCCCGTCAACCGGGGTCTGCCGGGCCGCTCAAGAACGCAACTCCCCACTGGGCCGCTCGGGTTACCGCGGCCGATGGTGCCGCCGCTGTCATACCCACGTCGTGGCCGTCGCAAGCGCGGTGTCTTGCTGGTGTCAGCGTGCCTGGCAGCCCGGGGCCGCGTCAAGGGCCGGTATTCCCCCTGCTGCGTGTTTCCCCCCGGAGAGCGACCCCGCCGCGCTCGTTCCGGCCCACTGAGCCGCTGGTCGGAGCCCAGCTCACTGCCGATCGGAGCCGACTCCACAAATACGGCGGGCGGTGATCCGTGTCGGATCACCGCCCGCCGCGACGCGATGCTGTCCCGGCCCACGAGCCGGGTACGCGTGTGTGGAACGTCAGGTCACTTGAGGGTGACCTTGGCGCCCTCACCCTCGAGCTTGGCCTTCGCCTTGTCGGCGGTCTCCTTGTTGACCTTCTCCAGGATGGCCTTCGGCGCGGCCTCGACCGCGTCCTTGGCCTCCTTGAGGCCCAGGCCGGTCAGCTCACGCACGACCTTGATGACCTGGATCTTCTTGCCGCCGTCAGCCTCGAGGATGACGTCGAACTCGTCCTGCTCCGGCTCGGCCTCGGCGGCGGCCGGGCCAGCGCCCGGACCGGCGATCGCGACCGGAGCGGCGGCGGTGACCTCGAAGGTCGTCTCGAACTGCTTCACGAACTCAGAGAGCTCGATCAGCGTCATCTCCTTGAACGCGTCGAGCAGCTCGTCGGTGCTGAGCTTCGCCATATCTGGCGTCCTTTCCTGATTCTGTTAAGTAAAGAACTGGTGCGCCGTGGGGGCCTCAGGCCGCCTCGGCGCCCTCCTTCTCGCGCTTGTCCTGCAGTGCAGCCGCCAGACGGGCGGTCTTCGACAGCGGGGCCTGGAACAGGGCCGCGGCCTTGCTCAGGTTGCCCTTCATCGCGCCGGCCAGCTTGGCCAGCAGCACCTCGCGGGACTCCAGGTCGGCGAGCTTCGTGACCTCGGCCGCGGAAATGGCCTTGCCCTCGAAGACACCGCCCTTGATGACGAGCTTCGGGTTGGCCTTCGCGAAGTCGCGAAGCCCCTTCGCCGCCTCGACGACGTCGCCCGAAACGAAAGTCAGCGCGGTAGGACCGGTGAACAGCTCGTCGAGGCCGGTGATGCCCGCGTCCGTCGCAGCACGCTTGGCCAGCGTGTTCTTCGCGACCGTGTAGCTGGTCTCGGCGCCGAGCGAGCGCCGAAGCTGGGTGAGCTGGGAGACCGTCAGACCGCGGTACTCGGTCAGCACGGTGGCGCCCGAGCTGCGGAAGCTCTCGGTCAGCTCAGCGACGGCCGTGGCCTTGTCGGCCCGGATCGGCTTGTCCGCCATGTCCCTCCTCTCTCGTTACTCGAGGCTGGTCCCCGTCCTGGCCGAAACCGGAACGGGGGCGGAGGCAGCACGACAACGAAAAAGCCCCGGCGCAGGGCGCACGGGGCGAGGGCCGGCGGATCATCGTGGTCGGCGGACCACGATCACTGCCGAGTTACGCTTGCCGCCCTACGCGGGTCGCCCGTCGTCGCGGGACCTTCGACCGTGCCGAAGCACGGTGACCAGCGGTCTTTGGGTGGTTCCTCATCCATGAGAACACGGATGACGTTTGAAGAGTACGCGCACCGGTCGGCAGCACCAAATCGCGCCCGGTGAGCCACGTCACCAGGACCCCGGCCGGTCAGCCCTGGGCCCGCCGCCGCCACAGGTAGCCGCCGACGACCGCCGAACTCCAGGCCAACGCCCACGCGGTCAACCCCAGCAGGGTCAGCGCGGCGGCGTCGCCGGCCGTGGTGCGAGCCGCAGCCATGATCGGCGGCGCCAACCAGGGAGCAACCGAGCCGTTCAGGCCGAGCACCACAGCGCCGACCCCGCCGAGGGCCAACACCGCCACGCCGTACCCGGCCCCACCCACCGACGCCCGGCTGGCCAGCGCCCCGAGAGCAACAGCGGCGGGTACGACCAGCAGGTGCGCCCACAACCCCAGCGCGAGCCCGACCGGAACGGACCGGTCACCCGGGTCGACCGGGCCGGACACCCCGCCGACCAGCCACGGAAAGAGCAGCGCGATCGCCACAGTCACCAGGGCCGCCACCGCGGCGGCGAGCAGACCAGCCGATCGCTCCCGCGCCGCCCCGACCGTCACCTGCGCCAGCCGACGCTGCACGTCCGGCTCGACGTCCAACAGGATCTTGGTCTGCCAGGCGAGCACCGGGAAGAGCACCACAGCGGAGACGCCGTACGCCTCCGCCGGTTGGGCGCGGCCACCGCCGTAGAGCGTGCCGAGCGTGATGAGGCCGGCGAGCAACGGCGCCACCGCCCTGCCCGTCCGCAGAAAGCCGGTCAGGCGCATCCGGACCAGGGCGCTCACCGGGCCTCCCCCGCTGCCGGTTCGACCGCTGCGTCGGCGCGTACCCGCAGCACCTGGTGGCCCTCGGCGCGCAACCGGGCGACGGTGCCGGCGACCCGCGCGACCGGCACCGCGACCTCGACCACGGCGATCGTCTCGTCGGCCGACAAGGTCTCCTCGGTGAGCGAGCCGTCGGCCACCAACCAGCGGCGCGCGGCCGGTAACCGGACCGTCTCGCCGCGGTGGTCGCTGACCAGGACGGAGCCGTCGGCGGCGAGCACCTCGGCGATCAGCTCGGGCACCAACTCGCGGGTGGAGGCGTCCAACCCCTCCCACGGCTCGTCGAGGACCAGCAGGCCCGGCGGGCGCAGCATGGCCTGGGCGAGGCCGACCTTCTGCGCGGTGCCCTTGGACAGATCCGGCAGCCGGACCGAACGGAAGGCGGACAGCCCAAGCCGGTCGGTCCAGGAGGCCACCGCCTCGTCGGCTGCAGCGGTGCTCAGCCCCGCCACCCGGGCCATCCCGGTCAGATAGCGGGTCACGGTGAACTGTTGGTCGGCGGGGAAACGCTCCGGCACCCAGGCCACCCGCGCCGGCCGGTCGGTCACCCGGCCCCGGCCGGGCCGCAGGACCCCCGCGGCCACCTGGAGCAGAGTCGACTTGCCCACCCCGTTACGACCCAACACGATCGCCACCTCGCCGGGGCCGATCCGCGCGTCGATGCCCTGCAGCACCCACGGCCCCCGCCGGTGGTACCGCAACCAGATGTCCTCCAGGCGCATGGGTCGAGCCTGCCACACCTGGAACGCGCCGGGGCGCCGCCACAGTCGTGGCGGCGCCCCGGCGGAGCGAACTGTCGACTCAGGCGTCGGCCTGGTCCTCCCGAAGGTTCTTCACCAGGTTCGGGTCGACCGGGACGCCCGGGCCCATCGTGGTGGTCAGGATGACCTTGCGAAGGTACTTGCCCTTGGCCGCCGACGGCTTGGCACGCAGCACCTCGTCGAGCACCGCGGCGTAGTTGTCCACCAGCTGGGTCTCCGTGAAGGAGGCCTTGCCGATGATCAGGTGCAGGTTGGAGTGCTTGTCCACCCGGAAGGTGATCTTGCCGCCCTTGATGTCCGACACCGCCTTGGTGACGTCCATGGTCACCGTGCCGGTCTTCGGGTTCGGCATGAGACCGCGCGGGCCCAGGATCCGCGCGATCCGGCCGATCTTGGCCATCTGGTCCGGCGTGGCGATCGCCGCGTCGAAGTCGAGCCAACCACCCTGGATGCGGGCGACCAGCTCATCGGTGCCCACCTCGTCCGCACCCGCGGCGGCGGCCTCTTCGGCCTTCGCGCCGCTGGCGAACACGATCACGCGGGCGGTCTTACCGGTGCCGTGCGGCAGGTTGACCACGCCGCGGACCATCTGGTCCGCCTTGCGGGGGTCGACGCCGAGGCGCATGGCGACCTCGACCGTGGCGTCGAACTTGACGTTGGTGGTCTCCTTGGCCAGCTTCACGGCCTCGGTGGGGGTGTAGAGCTTCGACCGGTCGATGACATCGGCGGCCTTGCGGTAGCTCTTGCTGCGCTGCATTGCTGATTACTCCTGTGGTCTCTGGCGGGCCGCTCGGCGCGAGCCCTCCCACTGTCGGAACGAAGGCCGGGGCCGACGTCAGTCGTTGACGGTGATGCCCATCGACCGGGCGGTGCCGGCGATGATCTTCTCGGCCTGGGCGATGTCGTTGGCGTTGAGGTCGGCCATCTTCTTCTCGGCGATCTCACGCAGCTGGGCGCGGCTGACCGAGCCGACCTTCTCAGACTGCGGAACACCCGAGCCCTTCTGCACGCCGGCGGCCTTGATCAGCAACCGGGCGGCGGGCGGGGTCTTCAGCACGAACGAGAAGGACCGGTCCTCGAACACGCTGATCTCGGCGGGGACGATGTCGCCCCGCTGAGACTCGGTCTGCGCGTTGTAGGACTTGCAGAACTCCATGATGTTGACGCCGTGCTGGCCGAGCGCGGGGCCGACCGGCGGCGCCGGCGTGGCCTGGCCAGCCGGCAACTGAAGCGTGAACGTCTTGACGAGCTTCTTCTTCGGAGGCATGTCACTTCCTGGGGCTTGGAGCTGGGAAAATGCGGCTGTCGCCGCCCTCGGGCGCGCACGGTCAGCGCGGTGCGACAGCGGCGACATTCAAGAGTAGCGCAGGCCGCAGCCCACCCGTCCGCCGAGGTCGAGCAAGAGCGCGTACGCCGACGTCGGCGGCGGGCCTGACCCGCCGCCGACGACCAATCAGATCTTGGCGACCTGGTTGAAGTTGAGCTCCACCGGCGTCTCGCGACCGAAGATCGACACCAGCACCTTGAGCTTCTGCTGGTCGGCGTTGATCTCACTGATCGTGGCCGGCAGCGACGCGAACGCGCCGTCGGTGACGGTGACGGAATCGCCCACCTCGAAGTCGAGGACCTTGATCTCCGGCTTCGACTTCTTCTGCTCGGTCTCGACAGCGGGCGCCAGCCACTTCAGCACCTCGTCGAGCGAGAGCGGAGCAGGCCGGTCGGCCCGGTCGGTCGCGCCGACGAAGCCGGTCACACCCGGGGTGTTCCGGACGCAGGAGTAGGACTCGGCGGTCAGCTCCATCCGAACCAGGATGTAACCCGGGAAGACCTTGGCCTGGATCTGCGAACGCTTACCGTTCTTGACCTCGATCTCTTCCCGGGTCGGCACCTCGACCTGGTAGATGAAGTCCTCCATGTCGAGGCTCGTGATCCGGGTCTCGAGGTTGGTCTTGACCTTGTTCTCGTAGCCGGCGTACGAGTGCACCACGTACCAGTCGCCCGGCGCGTAGCGCAGCTTCTGCCGCAGCTCCGCGACGGGGTCGTAGTCCTCGTCCGGGGCGGGCTCAGTCGTAGGGAACTCCGGCTCGCTGGCGGCCTCAACC
The DNA here is from genome assembly GCF_040630995.1 of Micromonospora sp. NPDC005710. Taxonomy (NCBI): domain Bacteria; kingdom Bacillati; phylum Actinomycetota; class Actinomycetes; order Micromonosporales; family Micromonosporaceae; genus Micromonospora; species Micromonospora sp. NPDC005710. The sequence goes on along the minus strand of NZ_JBEXYP010000015.1, from coordinate 25,767 downwards.
GACTCGTCACCAGCCGCCGTCGCGACGGTGGACTGCTCGTCCACCGGTCCGGCGGTCTCGTCGTTCTCAGGCACGCTCGCTCACTTCCGTCACTATGGCTGAAGGCAGCCGGTCAGTCCGAGTTGCCAAAGACAAACAACACGACCTTGGCGAAGCCGAAGTCCAGCACACCCACGATCGTCAGCATCACCGCGACGAACGCCACCACCACGGCGGTGTAGGTCAACAACTCCTTGCGGGTCGGCCAGATGACCTTACGCAGTTCAGCTACGACCTCGCGGAAGAACCGGGCGATGCGGCCGAAGACGCCCACCCGACCCGTTTCCGACCGCGTGGTCGGCCGGCTGTCCGCCGACTCCGCCCGGGCACGGGACCGCGTGGCGGTGCCCCCCCTGGAAACCGGCTCGTCCGCACCGGAGGCGTCGTCGTCGGCTACCTCGTCGACGACCTCGTCGTCCAGACGATCGTCGCCGGCGTCCTCGCCGTGCCGCTTGTTGTCGGCCACTTCGCCCTCCGTCGCGGAATCTGGGGTCGCACGCCGAGTGGCGTACGCGGCGCTGGTCACGCCGGCCGGACCCAACCGTCCCGCGACGGGCCGCGGCCGGTGGATCGCCCGGAGGGCCCCGAATGCCTCGGAGCCACCCCGCCGACGCCACCACCACGGGCCGGACGCCGCCAAGCTGGCGGCGCGACCCACGGGAACGGTCAGGCCTGAGGCGCAGGGGTGACAGGACTTGAACCTGCAGCCTGCGGTTTTGGAGACCGCTGCTCTGCCAATTGAGCTACACCCCTATGTGGCAACACTCGCCCCACGCGGTCACAGACGACCGAGCAGGGGTCACTTGCCCCACGGCGGACCAGTGTACGGGTAGCCACCCGACTTTCCCAACCGGTCTCTCCGCCACGCGTGGCGGGCCTGGTTCAGCGTGCCGTCCGGATGGTCGCCCGCGCCTGCGACAGCACCTTCTCGCCCCCGCAGGTGGCCGTCACCTCGAGTCGGGTGAGACCGTCCTCGGTCACGTCACGGACCCGCGCGGTCACCTCGATCTCGGTCCCCTTGTCGTCGTCCGGGACCACCACCGGCCGGGTGAAACGGACGCCGTACTCGACCACCGCGTCCGGCGACCCGGCCCACTCGGTGACCGCCCGGCCGACCAACGCCATGGTGAACATGCCGTGGGCGATGACCCCGGGCAGACCCACCGAGGTGGCGACCCGGTCACTCCAGTGGATCGGGTTGAAGTCGCCGGAGGCGCCGGCGTAGCGGACCAGGTCCGCGCGGGTCACCCGGAACGTCTGTGCTGGCAGATCCATCTCAGGCCTCCCCGCGAATGACGTACCTGGCCCAGACGGCGACCACAGGTTCCCCGCCGACGGTGTTCACGTCGGTGCGCGTGGTCAGGAAGCCGTGCCCACCCCTGGTGCTGACGTCCTCGATGGTGTTAGTGCACACCAGCTCGTCGCCGGCGAACACCGGCCGGGTGTACGCGAACCGCTGGTCACCGTGCACCAGGCGGCTGTAGTCGACACCCAGGGCCGGATCCTCGATGATCTGGCTGCTCGCGGCCATCGTCACGATCACCGGGAAGGTCGGCGGGGCCACCACGTCGGGGTGGCCCAGCGCCCGCGCGGCCTCCGGATCATGGTGGGCCGGCTCGGTGGCACCGATGGCTCCGGCAAACTCGCGGATCTTTTCTCGGCCCACCTGGTAGGGGGCCGTCGGCGGATACGTCCGGCCGACAAAGGAAGGGTCCAGAGACATGCCGCGAACCTACACGGAAAGCCCAATCGCCGACCTGATCGGTAGGCAGCGGCGGAGCCGCGCCAAACCGGTCAGATCGGCGATCGGAAAGCTTCTACAGCGGCCGACCCTGAGGTCGGCCGGTGATCAGCGGGTCTCGCGGTGAGCCGTGTGCCGACCGTCGCGCGGGCAGAACTTCTTCAGCTCGATGCGGTCGGGGTCGTTGCGGCGGTTCTTGCGCGTGATGTAGTTGCGCTCCTTGCACTCCACACACGCCAAAGTGATCTTCGGCCGGACATCGGTAGCCTTCGCCACGGCGGAGTGCCTTCCTCGCTAACGGAAACAACTACGACGCGCCAGCCTAGACGCTGACAGCGCGGACATGCAAAGTGGGCGCCGGAAGCGCCCATTCTTACGACCACCGGCAACGAGCCCGGAAGACGAGAGTAGCGGTGGCCGGACTTGAACCGGCGACACAGCGATTATGAGCCGCTTGCTCTACCATCTGAGCTACACCGCTGCGATGGGTCCAGCTGAACCCTCGAGCCCCCTTACGGAATCGAACCGTAGACCTTCTCCTTACCATGGAGACGCTCTGCCGACTGAGCTAAGGGGGCCTGCGCGATCTCCCCGTAGGGCGCGCAGGAGTAAGAGTACACGGCCCGGTCCGACAGGTGAAATCGGATCCCCGGTGATCGTTCGCGCCCTGCTCAGGGCACGACACGAAGGCGCGGAAGCTCCCCGTTGGAGATCGTCTCCGGCTCGACCTGGGCGCCGAACCAGGCGGCCAGGCGCTCGTACGGCAGCGGCCGGCTGAACAGGAAGCCCTGCCCGATCTCACAGCCGATGTCCTGAAGAAGCTCCAGGGTCAGCTCGCTCTCCACGCCCTCGGCCACCACGGCAAGACCGAACTGCTGGGAGAGGGTCACCACCGCGTTGACGATCGCCAGGTCCCCCGGATCCGTCGCCATGCCCTGCACGAAGGAACGGTCCACCTTCACCTCGTGCACCGGCAGCCGGCGCAGATGCGCCAAAGACGAGTCCCCGGTGCCGAAGTCATCCACCGACAGCCGTACGCCAAGGTCCCGCAACCGTTGCAGGGTGGGGATGGGCCGGTCCGTGCCGTCCAGCACCCCCGACTCGGTGATCTCCAGGGTGAGTCGCTGCGCCGGCACCTTGTACTCGGTCAGCAACTCCTGCACCCGGTCCGGGAAGTGCTGGTCGATGAGCGTACGAGCCGAGAGGTTCACCGCGATGGGCAGCGGCTGGTCGGCGAGCGCCCAGTCCCGGCTGCGGCGCAGGCCCTCCCGGAGCACCACCTCGGTGAGCCGACTCAACTGGCCGGTGTGCTCGGCCACCGCCACGAAGTCCTCCGGCGCGACAGTGCCGTGCGCCGGGTGCTCCCACCGGGCCAGACACTCCACACCGACCAGGCGCCGGTCCCGCAGAGTCACCTTGGGCTGGAAGTAGACCTCCAACTCGTCCTGATCCAGTGCGCGGCGCAGATCACCGGCCAGACCCAGCCGGCGCAGGGACCGCGACTCCAGCGCCGGGTTGAACAACTGCACACTGCCCGGCACCGACTTGGCCGCCGTGGCGGCAAGGTCGACCCGCAGCAGCAGGGTCGCCGCATCGCTGCCATGATCCGGGTGTACGGCCACCCCGACGGCCGTGTTCACGTCGAGGGTGAGCGCGTCGAACACCATCTCGTCGCGGATCTGGTCGCGCAGTTGGGCGGCCAACTCAAGTGCCGCCTCAGGGCTCTCCAACCGCAGCGTCACCAGGAACTCGTCACCGCTCGCGCGGCCCACCAGCGCCGATGACGGTGCGTTGGCCCGCAGTCGGTTGGCGACCTCGGCGAGGACCTTGTCCCCCGCGGCGTGGCCCAACGCCTCGTTGACCTGCCGCAGCCCGTCCACGTCGAAGAGCAGCAGCGCCACCACTTCGCCGGGTGCGCGGATCTTCACCGACTCGTGCAACGCCTCGGTGATACGCCGCCGGTTGGGCAGTCGGGTCAACGTGTCGTGGTGCGCGTCGTGCCGCAGCCGGTCGACAAGCCGCGAATTCTCGAGGGCCACGGCCGCGTGCGCGGCGACCGTCTCGAAGACGGGGATGTCGCCCGGCGTGAAGTGACCGACGTCGCTGAGCCGGTTGACCACCTCGAGTGTGCCGATCACCGCCTGACCCGAGTAGAGCGGCACGACGATGATGTCCTTCACACCGGTGGCCCGCAACGTTTCCCGCAGGCTCTCCTCGTCCCCTAGTCGCACACCCATCGCCAGGCTGCGGCGCTGGCGAAGCGCCTCCTCGCGTACGGCTAGCGGCGTCGGCGACGTGTCCAACAGGCCGGCGTCGTCGACCCGCGCGGTCAGCATGACCTCCGGGTGACGCCCCTGAGCCGGCAGCCACAGCGTCGCGTACTCGGCCTGCATCAGCCCTCGGATCCGACCGAGGAGGACGTCAGCCAGGTTGCCGCTCTGCCCGTTGGCGGTCATCGCCTGGGTGAGTTCGTACATGTCGCCGAGCGTCCGGTGCTGCCGGAAGAACTGCTCGTACGACCGATAGACCTTCGCGAGAGCGAACCCGAGCACGACGATCAGAACGGCGGACCACCAGGTGCTGTCCACCGCGATCAGGACGATCAACCCGACCACGAGATTGACACCGTTGGCCAGTAGGGAGGGCAACCCGCTACGCAGCACACCCAGCGCGGCGTGCCGCCCGTGCATGATCGCGATCACCCCGGCCACGCCGGCGAGCGTCGACACCACGACGGTGCCGACGGATGCGAAGAGCACACCCCACGTCCGCGGCCCGACGCCCACGACCGGTGGAAGCGCCAACAACACGAGGCCGGCCAGCGACACGGCCGCAGCGGCGTTAGCGACGTTGAAGGCCAGTTTCTCCGCGCCGAAGCGGTACCGCAGGTGGGTTATCAGCGTGGACAGGGTGTAGACCAGGACGACCATCAGCGGCGGAAGGAAGACGAACGCCGGCACCAGCGGGATCTCGACGAGCCGCACCCCGAAGGACTGCCGCCCGATGACGAAGTTCAGCATCGGCAGGCCGGCGATCACCATCACGCCGAGCAGGACGGCGGCGAGCCCCCAGGACCCGGAGGGGTGCGGCCGGTTCGGGCTCACCAGCCCGATCGTCATCGAGAAGACGACGGCCAGGAACATCAACGGGCCGGTGATGAACCATGCGTACTGGGCCGGGCGCCGCGGAGACCCCGAGCCACCCGACGCGGACCGGCGGCCAGCCATCCCACTCCTTACCGGTCACTGCTGCGAAGGATGTGCGCCCGGAAACGAAGCTGACGACACCGTCAGACGCGACAGTAGGTGTTACTGCCTCGACTAGTGCTGCGGCGCCGTCCAAACGTAGTCAAAAGCCTGAAAGTCCCCGAAACTCCCGGAAGCCCCGCCTGCCATGACAACGAAAGCCAGTGCTGCGAATACCATGCCGACCCGCCGGGCCAGCCTTTGACCAGACATCGTGTGCTCCTCGTGGCAGGGGTGTCGGGAAGGCAAGATTCCACGATGGTGCCACACACGAGGCAGCCCGCAAAGCGGTCGGACGGCTGAGGGCGCAGGCCCATCCAGCCGGCCCGAACGCTTCAACGACGGAAGCCCAGCAAGGTCGTTGGCTTGTCCCAGGAGACGCGCAGATGATGCGTGTTCAAGTTATAGCCGCAATTTGGATCTACGTCATGGATGCCGCTTCCAGTAGCAAAGCCCGCCGGGAACGCAAAGCAGGCCGGTGGCGGTACCGGAACCTCCCGCTCCCCCAGGACCATGAGCGCCCCGCTGGGTGGACTCGCAACCGGTGACCAGTTGAACACAACAATCCTCTCCGATCCATAGGATCGGAGCTTCTCGATTATCACCACCCGAGGTGGATCGTTCGAGACTCTGTAGCCTTCGCGACGGATCTGCGGCGTGGACTCGAAGTTACCGCAGCGGATGGAAGGCAGCCCGCACCTGCGGGGCAAGAGCTCCGGCAGGGCGTACTCGAGCACGGTGCGCAGTTGTGCCCGATGCATCGCCCCCGTGACTCAGCACCCCGTCAGGGCACGTGCGCGAGAACAACGGATCCACTCAGTGCCGTTCGTGAACAGGACGGCGAGGCTGTCGACCAGGCGACGGGACCGTGACAGAGTGGAAGGAGCCGCCCACGCTCAGCGCACGCTTTGACCGGCGACGCTCCGAAGGGAGCTGTCCCATGCCATCCATCCTCGGCACCGCCATCCTCGCGGCCGCCTTGACGGTCGCACCAACAGCATCGGTCGCCGCCCCCGTGCCCGGCGCCCCGACCAGCTACCGCCTGGTGGACCTCGGCACCCTCGGCGGCGACAGCAGCTCCGCCAGCGCCATGAACGGCCGCGGTGACGTGGTCGGCCGCGCTCAGGCAGCCGACGGGACCTACCGCGGCTTCCTTTGGCGCCACGGCCGGATGGTCGATCTCGGCGCCTTCACCCCCACCGACGTCAACGACCGCGGCCAGGTGATCGGCTACTCCAGCTCCGGCGGGCACATCTGGCACCACGGTGTCCTGCGGCCGCTGGACGGCCCGTCCGCACGGCCCGTGGCGATCAACAACCGGGGTCAGGTCGTCGGCTACACCGACGGGGGCCCCGTCCTGTGGACGAACGGGCGCGCCCGACCCTTGCCCCTCACCGACGTGTCCGACATCAACGAGCACGGCCAGATCTCGGGAGGAATATTGCTGCCGCCGGACGGCTTCCACGCCACCCGGTGGCACAACGGACGGGTCACCGACCTCGGCGCCGGCCCCTTCAACCGCAGCAACACGTACGCCCTCAACGACCGCGGCTGGGTGATCGGCTGGCAGTTCTCGGCTGACCAGTACCCCCGCGGCATCCTCTGGCGGCACGGCCGGACCCTGGACGTCGGCACTCTCGGCGGCAGCTCCACCGAAGCGAGAGCAATCAACAATCGCGGCGAGATCCTGGCCATCTCCCAGAGCAGCGACGGAACCTCCCGCCCGGCGCTGTGGCGGCGGGGCGTCCTGCACGACCTCAGCCTCGCCGGGATCAGCAGATACGGCGAAGTCGTCGACCTCGATGATCGGGGCCGCATCGCCGCGTCGATCCGCACGGACACGGGTGCCAGAGCGGTCATCTACCACCCCCGCTGACCTCCAGGGTTCCGGGCGTCGACTGCTCGCCGCAGCCCTCTCCCCGCCGCACTGCAGAATCGCGCTGGCTGCAAGGGGGTACGGGGCGGTTCGGGTGAGGTTGTAGCCGACACCGGAACGCTTGGCCGATCCACAGCAGACGAATTTGACGGAGACAACGCTGGCACTTCGTCGCACGATGTATCGGTGCCCAGCACTGACGCCCTCGCCCGCCCAATCCGAGGGCGTCGCAGATCTAGTCACTATCGTGTCGTCGCCGCCGTCGATGCGGTTGACGTAGACGCGGAGCAGGAGGGCGGCGCCCTGGACTTCGGCGTCGGGCGACCTCGATCGGCGGCCAGACAAACGACAACGGCCCACGATCAGCATCTCTGCTGGTCGAGGGCCGTGTCTGCACCTGGTGGCGGGTAGAGGATTCGAACCTCTGAAGCTTTCGCGACGGATTTACAGTCCGCTCCCATTGGCCGCTCGGGCAACCCGCCAGGGCACCCCACCGCGTCGCAACGCGGCGGCGGAAGCAACAATAGCGGCTCCCCCCGGTGCCGACGCAACCGGGTACGGTCAGGGGGTCGTGTCGCTGGTCGGCGGCCGACGGCAGGCCCAGACCGCCGGACAGCAGGAGCAGAAACATGGCAGCGAACCCGTCGTTCGACATCGTGAGCAAGGTTGACCGGCAGGAGGTCGACAACGCCCTTCGGCAGGCGGAGAAGGAGCTCGCGACGCGGTTCGACTTCCGCGGCACCGGCGCGGAGATTTCCTGGTCCGGCGAGGAGGCGATCGGTCTTCAGGCGGAGACCGAGGAGCGCGTCCTCGCTGCGCTTGACGTGTTCAAGGAGAAGCTGGTCAAGCGGAACATCTCGCTGAAGTCGCTGGACGCTGGTGAGCCGCGTCCATCGGGCAAGATTTTCAAGATCGACTGCAAGGTGATCCAGGGCATCGAGACGGACAAGGCCAAGGCCATCAGCAAGAAGATCCGCGACGAGGGCCCCAAGGGCGTGCAGGCGCAGATCCAGGGTGACCAGCTGCGGGTGACCGGCAAGAAGCGCGACGATCTTCAGGCAGTCATCTCGCTGCTCAAGGGCGAGGACTTCGGCGTCGCCCTCCAGTTCAACAACTACCGCTGAGGGCCGTTCGCGGCGATTTGGCCCGCCCGCGAACGCAGCGCACCCGGCTGAGATCGACTCGGGTTCCTTGAAGTCGGAGCATCCGGGCGACCGGGACACCACGACATTCAGGAACCCGAGTCGATCAAGCGACGGTGACGGGGGGCTCGGTGCGTACCGCTGCGGTTTCGGCGCGGGCGATGGGCCCGGCGGGTAGGGCGGCGACCGCGGCACCGACGGCGACGGCTGCCCCGGCGAACAGGAACGCCCAGCGGACGCCGCCGGCGTGGTCCACGATCACGCCGGCCACCGAGCCGCCGGCGGCGCTCGACGCGACCGCGACGGTGACCACCCAGGTGTACGCCTCGTTCAGCATGCCGGTGGGGGCGATCCGGCCGACCAGGGTGTTTTCCAGGGTCAGCGCGGGCGCGATGGTGGCCCCGCCGGCGATCAGCGCGACTCCCAGTGCCAGTGGGGTGGGCATCACCGCGAAGACGGCGAAGGTGGCGGCCAGCGCGCCGAGCAGCAGGGCGAACTGGCGGGTCATGTTGGGTGCTGGCTTGCGGACGCCGAACCAGATCCCGCCGATGGCGCTGCCGATCCCCCAGACGGCGAGCAGCAGGCCGGCGAGGCTTTCCGGGTCGTTGGTGGCGTGGTCGCCCGCGAATGCCGGCACGATGACCCCGGCGGCGCCGAACGCGATGCCGAGGCCGGCCACGCAGATCAGCAGGGCGGGGAAGCCGGGGACGCGCAGCGGGCCGAGGCCGCGGGCGTGGTGTTCCCGCGGGTGCGGACGCCAGCCGCGCATGACCCGGCCGAGGGCCACGGCTGTCGTGCCGACGAGGGTGACGACTGCGGCACCGATCAGCGCGGCTGCGGCGTCGGCGACGAGGACGAAGCCGGCGACGAGCAGCGGACCGAGGACGAAGACGATTTCGAACAGCGTGGTCTCGGCGGCGAGGGCGGTGTTGCGGAGGGGGTACCGGCCGGAGGTGGGGCTGGTCAGGTCGTTCCAGGCGCCTCGGATGGCGGCGGTGAGTGGCGGATAGGTGGCGCCGGCGACGCCTGAGGCGAGGTAGATGACGGGGAGGGCGTCGTCGCCGGAGCGGCTGGCCAGCAGCAGCCCGATGAGCGCCAGCGGGTGGGCCACGGCGGTGAGGAGCAGGACGGGGCTGGGCCCGACCCGGTCGGCGATCCGTCCGGCGATCGGGCTGAGCGCGGCGCCGGCGAGCGCGTAGATACCGCCCGCGATGGCGGCCAGCGAGTAGCGCCCGGTCACCTGCTCGACCACCAGGAGCAGCGCCAGCGGGGTCATGCCGATGCCGAGCCGCCCGATGATGCCGGTGATCAGCAGCATGGGAGCGCCGGGGATCCGCCAGACACCCAGGTACTGACGCAGCGCGGTCACCGTGAACCTCCCGAACGTGTAATGAGCGTGAACCGTTATGACCCTAACGCCACTGCCCGGCCGGGAGGCAACGGAAATACAGCACTCCGCCCGCACCCGGGGCGACCGGGTACGGGCGGAGGCGGTGGATCAGTGGGTCAGCGCTGGAACTGCACCGGCCCGGAGTTGCGGGCCATCTGCTCCAGCCGGGCGACGCGGTCCTCCATCTTGGGGTGGGTGGAGAAGAGTGCCGCCATGCCGCCGCCCCGGAACGGGTTGGCGATCATGAGGTGGGCGGTGCTGGTGAGCTGGCCCTGAGCCGGCAACGGCCGACGTCGGGCCACCGCGTCGATCTTGCGCAGCGCACTGGCCAGGGCCAGCGGGTCGCGGCTCAGCTCGGCGCCGGAGGCGTCCGCCTGGAACTCGCGGCTCCGGCTGATCGCCAACTGGATCACAGTGGCCGCGATCGGGCCCAGGATCAGGGTGAGCAACAGCACGGCCGGGTTGGGCCGGTCCTCGTCGTCGCCGCCGCCGATCGGGATGAAGAACGCGAGGTTCGCCAGCAGGGTGATGATGCTGGCCAGGCCGGCCGCCACGCTGGAGATCAGGATGTCCCGGTTGTAGACGTGGGACAGCTCGTGCCCGATCACGCCACGCAACTCGCGGTAGTCGAGGATCTCGGTGATGCCCTGGGTCACGCAGACGGCCGCGTGCTGCGGGTTGCGACCCGTGGCGAACGCGTTGGGCTGCGCGGTCGGGCTCACGTACAACCGGGGCATCGGCTGCCGGGCGTCGGTGGCCAACTCCCTGACCATTCGGTACAGCTCGGGGAACTGTGCCTCGGTGACCGGTTGCGCCCCCATCGAGCGCAGTGCGAGCTTGTCGGAGTAAAAGTAGGTGACGCCGTTCATGACCAGAGACACGACGACGGCGATGACCAGGCCGCTGCTGCCGCCGAACCAGTAGCCCACCGCCAGGATCAGGGCGCTGAGCAGGCCGAGCAGCGCTGCGGTCTTCAGACGGTTGTGGTGCACGATGTCTCCTTCGGTGCACGGATCGCCGGGATCCGCTGACCGGTCCAACAACCCGGTACCCGTCAACCATCCTTCCCAACGCTGAGAGTTGACTGAGACCGCGCCGCAGGTCAGGTCACCGGCCGGCCAGGTCGAGCACCAACTGCGGGGCGACGCCGAGCACCACGGCGGCCACCGTCGCCACCCCCAGCACCACCGCCACCACACCCCCCAGGGGTACGGCCACAGCGCCGCCGCCATTCGCGGGAGCGAGGGGCGTCGGCGCCCAGAGCGCGGCGGTCACCCTCAGGTAGTAGGCAAGGCCGATCACGGCGTTCAGCGCCACCACGAGCGCCAGCCAGGCCGCGCCACCGTCCAGCAGCGCTCGGACCACTGTCACCTTCGCGAACAGGCCGGCCAACCCCGGCGGCAGGCCCGCCAGACCCAGGAGCGCCAGACCGAACGCCGCCGCCCGCCACGGGTGCCGCCGGGCCGCGCCGCGCAGGTCGTCGAGCGTGCCCCCGTCCGCTCCGGCCGGCCGCAGTGCCGTCACTCCGGCGAACGCGGCCAGCTCCAACACCACGAAGAAGACGGCGTACGCCACGGCGGCCGCGTACGCGGCGGACAGTGCCTCATCCGTGCGCCCGGCGGCCAGCGCCAACGCTCCCAGCGGAGCGAGGATGTACCCGGCCTGCGCGACCGACGACCAGGCGAGCAGCCGGACGGTCCGTTGCTGACGCAGCGCGACCAGGTTGCCGACGGTCATGGTGAGCACGGCGAGCAGGGCGAGCACCGGACCGGTCTGGTCGGCGGGTAGCGCCCGCTGCACCACGGCGAGCAGGGCCACCAGGCCGCCGAGCTTCGAGGCGGTGGACAGGTACGCGGCCACCGGCAGCGGCGCGCCGTCGTAGGTGGCCGGCGCCCAGGCGTGGAACGGCACCGCCGCCACCTTGAACGCCAACCCGACGAGCAGCACCGCCACCGCGGCGGTGGTCAGCGGCAGGTCCCGCAGTTCCGGCTGCTCGGCGAGCAACGCGCCGAGCCGGTCCAGGTGCAGCCCTCCGGTCACCGCGTACAGCAGCGCCGCGCCGAGCAGAGTCAACGTGGTCGCCACCACGCTGACCACGAAGAAGGTCAAGGCCGCCTCGGCGCTCGCGAGGCTCCCCCGGCGCAGGCCGACAAGCACGTACAGCGGCAGGGTCAACGTCTCCAGAGCGACGATCAACGTGATCAGGTCGCCGGCCGCGCCGAGCACCACGCCGCCGGTCATCGAGCAGGCCAGCAGGAAGGCGTACTCCCCGGCCGGTGCGCGTCCGGCCCGCAGCGCGGGCACCGACAGCCCGAGCACGCCCACTGTGAGCAGCGCTACCACCACACCGACCAGAGCAGCACGACCGCCGAAGATCCAGGAGCAGTCGGCGCCCACGCAGAACGTCCGCCGCTCCGCACCCGCCCCGACCAGCGCGGCGCCGACGGCGGTGCCGAGCGCCCCGAGCGCGGCCACCGCGATGGTGGCCCGAGGCCGGGCGACGATCAGATCGGTGACGAGCACGAGTACGGCAGTGCCGGCGGCCAGGTAGGCCGGCAGCAACGCGACGCTGTCCACGCTCTGCACGACGTTCATGGTTTGACCACCCCGATCAGGGCGTCGACGGGAGCCTCGGCGACGCCGAGGACCAGCGTCGGCGCCAGCCCGATGGCCAACGCGAGCAGCACCAGCGGCACCCAGGCGGTCAGCTCCGCCCCGGCCAGACCGGGGCCGACCTGCCCGACCGCAGGGCTCGGCCGGTTGTGGGTGACCTGACGCAGCAACCGCAGGAAGTACGCGGCGGTGAGCGCCCCACCGACAGCCGCCAACACCCCCAGCGTGGTCCAGAGCGGGCCGCCCACCTGCACGGCGGCGATCACCGCGAACGCCTCGCCCCAGAAGCCGGCCAACCCGGGCAGGCCCAGCGACGCGATCGCCGCGAACGCGAGCAGACCCGCCAGCCGGGGCGCGGTCTCCCGCAACCCGGACAGCTCGGCGAGGGTGCCCGTGCCGGTACGGTCCTTCACCGCCCCGGCCAGGAAGAACAGCAGACCGGTGATCACACCGTGCGCGACGTTGCCGATCAGCGCCGCCTGGATGCCGACGGTGGTCAGAGTGGCAACGCCCAGCAGGACGAAGCCCATGTGCCCCACGCTGGAGTAGGCGATCAGCCGCTTCACGTCGGTCTGGGCCAGGCAGACGAGCGCACCGATCAGGATCGCGGCGACCGCCAGCACGCCCAGCACCGGCGCCGCCCAACGGGCACCCTCCGGGGCCACCCCGACCGCCACCCGGATCAGGCCGTACGTGCCCATCTTGAGCAGCACACCGGCCAACACGACACTGCCCACGGTGGGAGCCTGGGTGTGCGCGTCGGGCAGCCACGAGTGCAGCGGCCACAGCGGGCTCTTCACCGCGAACGCCAACGCCAGCAGTGTGAACGCGGCCAACTGGGTGCCCCGGGACATCCCCGCGCCACCGGTGAGCGCCACCAGGTCGGCGGTGCCGGCGGCGGCGACCACCACGTACACGCCGACCAGCAGCAACACCGAGCCAAACAGCGTGTAGAGGGCGAACTTGCGGGCCGCCCGACGCCTGTCCGCCCCACCCCAGCCGGCGATGATCGCGTACATCGGCAGCAGGACGACCTCGAAGAAGAGGAAGAACAGCACCAGGTCCAGGGCGAGGAAGGTGCCCAGGATGCCCACCTCGACCACCAACAGCAACGCCACGAGCGCCCGGCCGGTGCCGCCGTCCGGCACCCGCCACACCGTGTACGCGCAGCAGAGCAACGTGAGCAGCGCGGTCAACACCACGAGCGGCCAGGAGATGCCGTCGACGCCAAGGTGGAAGCGCAGCTCCAGACCCGGCACCCACTGCAGATCCAGCTGGTGCCACGGGCGCACCGCCGGGGCGTCGGCCGACCAGGCGACCCAGCCTCGACGGCCGAACACCAGCGGCACCGCCGCCAGCAGGGTCAGCGCCGCCGCGACCGTGCCGACCAGCCGGGCCGCCCGGTCCCGGGGCGTCGCCACCACAGCGACCGCACCCAGCGCCGGCAGCGCCAGGACAGCGACAAGCAACCCCTGCCCAAACGTCATGAGTTAGCTCCAAGGAGGGCGGCGGCCAGGCCGATCAGCAGCGCACCGGCCAGTACGCCGGCGGCGGCCCGGGGCAACGCCGCGCGGTGCAGCGCGGCCAGCCCCGCGCCCAGGCCGGAAGCGGCTCGCCCGCTGCCCTCGACCGCGCCGTCCACCACCACCTCGTCACCGGTGCGCGCGGCGCGGGCCAGCGCGCGGACGGGACGTACCACAAGGGTGTGCTGGACGTCGTCGAGCCGGAACCCGCTGGCGAAGACCGGCCGCAGCGGACCCAGCGCGGCCGCCGGGTCGCCGGCCGGATCACGACGCCACCCGAGCGTGACGAGTGCCGCGCCGGCAAGCAGGAACGCGAGCGGCAACAGCACCCCCGGCCCCAGGTGGACCAGGCCGTCCTCGGAACCCGCCACCGGGACGGTGGGGAACCGCAGCCGGTCGGCGAACGCCCCGGCGAACCCGGCCAGACCGAGCAGCGCGGCCGGCACTGCCAGCAGCAGCACCGGCCAGCGCAGCACCGCCGGCGGGTCGTGCGGCTGGACCAGCGGCAGACGTGGAGCGCCGAAGAAGGCGCGCAGGAGCAGCCGACCGGCGTACCAGGCGGTGAGTGCCACACCGATCAACCCGGCGACCCAGACGATCCAGCCCACCCAGGACGGGGCCGCGCCGGTGCCCTCCAGAGCGGCCGACTCGGCGACCGCCAGTACGCCGTCCTTGCTCCAGAAGCCGGCCAACGGCGGCACCCCGGCCAGCGAGCCCAGGCCCACCACAGTGCACCAGAACGTCACGGGCATGCTGCGTCGCAGCCCGCCCATCTCCGACATCAGTGTGGTGCCCACGGCGTGGATCACCGCGCCGGCGGCGAGGAACAACAGCGCCTTGAAGGCGGCGTGGGTGAGCAGGTGGAACAGTGCCGCCGACGGTGAGCCGACCGCCAGCGCGCCGGTCAGGTAACCCAGTTGGGACACCGTCGACCAGGCCAGCACGCGTTTGATGTCGTCCTGGGCGGTGGCGGCGAGCGCGCCGAGCAGCAGCGTGATCGCGCCGAGCACACCCAGCACGGTCAGGGTGACAGGCGCGGCAGTGAACAGCGGGTAGAGCCGAGCCACCGCGTACACCCCGGCGGCGACCATCGTCGCGGCGTGGATCAGCGCGGAGATCGGCGTCGGGCCGGCCATCGCGTCCGGCAGCCAGGTGTGCAGCGGGAACTGCGCGCTCTTACCGGCCACACCGGCGAGCAGCAGCAGGCCGGCGGCGGTCAACGTGACGCCCGAATGGTCGTGGGCGAGCACGTCGGCTATCCGGAAGCTGCCCGTCGACACACCCAGCAGCGCGATGCCGAGCAGGAACCCGACGTCACCGACCCGGGTCACCAGGAACGCCTTCATGGCCGCGGCGGGGGCGCCGGCCAGTCGGCGGTCGTGGGCGATCAGGAGGTACGAGCAGAGACCCATCACCTCCCAGCCGACCAGCAGCATGATCAGATCACCGGCTACCACCACCAGCAGCATGGCACCGGTGAAGAGGCTGATCTGGGCGGCGTAGGGCGGGTAACGATGATCCACGTCGACGTCGTCGTGGGGACCGCGCCGCAGGTAACCGGTCGAGTAGACCTGCACGGCCAGGGCGACAGCGGTGACCGCCACCGCGACGAGCGCGGCGGCACCGTCCAGCCGGACGCCGAGGGTCACCACCAGCCCGCCGACGTCGACCCAGGTGGTCGACGTCTCCGTCGAGCCGTCGACGGTGAACAGCAGCGCCACGGCCAGCGCCAACGCCCCGGCCGCGCCGGTGACCCCGAGCGTCACGGCAACCGTGCGGGCCCGGTCGCCGCCGGGCACGCCGTCCCGCCGGGGGGCCGGTGGCAGCAGCAGCCCGAGCAGCCCGGCAACCAGCGGCACGGCGGGCAGCAGCGCCCCGAGCACCCCGCTCACCGGCCCGCCTCCGAATCCAGGACAGCCGGCTCGCGTCCGCCGACGGGAGCCGGCGACTCGGTGAGCGGCACGTCATCCACCGCCACAGTGGCCCGCAGCCGATAGAGCTGAAGGACGATCGCCAGCCCCACCCCGATCTCGGCGGCGGCGAGAACGATCACGAACAGCGCGAAGACCTGACCCGAGTGCGGGAGCACGGCCCGGGCGGTGGTGTCAGCGGTGACCAGGATCAAATTGACCGCGTTGAGCATCAACTCGACCGACATCAGCACCAGCACCGCGTTGCGGCGGCGCAGGACGCCGTACACGCCGAGGCCGAACAGCAGGGCGGCGGTGACGTACGGGATGACCGGCCTCACCGGTGCCCCCCGGGCTCGCTGTCGACCAGGTCGGCTGCCCGGCCGTCGCGTTGCGGGGCGGCTCGGCCGATGTCCGGGCGGGACAGCACGATCGCGCCCACCAGGGCGGACAGCAACAACACCGAGAGCACCTCGAACGGCAGCACCCAGGTTTGGAAGATCTGCTCACCCAGCCGCTCGGCGGTGCCCGCGGCGGGCAGTGTGACGGTGCTCCAGCGGTACGCGTCGACGAGCAGGGCGGTCAATCCCAGCCCCGCGCCACCACCGATCAGGGCGGCCGGCCAGCCGGGCCGGTCCAGGTCGTCGGAGACACCGATCGGAGCCCGGGTCAGCATCACCGCGAAGAGCAGCAGGACCACCACCGCGCCCACGTAGATCAACACCTGCACCCAGGCCACCAACTCGGCACTGAGCACCAGGAAGTCACCGGCCAACGCGCCCAGGCACACCACCAGGTAGAGCCCGGCCCGGACCAGGTGTTTCGTGGTCACCACCAGCACACCGGCACCTACCGCCACCGCGCCGAGAGCGAGCAGCAGCACATCCGCCCCGGTCACCGGGCCGCCCCACCGGCTCGGGCGGTCACGACGCCGGGTCCTGGTCGGCGTCGAGGCGTACCACCGGAGGAGCCGGACGTGCGGCTGCCGCCTTGCGGGCGGCGGACGTCTCCTCCTTCGCCGGCTCGCCGTTCGGGTCGTGTGCGGGCGGCGGCGGAACGGTCGCCATCCACTGACCGAGGTGGTCCTTGTCGTGCAGCAGGTCCTTGATGTCGTACTCGGCGTACTCGAACTCCGGCGACCAGTAGAGCGCGTCGAAGGGGCAGACCTCGATGCAGATGCCGCAGTACATGCACAGCGAAAAGTCGATGTCGAACTTGTCGAGCACGTTGCGCTGGCGGGGGCGGGCGGCGCCAGGCACCGCCACCTCCTCCTTGTGCGAGTCGATGTAGATGCACCAGTCCGGACACTCGCGGGCGCAGAGCATGCAGACAGTGCAGTTCTCCTCCGACAGCGCGATCACCCCACGCGAGCGGGGCGGCAGGTCGGGGGCCACGTCCGGGTACTGCTGGGTGGTCGACCGGCTGGTCATCGTCTTGAGGGTGACCGCCAGCCCCTTCACCAGGCCCGCGCCGGGAAGGCCGCGTTCGCCGGCGTCACCGCGCTCGCTGGGGTCGCTCATGTCGACCATCCTGCCCTGTGGCCACGGCGCGCGCGACCACCACCCACAGGTCGACGGCCGTACGGTGCTCGTGAGAGAACGACACGCCTGGAAGGACCCGCCATGACCGCCGCGCTGCAGAGCGTCTGCCCGCCCGAAGGCGGATGGACGACTGACGACCTGGATGCGCTGCCCGAGGATGGCCGCCGCCGGGAACTGCTCGATGGGGTGCTGCTGATGCCTCCCTCCCCCACCGGCAGCCACCAGACCATCACCGGGCTCCTGGGTGCTGCGCTCGACGAGGACTGCCCCGACGGCTACGACGTGACGCGGTGAACGAGGTCTACACCGAGACCGGGCGGTGGACGAAGTTCGTCGACACCGGCGAGCCCTTCCCGATCAACCTGCCGATCAGCCGCATCACGCCCCGGGTCCGCTGACGACGGCCGGCGGGAGCATCTCCACGCCGAGTTGTTGCAGCAACTGGAACAACTCGTTGCAGCTCCACACCTCGACGATCCGACCCGCCGCGTCGAAACGCAGGAACGTCGCCCCCGAATAGCTGACCACCTGACCCGTCGGCGGCACCGGCCCGAACTGCCCGACGTGAGTGCCGGCGGCCCGCCAGTGCACCGCCACCCGCTCGCCGGCCGCGACCACGTCGACGATCTTGTAGCGCAGGTCCGGGAAGGCCACCCGGCGCTCACGATGCCAGGCCAGCGTGGCCTCCGGCCCGGTGCCGCCCAGCCCCGGGCACTCCTCGGCAACCAGTTCGTACGCCGACTCCTCCTGGCGGGCATTCCACACATCCGCGATGAACCGCCGGGCCGCCCCCTCCACATCCATCATGCCGGCAGGGTATCCGGGGCCGCCGTGGAGCCGTAGATCCGTGAGGATGGGGTAGAGACACACTGACCCAGACCGGGAGGGTGACGTGGGCGAGGAAAAAGGCGGCACGTACGTCGAGCCGGGCGGGGAGTTCACCCGCGACCAGCGGTACATCGCCACCCGGATCACCAAGGACGGGCGTGACGGCTACCCGGTGGAGCCGGGCCGGTATCGGCTGGCCGTCAGCCGGGCCTGCCCCTGGGCCAACCGACTGATCATCGTACGGCGGCTGCTCGGTCTCGAGGACGCCATCTCGATGGCAGTCGCCGGCCCGACCCACGACGCGCGAAGCTGGACCTTCGACCTCGACCCGGACGGACGGGACCCGGTGCTCGGCATCGAGCGCATCCAGGAGGCGTACTTCAAGCGCTTCCCCGGCTACGAGCGCGGCATCACAGTGCCGGCGATCGTGGACGTGCCGACCGGGCAGGTGGTGACCAACGACTACGCGCAGATGAGCCTGGACCTCTCCACGCAGTGGGGCGCGTACCACCGCGAGGGCGCCCCGCAGCTCTACCCCGAACACCTTCGGGAGCAGATCGACGAGGTGAACGTCGTGGTGTTCCGAGACGTCAACAACGGCGTCTACCGGTGCGGATTCGCGGGCAGCCAGGGGGCGTACGACAAGGCGTACCACCAACTCTTCGACCGACTGGACTGGCTTACCGCACGGCTGACCGACCAGCGCTACCTCGTCGGCGACACCATCACCGAGGCCGACGTGCGGCTGTTCACCACGCTGGTCCGCTTCGACCCGGTCTATCACGGTCACTTCAAGTGCAACAGGCAGAAACTGAGCGAGATGCCGGTGCTGTGGGCGTACGCCCGGGACCTGTTCCACACCCCCGGGTTCGGCGACACCATCGACTTCGACCACATCAAGCGGCACTACTACGAGGTGCACCGCGACATCAACCCGACCGGGATTGTCCCGCTCGGCCCCGACCTGTCCAACTGGCTCACCCCACACGGCCGGGAAGCACTCGGCGGCCGCCCCTTCGGCAACGGCACCCCACCCCCACCGCCAGCCGAACCCGTAAACCCAAACCACACCCCGCTGACCTGACAACACCGCCCGCCAGCATCAGCGCCGGCCGTCACGCACCAGCCCGCCCAGCCCAGCCGCAGCCCCCACTCCTGCGCCGATCTTGCACTTTCGGATGGCGATTCGAGTGCTACATCCCTTATGCCGGCACAGCAAGTGCAAGATCGCGGGTTACGGGGCCTTGAGCCCGTCGATCATGGAGTTGTGGTGCCCGGATTCAAGCTCTTTGGGCTATATGTCCCCCACCACAACTCCATGATCGACGCAGGGCAGGGCGGGGCGGGGCGAGGCGAGGCCGGGCAGGCAGGGGGCCGGGCAGGCAGGGGGCCGGGCAGGCAGGGCAAGGGCGGTCGGCGGCGGGGCTTTACAGCGCCAGGCGGACGGCTGCGGTCAGGACCAGCTGGGCCAGGGAGGCGGGGACCAGTACCAGCCAGCAGAGGCGTTGCAGTTGGTCCTCGCGCAGCCGGGGGTAGGACACCCGGAGCCAGATGATCACGAAGGACACCGCGAAGATCTTGAGCAGCGTCCAGAGCCAGCCCAGCTGGTCGTCGGCGAACGGGCCCTGCCAGCCGCCCAGGAACAGCACAGTGGTCAGGGCGGCGATCACCACGATGCCGACGTACTCGGCGAGCAGGAAGAACGCGAACCGCAGACCGGTGTATTCGGTCATGTAGCCGAAGACCAGCTCCGAGTCGGCCACCGGCATGTCGAACGGAGGTCGACGAATCTCGGCCAGCCCGGCGACGAAGAAGATGATCATTGCGGGCGCCTGCCAGAGGAGCCACCACGGCTGCCATGCCTCGACGATGCCGGAGAGGCTGAGGGTGCCCGCCGCCATCGCCACCGACGCGGCGGCCAGCACCAGCGGCAGCTCGTATCCGAGCAACTGGGCCGCCCCTCGCAACCCGCCCAGCAGGCTGTACTTGTTGGCCGAGGCCCACGCCGACATCAGCACCGCCACCACCCCGACGCCGACCACTGCCAGCACGAAGAAGAGGCCGATGTCCAACGGTTGCCCGACCAGGTCGTTCGGACCGAGCGGGATGACCAGCAACACCAGCAGGTATGGCACCAGAGCCACCACGGGGGCCAGCCGGAACACCGCCCGGTCCGCCTCGCGCGGCGTGATGTCCTCCTTCTGCACGAACTTGACCCCATCGGCCACGAGTTGCGCCCAGCCGTGGAAGCCACCTGCGTACATCGGGCCGAGCCGGCCCTGCATGTGCGCCATCACCTTGTGCTCGGCCTGGCCGACGAGCAGCGGCAGGGTGAGGAACGCGACGACCACGCCGCCGATCCGGAGCACCAACTCCACCCAGAGCGGCATCAGGCCGTACCCCCGTCGTGGTCGCTCCGCCCACGGCCTGGCGGGTCCGCGATCGGCTCGCCGCCCGACGCGGCCGGGCCCTCGCCCGGCGTGCCCGGCATGCCGGCGTCGCGCGCGGACTGGTCGGCCTGGCCACCATCGCCCGCGGATCCACCGGCAGGGCCAACGCCAGGCACGGACTCACCGGCCCGGCCAACACCGGGCGCGGACTCGGCCGGACCGGCACCAGGCGCGGAATCTGCCGGGCCCACACCGGACGTGCGCTGGTCGGCCGGGCCAACGCCAGGCACAGACTCACCCGCCGGGCCAGCGCCGGGCGCGGACTCGGCGGCCGGGCCAACGCCAGGCACAGACTCACCCGCCGGGCCAGCGCCGGGCGCGGACTCGGCGGCCGGGCCGACGCCGGGCGCGGACTCGACCGGGCCGACGCCGGGCGCGGGCTGGTCGGCGGGGATCGGGCCGTCGACGGTGCCGGCAGGCCGGGGTGTACGCGCCGGACGGGTACCTGGGGCGGGCCGCGCCGGACGCTCCCGGGCTGGTCTGGCCGGGGTGCCGCCGCGCGGGCCCTCCCCCACCCCACCGGCGCCGGCCGGGGTGGGCGTGGTGCCCCACTCGCCTGGGGCGGGAACGCCAGGCGGGCGGATGGGTCGACGGCCGCCGCCGGCCTCGGACTCGCCCGGCTCCTTCGCGCCCGGCCACGGCTTGGCCACCCGGGAGGCGAGCACGAACTCCTTGCGCAGCGGGTGGCCCTCGAATTCCGGGGGCAGCAGCAGTGGCAGCAGTTCCCCGTGCCCGGCGAAGTCGATGCCGAACATCTCGTGCGTTTCCCGCTCGTGCCAGGCGGCCCCGGGGTAGACGTCGATGATCGAGGCGACAGTCGGCGTGCCGCGGGATAGCCGGGTACGTAGCAGCAGGCCGTGGCGCAGCCGCGTCGACCAGAGGTGGGCAACGACGTCGAAGCCCTCGGCCAGTTCGTCGACGGCGGACAGCCAGTCGAAGTAGTCGCAGGCCAGCTCGGTGTCGTCGCGGGCGGCGGTGATCGCGGTCAGCCAACTCGCCGACGGCACGTCGACTGTGGCCCGGGCGAACCGTTGCCCGCCGGAGACCGACGGGGTCGCCTCGACCGGCGCGAGCAGCGCGACCAGTCGAGCGCCGACCTCTTCGGGAGTCATGCCGCTGATCCTAGTGCCGCCCGGGTCCACGCCTGGCCGCCGTCGAGGCCCGGCGATCTGCCGGCTTTGGTCGCGGCGCACGCTCCGGCGGGGAAAGATGGGGGGCGTGCGCGCTGTGACGGTGAGACCTGGGGTCGCCAACTCGCTGAGCCTTGTCGAGGATCAGCCGGAGCCGGCTGCCGAGGAGGGTTCTGTCCTGGTCGAGGCGTTGGCGGTGGGGATCTGCGGCACCGACCACGAGATCATCGCCGGGGAGTACGGCGAGGCGCCGCCGGGTGCCGACCGCCTGGTCATCGGGCACGAGTCACTGGGCCGGGTGATCGAGGATTCGAGCGGCACCCTGCAACCCGGTGACCTGGTGGCGGGGATCGTGAGGTATCCCGATCCGGTGCCCTGCGTGAACTGCGCGGTGGGCGAGTGGGACATGTGCCGCAATGGTCGGTACACCGAGCACGGCATCAAGGCACTGGCCGGGTTCGCCCGGGATCGCTGGCGGGTCGAGCCGCAGTTCGCTGTGGCTCTCGATCCGGCGCTGGCCCAGGTCGGCGTGTTGCTGGAGCCGACGAGCGTGGTGGCGAAGGCGTGGGACCACATCGAGCGGATCGGGCATCGGGCGGAGTGGCAGCCGCAGACCGTCCTGGTGACCGGGGCGGGGCCGATCGGGCTGCTGGCCGCGTTGCTGGGCACTCAGCGCGGGCTGTCCGTGCACGTGTTGGATCGGGCGACCGACGGGCCGAAGCCGGAGTTGGTTGCGGGGCTGGGCGCCACGTACCACACGGTGCCGGTCAACGACCTGCCCTTCGAGCCGGACGTGGTGATCGAGTGCACCGGCGCTCCGACAGTGGTCCTCGACGTCATGTGCAAGGCGGCCCCGACCGGGATCGTCTGCCTGGCGGGGGTGTCCAGCGGTGGCCGGATCATCGACTTCGACGCCGGTGCTCTCAACCGGACGTTGGTGCTGGAGAACAACGTGGTGTTCGGCTCGGTGAACGCCAACCGGCGGCACTGGAACATGGCCGCGCAGGCGCTCGCCCGCGCCGACCAGGTCTGGCTGGAGTCGCTGATCACCAGGCGGGTGCCGGTGAACCGGTACGCCGACGCGTACACCCCGGGGCGGGACGACATCAAGGTGGTGCTGGAGTTCGCGTCCTGAGCGACGCCGCCCGCGATCAGATGCCCGGCAGCCGACCGTTGCGGAACAGGTCGACGAAGAGCTGATGGTCCTGCCGGGCGCGCACCCCGTACGAGTGGGCGAAGTCCACCAGGTGGGTGACGAAGCCCGGCTCGTCGGAGTCCACCGCCGCGACGATCGCCTCTTCGGTGGAGTAGTCCACCAGGTCGTGACTGGATTCGTCGTCGGCCACCGAGTGCATCCGGGCCACCGCCCGGCCGAGGTCGACGAGGACACCGGTCAGCTCGTCCGGCTCGTTGACGTCCGACCAGTCCAGGTCGGCGGCGTACGGGGAGACCTCGGCGACGAGTTGCCCGGCCCCGTTCAGCTCGGTGTAGCCCAGCCACGGGTCGGCGTGGGCCTGCAACGCCCGCTGCGACTCGGCGGTCCGGTGCCCCTGGTGCTGGAAGTAGCCCCGGACCGACTCGTCGGTGACGTACCGCGCCACGGCCGGCACCTGCGCCTGCTTCATGTAGATGACGACGTCGTTCTCGAGTGCCTGGGTGTTTCCCTCCAGGAGCAGGTTGTACGACGGCAGCCCGGCCGAGCCGATGCCCACTCCCTTGCGCAGCACCACGTCCTTGATCCGCGCGGCGACCGGGCGCAGTTGCGTCGAGGCGGTGGGCAGGGTGCCCAGGTAGTCCTGGAAGGCGGCGCTGACGAGGTCCCGGGTGGGGTCGTCGATCTCGAAGACCCCGTCGCCGATGGAGAAGCGCCGTTCGTAGTTGTCGATTGTGGTCTGCGCGGCCAGCAGGTCGACGCGGGTGTTGAGCCGGGCCCGTTGGAGCACCCGGCGCAGCACCCCGTCGGCGTTGTCCAGGGTGATCGAACCGATGGCGTCGTCACCGCCGGCGGCGATGGCCCGCAGCTCGGTCAGGTACGACCGGGCGAACCCGGCCACCAGGTCCCCGATCGCGGTGTCGGAGAGCGCCTTGCCGTAGCCGAGCAGCGCCACGCTCGCCGCGAGCCGGCGAAGGTCCCAGGTGAACGGCCCGACGTACGCCTCGTCGAAGTCGTTGACGTTGAACACGAGTTGCCCGGAGGCGTTCATGTAGGTGCCGAAGTTCTCCGCGTGCAGGTCGCCGTGGATCCACACCCGGCTGGTCCGTTCGTCGGCGAACCGGTCGTCGGCGAATTCTCCGCGCTGGTCGGCGTAGAACAGCGCGGCGCTGCCCCGGTAGAAGGCGAACGGCGATGCCGCCATCTTGCGGAACTTGCGGCGGAAGGCGGCCGGGTCGATCGCCATCGACGCGCCGAACTCCTCGGTGAGCACGTCGACGATGTGGGTGGACCGCTGGTCCACTGAGCTGCTCATAGTCCGCAGGCTAGTGCGGCCGGTCCAGGACGGGGTGGCGAACCGACCATCCATCGATCATGCTGCGTGGAAAGCCCGGCGCGACGTGCGTGACCTCAGGTCGCGGCGGGTGGGCGTACCGGCGGGGCGGTGAGCGAGTCGACAGTACGGGGAGCGGCGGCCTCGCGGGGCGGGGCGTCCAGCGGGGCGGCAAGCACGTCCCGTTGTGGCACACCGCCGATGCCGGACTGCTCGGCGGCGATCTTCTCCTGGAGGCGGAGGATGCCGTGCAACAGGGCCTCCGGCCGGGGCGGGCAGCCGGGCACGTACACGTCGACCGGGATGATCTGGTCGACGCCCTTGGTCACCGAGTACGAGTCCCAGTAGGGGCCGCCGCAGTTGGAGCAGGCGCCGAACGAGATGACGTACTTCGGCTCGGGCATCTGGTCGTAGAGCCGCTTGATCGCCGGGGCCATCTTGTCGGTCACCGTGCCGGAGACCACCATCAGGTCGGCCTGCCGGGGGCCGTGGGCGAACGGGATCACGCCGAGCCGGATGAAGTCGTGCCGACCCATGCTGGTGGCGATGAACTCGATGGCGCAGCAGGCCAGGCCGAAGTTGAACACCCAGAGCGAGTAGCGGCGCCCCCAGTTCAGCACGAACCGGATCGGCTCACCGAGCACTGCCGGCAGCTGCACGACGACCCCCTCCTGTCCCCCTCCCGACAGTCAACCACAGCGTCCGGCTGCAACCCCGAGGCCCGTTCGGGACTTCTAACGGGGTATGGCGCGCCGAGCACGGCCGCCGACAACGGGGAGGGAACGTCCATGAACACTCGTACCACGCTCCGCGCAGGTGTGCTGGTGGGCTCGGCGCTGGCGCTGCTGGCCACGCTGCCGGGCACCGCCGCGTTGGCGTCGACCGGCGCGCCGGCCGCCATCTCGGCGGGCCGGCTGGTCCTGGAGCCGACCGGGAACGGCTACCGGGGCACCCTGCCGGTGACGATCACCAACCGCAGCCGGGCCGCCGACTACTACAGCATCCTGGTCACCGAACCGGTCGCCGGTTCCTTCGACGGGTTGGCGCCCGGCGGCCCCTGCTTCCAGGCCGACCCGGTGGAGAACCGGCGGGTCTTCGAGTGCTCGGTGGGCGGGCCGGATCTCGAGCCGGGCGAGCGACGCAGCGTCGACATCTTCTTCGAGGTGCTGACCGCACCCCGCCGGTACGCGATGACGGCGGCGGATGGGCGGGTCGAGGTCGTGCCCGGGCGCACCCAGCAGGTCGCGGCCGGCCGGGACGTCACCACACTGTTCCGGGCCACGAACGGTTCGCTGCGCCACCCGCGGCCGTACGTCCAGGACACCTCGCCGAACGCGTCGCTGACGGCCGGAGCTGACGCGCTCACCCTGACCCGGCAGGCCGACGGGACGTACGCGGGCCGGCTGCCGGTGACAGTTCGCTACGCGGGCGACGCTCCGCACGACCACCTGGCGGTGCAGGCGACGCTGCCCGCCGGGGTGGAGATCGCCGGCACCGACCCGCAGGATTCGCCGAGCTTCGGCGGGTTCTTCGAGGTCCCCGGTGGGCGGATGGCCGAAGGAGAGGAGCGCACCTTCGCGGTGCTGTTCCGCACGTCGGCGGACACCGTCGCCGGTGAGCTGGGGGCCGTCGACTTCGTCCTGAGCACCAGCTACGGCGACGGCGCGGTGGCTGACGCCACGCCGGCCGACAACAACGCCCGGGTGACGCTGAACGCCTCCGACGGCAGCTGACCGGACCGTGCGTCGCCGGCCGGTACGGGGGTCCGGCCGGCCGTTCGCTACGCGGGCGACGCTCCGCACGACCACCTGGCGGTGCAGGCGACGCTGCCCGCCGGGGTGGAGATCGCCGGC